>CAZYTR010000284.1:0-9330 GCA_964650365.1 uncultured Alcaligenaceae bacterium | reverse complement strand
CAGTGGAAGTAATTGCCGACCGGGCCATTGCGCTGCCGCCGCTTAACGTTGCGTTGGCACGCGAAGTCATCTCCCGCACAAGGATATCGAAGCTGCTCGCCGGATATCGCGACCGGCCGGCAGCGGATCAGGACGCCGTTTGCGGCGTGCTGATCCGGACAGCGCAGCTCATCGCAGACATACCGGAGATCGTCGAACTCGATATCAATCCGCTGCTGGCCGATGACCGAGGGATCGTCGCCCTCGACGCCCGCATCCGCGTCGCGCCTGCGCGGACCCGCGGAACCGAACGGTTTGCCATCCGCCCCTACCCGAAGCAACTGGAGGAAACGATTTTCCTGAACGGCAACCCCATCCTGCTGCGCCCGATCCACCCGGAGGATGAGGCCCGGCTCAAGCGGCTCATCGAGCAAAGCAGGCCCGAGGACATTTACTTCCGGTTTTTCGGGGCGTTACGCGAACTGCCTCATTCCCAACTCGCCCGCTTCACGCAGATCGACTACGACCGCGAAATGGCATTGGTCGCGATAGACGCGGACAACGAGTTGCTGGGGGAAGTGCGGACCGTGACAGACCCCGACAACGAGCAGGCCGAATTCGGCATTCTGGTCAGATCGAGCGCCCAGGGAAAAGGACTCGGCAATGCCCTGCTGGAGAAAATGATCCGTTATTGCCGCGCCCGCGGAACCAAAGAACTGTTCGGCGACGTCCTTGCCAACAACTCACGAATGCTCGCGCTCGCCGGGAATCTTCACTTTCAGCGTGGCCGCCCTCCGGGCGAGGGCGCGGCGCGGGTTTCACTCAGACGCTGAATGCCATCTTCATTCTCCTTCTCTCTGTATGTAGGCGGGGCCGGCACCGAAATCCGGGACGGATTCGGTACCCCCTTCGGCGCCAGTCAGTTGCGCACGCAGTTCGGCTTCAGCTTCATACCAATCGTCCTCGGGTGATCCTTCGTCGAAGCCACGCGATTGCGCTCGATAGTACGCGGCGGTCGCCACCATTTCCCGCCATTCTTCGTCGCTGAATTCATTCCGAGGGTCGCTGGTCTTCTGATGTATGGTTCCGACCACGCGCTTCGGCTGCACTTTTCTCCTCGCCGCATGCGGCGGGTTGCGCGCAATCTTGCGACTTCTGTGCATCTGTGCGGCAGTCATGATCATTTCCATCCAATCTCAACGCGCGGTGTGAACACCGAACCGCCTCCCACTGGTTCAGTCTAAAGAAGAATCACCGCGAACCCTTTGACGCAGATCAATCCGGGGAGCATCCGCACCTCCGCTGCCGGCAAAGCGCAGCGCCCGTCCATCGCGCCCCATTATCGCGTCCAATTGACCCGCACCAGATACTCGTCCTGGCTGTACTTGATTTCCAGTTTGCCCTGGTAGGCGTGATGCAGGGCCTCACCGATCCGGCGCGCGAGATGCACGTCGGTGGTGGTGACGGTGATTACCCCGGCCCTCTCCATGATGTCCATGATGCGCTGGAGCGGGTGGTCCGCTGCTTCCCGCTGTTCCTCGTTTCGGACCAGGTGCCGGATTTCGTCCCGATGCGTACCAAGAAACTCCCCCGACAACTTTAAGTACCCCGCGGGATAGCCGTCCTTGATGCGCTGGCATGCCGGACACAGATGCTCGTGTGCCTTCTCCGGGCGCGGAGCCCGCTGCCATCGGCCCCTGTGGTACACGACACCGCACTGCGGACACAGCGCCGGCTCGGGCGGTTTGCTGCGAGCCAGATAAGGATCGTGGTTGACTTCTTCCAACTGGCGGTCGCGGTGCCCCTTTGTGTGCGCCCTCGGTTCCTCTTCTCTCACGCCTTCTCCCCGTTTTGTCATTCCGCTTCGGTCCCACGTCCCTCATGAAGCTTTACGTCCCCGCGCATCTTGCGCGCGTTGTCTTCCAGTTGCCGGCGCGCCGCGTCGAAAGCATCCCGCAGCACCACGTAGACATCCTCATGCTGGTCACGATTCACGACCAACTCCGCGCCCGGCACGTGCAGAGAGATGCGCACGTTGAAACACCTGCCCTGGTGTTTGTGACGATGCGGTTGCTCCACGCTGACGTGACAACTCATCAATCTCGGGTGAAATGACTCGAGCTTCCTGGTCTTCTCACGGATGTGGTCCTCCAACACCTGTGAATGATCGATTTCGTGGAAAACAATTTGTACTGGCACTGGCATGGTTTCCCATCTCCTTTCAAAGCATCTTCTTTCTGACCTCGACTTCACGTCTGTGCTCCCGCGTCACCATGGTAGAAAGCGCAGACATCTCCTCGGCAAGCAGGGACAGCAAGTCGTCGGCAGCGACGATCCCCACCAGCGCGCCGCCGGCGTCCGTCACGGGCACGCGCCGCACGCCCTTCACGCGCATGAATTCGATGGTTTCCGCAACGCCTGCCTTCTCGTTCACCGCAAGGAGTTCCCGGTTCATCACGTCGCCGACCTGGATTGCTTCCGCGTTGAGCCCGAGCGCAAGCACTGCCACCACGATGTCTCGGTCGGTGACGATCCCCGCCGGTATGCGTCTGCCGCTCGTCTCGTCGACAACGACAATACTCCCCACGTGGTGCTCGCGCATGAGTTGTGCGGCACGCTTGGCCGTCGTCTCGCGGCCGGTGAATACGACTTCACGACTGCAGATTTCGCCGATCGCCACGATCAATCCTCCCTCGTGTTTACGTTTCTATTTTGCCGCCGCACAGACGCGTTGCCTTGTCCCGGATCAATGTGAAAGCCGGGCCGCCGCGCAACCGCGCTTTCCCGCAAAGCCGGCGGCAATCCGCGCGTTCCGGCCTTCCTTCGTCGCCGGCCCTTTCACGGAAGTGGAAATCACTCAGGCGTTTCAACGATGAGTCTCTCGACCTCGCACCCCACGACGCGGACTGCTGTTTCGAACTGCCTTGGAAGCACCTTGTGCGGATCGTACCTGATGGTCGCCTCCTTTTCCGCAATGGAAACGCTTACGTCGGAGACGCCGCGTATGATGCTCAATGCGCTCCGAACGCTTCTCATCGAAGCGTCGAAGTGCATCCCGTTGATGGTCAGATGTGCCGTTTGCATCGCAACCTCCTCGCTCATCTGGTGTGCAGGGCGCTTGACCCGCCTGCACAACTTGACACCGTTCTTGCGAACGATTCCCGATTTCGCACTGTCAAGGTAGCCACCCTGGAAACCGGTAATACACCACCAATCCGACCCTCTCTCACGTACAAACCCTCTCTTGTTTTGAGTATGAGTCCTAAATATGGTTTCAGCTTGATCCATATCAAGCCCGCAACCAGCCCGCATCAGGCTTTTTTGCCTTCGACGGACCAGTGCAAACCGCGCCGCCTTTGACTTTTGTCAATGTAGGGTTGCCAGTGGCGTGGGACATTGCCAGCTTAAAGACGATAGAAATATTTGAGGTCCAACGACAAAACAGGAGAAGTCAGATGGACACGCAGACTGTTGCGGCGAAAGACAAGTTGATAACGGATTTCAAGGCCGTGATGAGCGATACGGAAGAGCTGTTGCATGCGACCGCCAACCAGGCGGGCGAAAAAGTGACGGCGGCGAGAGGGCGAGTCCAGGAAAGGCTTCGCGTGGCGCGCGACGAACTCGATCACGCCCAAGCGGCCGTGGTGGACAAGACCAGGGCAGCGGCCCGCGCGACGGACGTTTATGTGCACGAGCATCCTTGGTCCGTTGCCGGAATATGCGCGGGAGTGGGACTCCTGCTCGGGATGCTGATCAGCCGCAGATAGCGCGACAGCCGGGACCACGGAAGGCGCGTGGACGAGGAGGCTTTTGGGTCGTACCGTCATATCAGACTGACGCGCTCGAGATACTCCGGCACTTTGCAGCGCCAGCGTTTTCGTTCTTCGATGCGATGGCGCAGCGCGTCCGCAGCCGTGGGTTCACCGTGCGTGATGAAGGTTTGCCTGGGCGGTGCCTGGAAATTGTCCAGCCAATCCAGTGTCTCCGCATAATCGGCGTGCGCGGATAGATTCGAGAGGATCTGTACTTCCGCCCGCACAGGCACGTATTCACCATGGATCTTGACGCTCTCCGCGCCATTGAGCATCGCGGCGCCGCGTGTTCCCGCCGCCTGAAAACCCGCGAACAGGATGGTGTTTTTCGGATCCGGGGCGAGAGCCTTCAGGTGGTGGACCACCCGGCCTCCGGTTGCCATGCCGCTCGCGGCCAGGATGATCATCGGACCGGCGGCCGTATTGAGTCGTTCCGACTCTTCGACGGTATTGACGATTCTTGCCACCCGGCACATCGCGTTGCATTGGTCCGGCGAGAGCCGGTGGTCCAAGGGATGGTTGTGGAAAATGCGCGTCGCGTCCACTGCCATCGGACTATTGAGGTAGACGGGCACGTCGGGAATCGCGCGCTTTACCTTGAGCAGATGAAGGTAATACAACAATTCCTGTGCGCGTCCGACCGCGAACGTCGGAACGATCATCACGCCGCGCCGCTGGATGGTGCGGTTGATGATTTCCGCGAGTTTTACGGCGGGATCCGAGGTGTCGTGGCGGCGGTCGCCGTATGTCGACTCGACCACCAGATAATCGGCCTGCCGGACGGCGGTGGGCGCTGGCATCACCGGATCATGCGGACGCCCGAGGTCCCCGGAAAACAAGACGCGGAGCCCGGCGTACTTCAATTCGACGAACGCGGCGCCCAGGATATGGCCGGCACGCGCAAGCCGCAGTAACAACCCGCCACCCAGATCGACCTCATTGTCGAAGGCAACCGGGGAAAGCCGGGACAGGCAGCGCCTTGCATCGTCCTCGGTGTAGAGCGGCAACGCCGGTGAGTGCTTCGAGAAGCCGCGCCGGTTTGCAAACTCCGCCTCTTCCTCCTGCAGGTGCCCGCAGTCAGGCAGAAGGATTTCGCACAGATCCCTGGTGGCACTGCTGCAGTAAACCTTGCCACCAAAACCGTTTTTCACGAAAAGCGGCAGATAGCCGCTGTGGTCGATGTGCGCGTGGGTGAGGACGACCGCTTCGACCGATCGAGGATCGATCGGAAGGCGCTCCCAATTCCGAAGGCGCAGCTGCTTGAGTCCCTGGAACAGGCCGCAGTCCACCAGGACACTCCTGGAGCCGACACTGATCAGGTATTTCGAGCCCGTAACCGTGCCGGTAGCACCCAGGAAAGTCAGCTGCATGTGGTTTTCGACTTCTTTCTTTTCAGCCAAGCCCCGATGGCCTCGCAGACCGGGATCGCCATGGCTCGTTCGCCGCGGCAGCACGATTAATTACCGTCGCCCTCTTCCCGCTTCGGGCATCCCAACGGCCGGTCATCCGGGTCGAGAGGGCACCGATTGATTTCGACTGAGGTCTGCTGGAAAAAACAGGTCAAGGCGCTGGTAGCGGCGGCCAGCGCCCAGAACACAAAGAAGCCGATCGAGTACACCGCGGTCCGGCTCCAGGCGACCGGTTCCCCGAAGACAATGAGTTCCTGCGGATCGAATGCGGTGAAGAACACCACCTCGGCCAGGCCTGCAACGATGAAAGAAGGCCAGAGTATCCAGATCAGTTTCTCTCGGATCATGGTTGAGCCCCTTCCGGCACTATGGCCGGGAGCTGAATGCTTTCCTGGATTGCGGCGTTCCAATCCCCTGTGAGGCGCCAATTTCGATCGCCGTCCTCAAGGAACAAATTCCAGCGCCCGCTCGCGGTGGCCGGCAGTTCGCCCTCGTACCAGCCGTAGGTGCGGCTTATCAGCCTGGTCTCGCGGTCGAGGCCGGCGCGGGTGCGATGAACGAGCCTCAACACCAGCTCCCGTGGCAGGCGCGGTCCGGTCAGGAAGACCCGCACCCGGTTCTCGCCGAACAGGACCCGCGCGCGCATATCGAGCTGCGCCGCTGCGGTTTCACGCCGGATCACCTGGTTGATCGCCAGCCCCTGCTTGTAATAGTCGTCCGCGACCAGCCCATCCTCGTTCATCACCGCGATCCCCGTGGTGACGATGCCGGCCACGATCACGATTGCCGGACCAGCCATCAGCAGCCAGGGCCAGGGCTCGCGGTACCACGGCTTGTGGATCTGTCCCGGAGCAGCGCTCATTTCTTCATCACTGGACGACGAAACTGGCTTCTTCAGTGATCACGATGGGATCGCCCTCGCCCACCGTTTGTATGGTGAAGACGATCGGGTTTGCGCCCTTGTGCACGCGTTCGCGGTCGGCTTCTATCCGCACCGGAATCATGCGCGAGGAAGCCGGACCGATCTCCGCCGCATGGCCTTCGTCCTGGATTTCCATGCCCTCGATCCCGCTCACCGAGATCAGGAACCGGCGCGAAACTTCGGAGGTATTCATGATTTGCAGGCGATAGACGTTCTCGATCTCATGGTCTTCGGCGTCGCGCGACGAGCTGATGCGGTCGCGGATCACGTCCACCTTCACCGGAACGCGCTCGTACAGCGTTACGCCGGCGGCAGCGATGATGGTCCACAGCACCGCCGTGTAAACCAGCACCCGCGGCCGTAATATCCGCTTCAGCGTTTGCGCCGGCGAGTAGTGCTTCTGCAATGCGTTTTCGGTGTCGTAGCGGATCAGCCCCTTCGGGTAGCCCATCTTGTCCATGACCTGGTTGCAGCCGTCGATGCAGGCGGCACAGCCGATGCACTCGTACTGCAGACCTTTGCGGATATCGATACCGGTCGGGCAGACCTGCACGCAGATGCCGCAATCGACGCAGTCCCCCAGACCCTCGGCCTTGTAGTCGATGCTTCTGGCGCGCGCACCGCGCAGCTCTCCCCGTTCCCGATCGTAGGTAATCACCAGCGTGTCCTGGTCGAACATCACGCTCTGGAAGCGCGCGTAAGGGCACATGTACTTGCAGACCTGCTCGCGCATCCACCCGGCGTTGCCGTAGGTGGCGAAGCCGTAGAACAGGATCCAGAAGGTTTCCCACGGCCCGGTGCCCAGCGATGGTACCAACCGGCCCAACTCCTGAATCGGCGTGAAGTAACCTACGAAAGTGAAACCCGTCCAAAGCCCGAGCGCAATCCACACGCCGTGCTTGGCGGCCTTCAAGCCGATTTTGCGCGCGGACAGCGATGACTGGTCGAGCTTCATGCGTTTGAGGCGATCGCCTTCGATGACCTTCTCGATCCATATGAAGATCTCGGTGTAGACCGTCTGCGGACAGGCGAATCCGCACCACAGGCGCCCGGCCACCGCGGTAAACAGGAACAGCGAATACGCGGAGATGATCAGCAGGACGGCGAGATAGACGAAGTCCTGCGGCCAGAACACCAATCCAAAGATGTAGAACTTGCGGTGCACCAGGTCGAACAACACCGCCTGGCGATCGTTCCACGACAACCACGGCACGCCGTAGAACACCAATTGCGTACCCCATACAAATATCCAGCGCCACACCGCAAACTTGCCGGTCACCGCGCGCGGATAGATCTTCTTCCTAATCTCGTAGAGCGCCTGCTCCACCGGTCCGGTGACCGCCGCAAGGTGGGGTTTGGAGGAAGTTGTCATGAATCCTTATGGCGCGAAGCGCCAGGCTCTAGGCACGAGGCGCGAGGCACTAGGTTTTAGGTCTAGGCCGGCGTTACTCCTAGAGCCTAGCGCCTCGTGCCTAGTGCCTGGCGCCTAGAGCCTGGTTCGTCACTGCTTCTGGGAAAGACCCCAGACATAGGCCGCCAGCACGTGCGCCTTCGCGTCGCCCAGGAAATCACCCCAGGCGGGCATCTTGTTGTTCCGGCCCGCGCGGATGGTTTCCGAGATGGTGGTTTCGCCGCCCCCGTAGAGCCACAGCTTGTCCGTCAGATTGGGTGCGCCGAGTGCGGCATTGCCCCTGCCGTCGGCGCCGTGACAAGCCACGCAATTGGCCGCGAACAATGTCTTGCCATTGGCCGCGAGCAGGCTGTCGTGCGTCAGCCCCGACAGCGCCAAGACGTAGTGCGACGTGTCCTTGACGCCCTCGTCGCCGAGTACCGGCCCGAACGGCGGCATGATGCCGTTGCGGCCGTTGACGATGGTCGCTTTGATGGTGGCCGGATCGCCGCCGTAAAGCCAGTCGTTGTCGGCGAGATTCGGAAAGCCGCGGCTGCCGTGTGCATCCGACGCATGACACTGCGCACAATAATTCAGAAATAGTCGCTGACCGATTTCACGCGCCTTCGCATCGCCCGCCACTGACGGGATGTCCATCGAGGCAAATTTGGCGAACAGCGGGCCGTAGCGTTCGGCCGCCCGCGTCTGCTCGGCTTCGTACTGTCCGGTCGAAGTCCACTTGAAAATGCCGGCAAATTTGCCCAAGCCGGGGTACAGAACCAGATATGCCAACCCGAAGACGATGGTGATGTAGTAAAGCCAGCGCCACCAGTTGGGCAGCGGATTGTTGTACTCCTCCAGGTTTTCGTCCCAGACATGGCCCATCGTTCCGGCTTGCTGGCGGGCGCCGCGCCGGCTGTCCTTCGTCCACAACGGCACTGCGCACGCGACGATGCTCACGACCGTGATGACGGCGACGTAATAGCTCCAGAAATCGCTGGTGAAATCGCTCACTTGCCGCTCCTGTTCGGTTCAATCGGTTCTTCGTCCTCGAGCGCCATGCGCGCCGCCGTGTCGAAGTTCTGCTTGCGCCGGCCGCTGTACGCCCAGACCACAATGCCTAGGAACGTTACCAGGGCAACCAGAGTCATGAGGCTGCGCGCATCATTCAGATCCATGTGATTCACCTCACCGTCCTGATCGCCGTGCCCATCCCCTGAAGGTAGGCGACCAAAGCTTCCATTTCGGTCCTGCCCTTGACCTCGTCTGCCGCAGCCCCGATCTGCTCGTCGGTATAGGGAACGCCGACACGACGCAGGCCGCGCATTTTCGCGGCGGTGGCGGTTTCGTCGATCCGGTTTCTCGCCAGCCACGGGTAGGCCGGCATGTTCGACTCGGGCACCACGTCGCGCGGCTGCATCAGGTGCAGGATGTGCCACTCGTCGCTGTAGCGACCGCCAACCCTGGCAAGATCGGGGCCGGTGCGTTTGCTCCCCCACTGGAACGGATGGTCATAAACGTACTCGCCCGCCACCGAGTAGTGCCCATAGCGCTCGGTCTCGGCGCGGAACGGACGGATCATCTGCGAGTGGCAGTTGTAGCAACCCTCGCGAATGTAGACATCGCGGCCCTCCAGCCGCAGCGGGCTGTAGGGTGTGAGCCCCGCCACCGGTTCGGTGGTCGATCGCTGGAAGAACAACGGCACGATCTCCACCAGGCCGCCCACGGCCACCACCAAGATCGTGAACACAATGAACAGGGTAACGTTCTTCTCGATTTTTTCCTGCAACGAATTCGTCGTCACGCTCGTCTCCTCAG
>CAZYTR010000283.1:0-2155 GCA_964650365.1 uncultured Alcaligenaceae bacterium | reverse complement strand
CCCTGGGGCAGGCGCTCCTGGGCGGCAACGTACTGGGCCCTGGCCGAGGCATACACCGCGTCTTGCAGCAATGCCTCCCGGTACACCGCCAGCAGGTCGGCGGCGAATGCACACTGACCCGCTGCAACTGCAAGCATCAGTGTCAGTAACGTGGCTGTGGATTTATTCATGTTCCGGATTTCCTGTTTTTCTGGTTTGCCGGCTCCCGCATTGGCGTCGTGCCGGTTTGGTTCTTAAACGGTGGTCCGGTGCTGCTCGACCGCAGACCGACGTTAAAACACGAAACGTTCCGGTTGCCTGACATTCCTCAGCGGCGGGATGCTGGTTTCGAACAGGCCTACGGAATTGAATGCTCCGGCGGCCACTCTGTTGACGAGCGTTGCCGTCATTACCGGTTCGTCCCCGACGACCGCAAGCAGGCGGCCACCGACGGCGAGTTGATGCTGAAAGGACTCCGGCAACACCGGTACCGAACCGGTCAGCAAGATGACATCGTAAGGCGCCAGCGCCGGCCAGCCTTCGGCCGCCTCACCAACGATGAGTTGCACATTGCCGATTCCATGCCCCGCAAGTTTGCGCGCTGCGGACTGGCTGAACTCGGCGATTCTTTCCACGCTCACCACCTGGCCGCCCAGTTTCGACAGCAGCGCGGTGACATAACTGCTGCCGGTTCCTACCTCGAGGATCTTGTCGGTCTTGCGGATGCCCAGTTCCTGCAGCATGCGCGCTTCGACCTTGGGCGCGAGCATGACCTCTCCGTGACCCAACGGGATTTCCATGTCGACAAAGGCCAGCGCGCGGTGCTTTTCGGGAACGAACTCTTCGCGTTTTATCGTCAACAGCAGATCCAATACGGTCTGATCCAGAACCTCCCATGGACGGATCTGGCTCTCGACCATGGTCAAGCGCGCTTGTTCCAGATTCATGACTGCCGCTTGTGCTGCGAAGTTTTTTGAGTGCTTGCAATTATCACACAATTCAATTAGCGTCAGCAGTGCGTTGGGGGTCCTCCCGACCACTCCTTGCAAGGCTTTTCGCAAGTGCCGGAGCGGTGCGTGACCGAAAATTTTCGGCAAACCGCATCCTGCGAATGCAGGAAAAGGAATGGTCGGGTTGGTGAGAAAAACCCTTCGGACCTGTACGGGTAATGCCGATGCAGGGAAGCGCCCCGAGTCTTATTCCTCGCGCTTCCTTTTCCTTGCCAGTTTTGTGGAGCGCGCCATGAATGCCAATCCCAGTTTTCTGAACGCCACGGCCCACGTCGACGAGGCCGCCATCAAGCCTTTGCCGCGTTCACGCAAGGTGCACGTGCCGGGCTCGCGCGCGGACATCCGCGTGCCGATGCGCGAAATCAGCCAGAGCGACACGCCGGCAAGTTTCGGCGCCGAGCACAACCCGCCGATCGTCGTTTACGACACATCCGGTCCTTACACCGACCCTGGCGCCGACATCGACATCCGCGACGGCCTGCGGCCGCTTCGGGAAGCGTGGATCGCGGAGCGCAACGATACCGAAACGCTGGCCGGACCGTCGTCGATTTTCGGACGCGTGCGCCTGCAGGATCCGCTGCTGGCGCAGATGCGCTTCAACCTGAAACGCGCACCGCGACGCGCAAAGTCCGGCATGAACGTGACCCAGATGTATTACGCGCGCCGTGGCATGGTCACGCCCGAAATGGAGTTCATTGCCATCCGCGAGAACCAGCGCCGTGACCGGCTTTCGGATCTGATGACGCGGCAGCATCCGGGAGAGTCCTTCGGCGCCGCCTTGCCGGAATTGATCACGCCGGAGATCGTGCGCGACGAGGTGGCGCGCGGGCGCGCCATCATTCCCGCCAACATCAACCACCCGGAATCCGAGCCGATGATCATCGGCCGCAATTTCCTGGTGAAGATCAACGCCAATATCGGCAACTCGGCGCTCGGGTCCAGCATCCAGGAAGAAGTCGAGAAGATGACCTGGGCGATCCGCTGGGGCGGCGACACGGTGATGGACCTCTCCACCGGCAAGCACATCCACGAAACCCGGGAGTGGATCATCCGCAACGCGCCGGTTCCGATCGGGACGGGGCTGTTTCTCACGATCCATTCCCTCGTCTCATGGATGTTTTTGCCGGTGGATAGATCCATCACCGTGTCGCCGCCCAGGCGGGTCG
>CAZYTR010000282.1:0-17121 GCA_964650365.1 uncultured Alcaligenaceae bacterium | reverse complement strand
TTACTTCCGCCTTCCGCCTTCACCCTTCATCCTTAGTTTTCCCGCCCAGTCGCGCGCGAAATGCCACGCCACGCGCCCGCTGCGCGAACCCCGTGTAAGCGCCCATTGCAAGGCCTCGTGCCTGGCCTTCGCGCGATCGCGCTCACCCACGCCGAGTTGCCCGAGCCAGTAGTCTACAATCACCAGGTACTCGTCCTGATCGAAGGGATAGAAGGAAACCCACAGTCCGAAACGCTCAGACAGCGAAATTTTTTCCTCGACACTCTCGCCCGGATGGATTTCCTCGCCAAGATACTTGGTTTCGAGGTTCTCCTGCATGTATTCGGGCATAAGGTGGCGCCGGTTCGAAGTTGCGTAGATCAGAAGATTCTCCGAAGTCGCAGAGATCGAGCCGTCGAGGATCACTTTCAGCGCCTTGTAACCCGGCTCGTCGGCGTCAAAGGACAGGTCGTCGCAGTACAGGATGAATTTGTACGGCGCATCGGCGACCAGGTCGACAATGTCCGGCAAATTCATCAGATCCTGTTTCTCCACCTCGATCAGGCGCAAGCCCTTGGCCGAGAATTTGTTGAGAACGGCCTTTACCAGCGAGGACTTGCCGGTACCACGCGCGCCAGTCAGCAGCACGTCGTTGGCGGTCAGCCCTTCGAGGAACTGGCGAGTATTTTGCTCAACCAGGCGGATCTGCTCGTCAATCCCCTGCAGGTCGCCGATACGGATCTTGTGCGGGTGCGTGACCGCCTGCAGGTAGCCGCGGCCGTTGCGCTTGCGCCAGCGATACGCAAGCGCCGCCTTCCAGTCCGGTGCAGGCAGCTTGGGCGGCAGTATGGCCTCGAGGCGCTCCAGCACCTGTTCGGCGCGCTTTATCAACCCGTCTAGATCACTCATCGCTCAGCTGCGGTAGTCGGCGTTAATGCTCACGTAATCGTGCGACAGATCGCAGGTCCAAATTGTTGCCGCCGAAGCCCCACGGTTGAGCCCCACGCGCACCGTGATCTCCTGCTGTTTCATCACCCGCTTTCCATCTTCTTCGCGGTAGGCAAGTGCGCGGCTGCCGCCCTGCGCTACCATCACATCGTCGAGGTACAGATCGACTTTGGCAACATCGAGATCGTCGATGCCGGCGTAGCCGATCGCCGCAAGTATGCGACCGAGATTGGGATCCGAAGCGAAGAATGCAGTCTTTACCAGCGGCGAGTGGGCAATGGAGTAGCCGACCTTGCGGCATTCGGTCTCGTTCACTCCGCCTTCGACGCGGATGGTGATGAACTTGGTTGCGCCTTCGCCGTCGCGCACCAGCGCCTGCGCCAGAAAACCCGCCACTTCGGTCACCGCATCGAGGAACAGCCTGAATTCCTGCGAATCGGAGCTGGTGATCTCCGGCGCACCGGACCGGCCAGTGGCCGCCAGAACGAAAGCGTCGTTGGTGGATGTGTCGCCATCGACAGTAACGCAGTTGAACGAGCGTTCCGCGGCGTAGGCGGTCGCCTGCTGCAGCAGCGTCTGGTCAACCGCTATATCAGTAGCCGCGAAGCCCAACATGGTCGCCATGTTCGGCCGGATCATTCCCGAACCCTTGGCGATACCCGTTACGGTCACGCCATGGCCGCCGATGTCGATTCGCTTCGAGTACGCTTTCGGCACGCTGTCGGTGGTCATGATCGCCTGCGCCGCCACCGCCCAGTTTGTCTCCGCGAGCGCGGCGATGCAGCGTGGCAGCCCGGCGGCGATGCGATCGACCGGAAGCGGCTCCATGATGACGCCGGTGGAAAACGGCAGCACCTGTTGCGGTGTGCAACCGAGCAGCGAGGCAACCTCGCTGCAGGTCTGCCTGGCGCGCGCCAGACCGTCCTCACCGGTGCCGGCGTTGGCGCAGCCCGTATTGACGACGAGCGCCCGAATCGCACCGGTCTGCAGATGCGCCTTCGCCACCGTGACCGGTGCCGCGCAGAAGCGGTTGCGGGTGAACACGGCGGCAACCCGCGTCCCCGTGGACAGGGTCATCAGCATCAGGTCCTTTCGATTGGCCTTGCGGATACCGGCTTCGGCGATGCCAAGGCGCACACCCTTCACCGGCAGCAGCGTCGCAGGATCAGGGGCGGACAGGTTTACCGCCATTAGCCGCCTCCCGCCCGTCCGCTCTCGGTATTTGTCGGCGCGCCGCGCACGGTGACTCCGTCACGCATCCGCTTCGCTTAGCCGAGCTTACCGTGGCACTGCTTATACTTCTTGCCCGACCCGCATGGGCAGGGGTCGTTGCGCCCGACCTTCTGGCCGCTGCGGACGAACGGCTGGACTTTGGTTTCGGCGTTTGCTCTCTCCAGTGCCTCGTCATGATCAGCATGCTGGTACTGGACGTTCTTGAGTTCGACCTGTTCCTTCTCGGCGACCGCCTGCGCCTCCTCGGCAGTCCTGATCTTCACAGTCATCAGGATGCGGGTGACCTCGGTACGCACGGTTTCGAGCATCAGCGAAAACAGCTCGAAGGCCTCGCGCTTGTACTCCTGCTTCGGATTCTTCTGCGCATAGCCCCGCAGATGGATGCCCTGGCGCAGGTGATCCAGCGCGGCGAGGTGCTCGCGCCAATGACTGTCCAGGCGGTCCAGCATCATCGCGCGCTCGTAGTGATGCACGGCTTCCGAATCCACATTGCTGAACTTGTCCTCGTAATGTTTGTTGGCGGCCGCGATGACGCGGGCGCGCAGCCTTTCCTCCTCGAGGCTTTCGTCCTGCTTCAACCACTGCTGCAACGGGAGCTCGAGGCCCAGCTCGCCGGCAAGCGTTCTTTCGAGGCCAGGAACGTCCCACTGCTCCTCGACGCTCTCCGGCGGAATATGCTGAGATATGAGTGATTCGACCGTGCCTTCGCGCATCGAGCGGATGGTTTCCGATATGTCGGTGGCCTCGAGCAGTTCGTTGCGCTGCTGGTAGATCACCTTGCGCTGGTCGTTGGCTACGTCATCGTATTCGAGCAACTGCTTGCGGATGTCGAAGTTGCGCGCTTCGACCTTGCGCTGCGCGTTCTCGATCGCACGCGTGACCCAGGGGTGCTCGATTGCCTCGCCGTCGGGCATTTTCAGCCGATCCATGATCGCCGCTACCCGGTCCGATGCAAAGATGCGCAGCAGCGGATCCTCGAGCGAGAGGTAAAAGCGGCTCGAGCCTGGGTCGCCCTGGCGGCCCGACCGCCCGCGCAACTGGTTGTCGACTCGCCGCGACTCGTGCCGCTCGGTGCCGATGATGTGCAGGCCGCTGGCACCCACTACCTGCTGATGCAGCTTCTGCCAACGGTCGCGCATCTCGGCAACGCGCTTTTCCTTTTCCTGATCCGGAAGGCTGGCGTCGTTGTGGACCTTGTTGATCTCGGGCTCGGGATTTCCCCCCAGCACGATGTCGGTTCCCCGGCCTGCCATATTGGTGGCGATGGTGACCATTTTGGGCCGGCCAGCCTGGGCGATGATCTCCGCTTCGCGCGCGTGCTGCTTGGCGTTCAGTACCTGGTGCGGCAGCTTCGCTTTTTCGAGTTGGGTAGCCAACAGTTCCGAGTTCTCGATCGAAGTGGTACCGACCAGAACCGGCTGGCCGCGCTCGTAACAGTCTTTGATGTCGTTGATCACCGCCTGGTACTTCTCCCGTGACGTCCGGTAAACCTGGTCCATGCGGTCTTCGCGGACCATCGGCATGCGCGTCGGGCTGATCACTGTTTCCAGTCCGTAGATCTGCTGGAATTCGTAGGCTTCGGTATCGGCGGTGCCGGTCATGCCCGCAAGCTTCTTGTACATTCGGAAATAATTCTGGTACGTGATCGAGGCGAGCGTCTGGTTCTCGCGCTGGATGCGCACACCCTCCTTGGCCTCGATCGCCTGGTGCAGGCCATCAGACCAGCGCCGCCCTGGCGTCAGTCGTCCGGTGAATTCATCAACGATGATTATCTCGTCGTTCTGCGCCACGTAGTGCTGGTCGCGATGGAACAGCGAGTGCGCCCGTAATCCCGCGTACAAATGGTGCATGAGGGCGATATTGGCGGCGTCGTACAGGCTGCCATTCTCGGGCAGCAGGCCGGCCTTGGTCAGAAGGTCTTCGGCGCGCTCGTGACCGGCCTCGGTCAACAGCACCTGATGCGCCTTTTCGTCCACGGTGAAGTCGCCGGGGCCGTTCTCCTCCTTGACCCGGGTTAGCCTGGGAACGATTTCGTTCATCCGGTAGTACAAGTCGGTGCTGTCGTCCGCCTGGCCGGAAATGATGAGCGGCGTTCTTGCTTCATCGATCAGGATCGAGTCGACCTCGTCGACGATCGCATAGGGCAGGCCCCGCTGCACGCGCTCGCTGGCTTGGAACACCATGTTGTCGCGCAGATAGTCGAAGCCGAACTCGCTGTTTGTGCCGTAGATGATATCGGCGGCATAGGCCTGCTGCTTCAACTCGTGTTCCATCTGCGACAGATTCACACCGACGCTCAAGCCAAGGAAGCGGTATACGCGCCCCATCCACTCGGCGTCGCGGTCCGCCAGGTAGTCGTTGACCGTGACGACGTGAACACCCCCACCTGAGAGCGCATTGAGATAGGCCGGCAGGGTCGCCACCAGCGTCTTGCCTTCGCCCGTTCGCATCTCTGCGATCTTGCCGTTGTGAAGCGCAATGCCTCCTAGCAACTGCACGTCGAAGTGGCGCATGTTGAGCACGCGCCGGCTGGCTTCGCGCACGGTCGCAAACACTTCCACGAGGAGATCGTCGAGCGTTTCGCCGTTCTGGACGCGTTGTTTGAATGCGTCGGTACGCGCGCGCAAGTCAGCATCGCTCTTTTCGCGCAGGTCGGGCTCGAGCGCGCAGATCGCCTGTACGGCGTGCGCATACTTTCGCAGCAGCCTGTCGTTGCGGCTACCGAATATTTTCTTGAGTGGGTTCGTGAACATTCAACAGAGCTTCCTCAAAACAAGAGGGGTGGGGACGCCTGCCCCCACCCCTCCGCTGAAATCGTCTTGCAGTTCGCTCAGCCCGGCCCTTGAAGGAAGCGCGCGGGATTCTGTGGGGCTCCCGATTGACGCACTTCGAAATGCAGATGCGTTCCGGTCGACCGGCCGGTATTGCCGACCTCGGCAATCTTCTGGCCACGCAGAACCACGTCCCCGACCTTTGCAATCAGCTTGGATGCATGAGCGTAGCGCGTGATCAAACCGTTGCCGTGATCGATCTCAATCATATTACCATACTGAGGATGCGAGTCCGAAAACACCACGACGCCGCCGGCCGCAGAAGTGACCGCCTCGCCTTCCAGCGCCATGAAGTCCATTCCTTCGTGGAAGGCATTCCATCCGGTGAACGGGTCGATGCGCCAGCCGAAATTCGAGGAGTACCAGCCGGTGTTGACCGGAAGCTGCGTCGGCAGCAACTGCTGTTTCGCGTGGACCAGCGTCAACATCGATTCCAGAACACCGAGCTTGTCGGATCGATCGTCGACCTGTTGCGCCAATCGGTCCAGATTTTCACCGAGTTCGCCCATCGAGAGTTCCTTCGATGGGATGGCGGACACCGCGCCACCGCGCGCCGGCGCCTGGTCGAACATGAATTCCTGCGGTTTGATGCCGGCAAGCTTGGTGAGGCGCCCGCCCAGAGTGTCGAGCCGCTGCAATTTCGCCTGCATTTCCCCTAGCCGGGCGGCCATGGTATTCAGGCTTTCGCGCAGGTAGGACTGGGTCTTGCGGGTCTGTTCGGCTTGTACTGCCTCTAGCAAGGACTGCAGATACGGGCTCTGGTTGGTAACTGCATAACGCAGCGAGAAGTAATTCATCAGCACAGCCAGCGATATCACCAGAAGACCGAGCAACAGCCCAAGGAAGATTACTTGGGGTGTACTGACGGCGAAGCTGCGCGCCTGCGCGAATTTGTTGGAAACCAGAATAATATTCATCCGTTCCCCTTCTGTGCATTCAAGGACTCAACCAGCCGTGACCAGCGAACGCATCGGCCTGCTCATCGACAGGCTTCCGCAATTGCAGGGCCTCAACCGCCAAGTTCGCCGGCTTCTTGCCCTGCAAGATATATTGACCGAAGTGCTGCCCCACAGCCTGATCTCTTCGACCACGATAGCTCTTTCGGCTGCCGATGAACTGGTTCTGTTCTCTGACAGCGGCGTCGCCGCTGCCAAACTGAAACAACTCGCCCCTCGAATCCTGGTTTTTTTCCAACAACGAGGACATGAGGTTACCGCAATTCGCGTACAAGTGCAAGTAAGGATACGTCATAACCCTTTGTTAAAAAAACAAATTTTATTAGGCCCGGAAGCCCGCCGAGCGATATCCGAATTATCTGCGACGCTCGACGCGTCGCCGCTCAAAACTGCCCTTGACCGCCTCGGCCGTCGAAAGATGCCCTTGCCAGACCACCACGGTTAACCGTTCAAAAGGACTTAAAACGACAACTTTCAAAGCGGTGACCAGTTCGAATACAGGTGGGCGCCCGGTGAGGCTCAGCCCCCCCTGAGATCTTTGGTTACGAACTATCCGATCGAGGACACGCCCATGTTTATCACCGGCAACGCGCCGAAGATTCTCAGACCCAACATGGTATTCGGTTGTCCGACTGTGCGCAGCGTGTCGGCCAAAAAACAACTGGAACGGAACGCCGGCCGCCAAATCAGGCGGCCTGGAACTGCAGCTTCAGGAAAGCGGGGGCCTCTTCCTGTTTAAGGAAGCTGACAAATTCCCACGCCGTGGCATCTTCCATCAGCCGGCGCAACAGTCCGTTGTTCAACGCATGGCCGGATTTGTAGGCCGAGTAGGCGCCGATTAACGGATGTCCCAGCAGGTAGAGGTCACCGATCGCGTCCAGAGCCTTGTGCTTGACGAATTCGTCCTCGTAGCGCAGGCCATCCGCGTTCAGCACCCGGTACTCGTCCATGACGATCGCATTGTCGAGGCTGCCGCCCAAGGCCAGCCCCTGTGCGCGCATGTTCTCGACGTCCTGCATGAACCCGAAAGTCCGGGCCCGGCTCACTTCCTTGACATAAGAAGTGTGTTCGAAATCCACGACCACGCGCTTGTTGGAACTCGCGAACACCGGGTGTTTGAAATCGATGCTGAAATCGACCCGGAAACCGTTGAAAGGCTCGAACCGGACCCACTTGTCGTCCTGCTTCAATTCGACCGGCTTCTTGATGCGGATGAATTTCTTGGCGGCGGCCTGTTCGTCGATCCCCGCTGACTGCAGCAGGAACACGAACGGAGAGGCGGAGCCATCCATGATCGGCACTTCGCCAGCGGTCAAATCGACATAGACGTTGTCGATCCCCAGGCCCGCGAGCGCGGACATCAGGTGCTCGACGGTTTGGACCCGGGCACCGTTCCGCTCCAGGCAGGACGACAGGCGCGTGTCTCCCACGGCGTAAGGATCGGCCTTGATGTCCACGACTGGATCGAGGTCCACGCGCCGGAACACGATACCGGTGTTGGGCGCAGCGGGGCGCAGCGTAAGGTAGACCTTCTCACCCGTATGCAGGCCGACCCCGGTGGCGCGGACCATGTTCTTCAGCGTGCGTTGCTTGATCATCTTGATGCTTCCCGCGGCGCGGCTTGGTGAGCCGTTGCCTGCTATCAAATGTAACTAGTTGATTAGATTATCATAGTACCGCACGAAGTACCAGCGCGGCAGCAATGATTGCTGCATTGCATGCGAGCTTCATCCGAGCCGGATTCTAGTCGGCCTGTTTGCGCAAAAACGCCGGGATGTCAAGCATGTCCACGCCCGATTGCTTCATCGCCTCCACCGCCGCGTCGCGCGAACGCCGACGCATCACCGCCGGAGCCTCGAGTTCCCCGAAGTTCACCGCCAACGGGCCGGCATCGGTACCGGTTTTCACCACCGTCAACGGCTTTTGATGATGGCGGTTGACCGCGGCCGCCCCGCCCAAGCCGGTCGCCACCATGGTGACACGCAGCCGGTCATTCATGGCTTCGTCGATTACGGTACCGACAATAACCGTGGCATCCTCGGCGGTGAAGCCCTTGATGGTGTTCATCACTTCGTGCACTTCCTTCATCTTCAGGGAGCTGCCGGCGGTTATGTTCACCAACACGCCGCGTGCACCTGCAAGATTCACGTCCTCAAGCAAAGGGCTCGCCACCGCCTGCTCTGCGGCGCAGTGCGCGCGGTCCGCACCTGCGGCCATCGCCGAACCCATCATCGCCATGCCCATTTCGGACATGACCGTGCGAACGTCGGCAAAATCGACGTTCACCAGTCCGGGGCACTTGATCACCTCGGCAATGCCAGCCACCGCGCCGTGCAGCACCGTGTTCGCTGCCTTGAACGCGTCCAGCATGCTGACATCCTCGCCCAATACCTGCATTAATTTGTCATTGGGGATCACGATCAGCGAATCGACGTGGCGGCACAGCTCGTCCAGCCCTTGCTGCGCGATCTTCTGGCGCTTGCCTTCGAATGCGAAGGGCTTGGTTACCACCGCGACCGTGAGAATTCCAAGCTCGCGTGCCGCTTCAGCCACGATGGGCGCCGCACCGGTACCGGTGCCGCCCCCCATGCCGGCGGTGAGGAACAGCATGTCGGCGCCCTCGATCAGCTCGATTATGCGCTCGCGGTCTTCCATCGCCGCCTCGCGGCCGATGTCGGGATTGGCGCCGGCGCCCAGACCCTTGGTCACGTTCGGCCCGAGTTGCAGCAGGGTCTTCGCCTTGTTGCGCTTGAGCGCCTGCGAATCGGTGTTGGCGCAGATGAACTCCACGCCTTCCACGCCTTCATTGATCATGTGATCGACTGCGTTGCCGCCGCAGCCGCCCACACCCACTACCTTGATGACCGCTTCCTGAGGTTGCGTATCGACGATTTCAAACATTGCTCATCTCCTCTGTGAATGATATTGAAAAACCGGAACCAGACTCTCCTTTTGAAACCCGTCCTTTAAAAATTCGTCTCGAACCATTTCTTCATGCGCCCGAAAATCTGCTTGAACGAGCCGTTCTGCATCTTCTCTATCTGATGGCGCTGATGCTGGCTCAGCCCAGCCATCAGCAAACCCACGCCGGTCGAGTAGCGCGGGTTGCGAATCACTTCCGACAGACCGCCGGCGTAGCTCGGCAGCCCTAAACGCACTGGCATGTGGAACACTTCTTCTCCGAGTTCGACCATGCCCTGCATCGAACTGCTTCCGCCGGTGATCACGATTCCCGAAGAGAGCAGTTCCTCGAAGCCGCTGCGTCGCAGTTCCGCCTGCACCAGCGAGTAGAGTTCCTCCACTCGCGGCTCGATAACCTCGGCCAGCGTCTGCCGCGACATCTTCTTGGGCTCCCGGTCGCCCACGCCGGGCACCTCCACCATCTCCTGGGCATCTGCGAGTTCTCTCAGCGCGCAGCCATAGCGGCGCTTGATTTCCTCGGCCTCCTTGGTGGGAGTGCGCAGTGCCATCGCGATGTCGTTGGTGATCTGGTCACCCGCAATCGGTATCACCGCGGTATGGCGAATCGCGCCCTGGGTAAACACCGCGATGTCGGAGGTACCACCACCGATGTCCACCAGACACACGCCCAGATCGCGCTCGTCCTCGGACAACACCGCGGTCGCCGATGCAAGCGGCTGCAGGATCAGGTCGTTGACCTCCAGCCCGCAGCGGCGCACGCATTTCATGATGTTCTGCGCCGCCGAGACCGCACCCGTGACGATGTGCACCTTTACCTCCAGCCGCACGCCGCTCATGCCGAGAGGCTCACGTACATCCTCTTGGCCGTCGATCACGAACTCCTGGTTGAGCACGTGCAGGATCTGTTGATCGGTCGGGATCGGGATCGCCTTTGCGGTCTCCACCACGCGGTCCACGTCCGCCTGCGCGACCTCACGGTCCTTGATCGCCACCATGCCGTGGGAGTTGAAACTCCTGATGTGGCTGCCGGCAATGCCGGTCCAGACCTCGCGTATTTTGCAGTCGGCCATCAGCTCCGCCTCCTCCAGCGCGCGCTGAATCGCGTTGACGGTGGATTCGATGTTCACCACCACGCCCTTCTTCAGGCCTCGTGAAGGCGAGCTGCCCATGCCAATCACCTCGAAGCCGCCCTCCGGCCTCATCTCTGCGACGATGGCAGCAATTTTCGAGGTGCCGATGTCCAGCCCTACGATCAGATTCTTGTTTTCCTTTCTTCCACTCAGTGCCATTGGTCTCGTGTCACCATCTCATTAGGCTTTACTGGCGTCCCATTTCAGTCCCAGCTTTCGCACGGCGAATCCATTGCTGTAGCGCAAGTCCACGTGCGCAGGTAGCTGCGGCAGTCGTGCCACGGTGCGCTGGTATGCCCACACGAAGCCCGCGAGCCGCGTCTCCAGGTTTTCGCGCCCGAGCTGCAGCACCATCCCGTCGTCCAGACGCAGTTGCCACGAACGCCGCGCGGAAAGCGTGATCAGCTCCACTTTCCTGCCGATCGGCGCGAGCAAACGATCGAACTCGGCATAGCGGGCCACGACTTCAGCGGCCGTGCCTTCTGGTCCGAAAAATACGGGCAAGGCGCTGCTGATAGCGGCTTCGAAAACCTCGCCGTGCGCGTTAACCAGCGCGGTCGAACCCCAGCGGGCCAGCGGCCGATGTTCTTCGACCGAGACCTCCAGACGATCCGGCCACTGCCTGCGCACGTTGACCTTGCGCACCCAAGGCAGCTTTTCGAACGCTTCGCGCGCCTGCGCCAGGTCGACGGTGAAGAAATTGCCCCTCAATTCGCGCGCTATCACCGCCGCGACCTGTTCGTTGGTCACGTGACCGGCGTCGCCAATGACGTGGATTTCGCGCAACGGGAACACCGGCAGATGAGCCACGTAGTGGATGCAGCTGTAAACGATCAGCAGCGCGGCCGCACCGTGGAGAAAACCGGCGGCCCGGTTCAACGCGGCTGTGTCATCCCACATGCGCGGTCTCCAGAATTCGCACGACCAAATCGTCAAAAGGGATGCCCGCCATCTTTGCCGCCATCGGCACCAGGCTGTGACCGGTCAATCCCGGCACCGTGTTTGCCTCCAGCAGATAAGGCTCGCCTTTTTGGTTGAGCATCACGTCCACCCTCCCCCAGCCTCGGCAGTCGAGAATGCGGGATGCCTTGAGGGCAAGCGCTTGAATGCGGCTCTCCTGCGCAGGCAGCAATCCGGACGGGCAGAAGTAGCGGGTCTCATCGGAGAAATACTTCGCCTGGTAGTCGTAACTGCCACCCGGGGCTTCGATGCGGATGAGCGGCAACGCCTGCTCTCCCAGGATCGAGGCCGTAACTTCCGCCCCCGCGATGAATTCCTCGGCCAACACCATTTCGTCGTACTCGGCTGCCGTTCGGTACGCTGCTTCCATGTCCACGGCACGCGTGACTTTGGTCAAGCCGATTGTCGAGCCCTCGCGCGAGGGCTTCACGATCAGCGGCAGCCCGAGATCATTCGCGACCGCCTTGAGGTCGGAACCCGCCTCCAGCATCACGAAACGCGGCGTAGGAATGCCGGCGGCGATCCAGACCAGCTTGGTGCGCCATTTGTCCATCGCCAGGCTGCTCGCCATCACGCCGCTGCCGGTATACGGGATGCTCATGAGCTCCAGCGCGCCCTGGACGGTGCCGTCTTCGCCGTAGCGTCCATGCAGCGCGATGAACGCGCGGTCGAATTTCTGACTGCGCAGCTCGTGCAGATCGCGGTCACGGGTGTCGAAGGCATGCGCGTCCACGCGCTTGCGCTTGAGCGCGGCAAGCACGGCGTTCCCGCTCATGAGAGAAATCTCCCGCTCGGCGGAGCGGCCGCCCATCAGTACGGCTACCTTTCCGAAGTCACTCATGAGACAGCGGCCCCATGAACAACCTTCCGCGGGCGGCCGCAACGCGCGTCTCTGCGGTCGCATCCCCGAAAGCTGGGCCCCTGCTCAGCGCTCCGACGCGCCCGCCCATCAATACGGCTACCTTTCCGAAACTCTTTACCTTCACGCCTCGCGCCTCTCGTCTATGGCCTCACCGACTATCTGCACTTCGCGCTCCAGCTCGACACCGGTTCTGCGCTTCACGGTTTCCTGCACCAGGGCGATCAACTCTTCGATGTCTTTCGCGGCGGCATCGCCCTTGTTGACGATGAAGTTGGCGTGCCTGAGCGACACCTCGGCGGCGCCGATGCGCTTGCCCTTGAGACCGCAGGATTCGATCAGCCGTGCGGCGTGATCGCCGGGCGGATTGCGGAACACCGAGCCCGCGTTGGGTTCGTTGAGCGGCTGGCTGGCGATGCGGCGCGACAAAAGATCCTTGATCGTCTGTCTGGCACGGCCACCGTCGCCGTGACGGAAACGTAACCAGGCTGCGACGAAGAACTCGTCCTGCGCCTGCACTGGAATCACGCGGCGGTAACCAATGGAGAATTCGTCTGGCGAACGGATCTGCAATCGTCCGCTGCGATCCACCGTGCGCACCCGCGTCACCACATCCCAGGTCTCTGTCCCGTAACATCCGGCATTCATCGCCAGCGCCCCGCCGACAGTGCCGGGTATTCCAGCGAAAAACTCTGCTCCTTCGAGGTTGTGTACGGCCGCGAAGCGAGCCACTTTTGGACTGGCCACGCCAGCCTCGGCGTAGATTTCCGCCGCGCCGACCCCCTCGGCGAGGAAGAATCGCCGCAGGGCTGCATGCGTGAACACCACCGTGCCGCGGATGCCGCCGTCCCGCACCAGCAGATTGCTGCCCAGACCGGTGAAGAAAACCGGTTCCGTGCGCGGCACGCCCCGGAGGAACACGCACAAGTCCTCGAGATCTGCTGGCAGGTAGGCGCGATCTGCGGTTCCACCTGCACGCCAACTGGTGTGGCTGCGCATCGGCTCATCGCACCGCAGTTCGCCGCGAAGCGCGGGTGTCCCAAATTGCTCCTGTTCAGACATATCCATATCTGTCAGCAGCGGCGGCAGTCGGCATTTCCTTCAGCCTTCATCCATCATCCTTGCCACTTTTCCCGGGACGCCGCCTATCGAGCCGGCACCCATCGTGATCACCACGTCTCCGGGTTGGACGCACGCCAGGATTGCCGCCCCCAGTTCGTTCACGTGTTCGGCGAACACCGGCTCGACCTTTCCGGCGACGCGCACTGCGCGCGCCAGCGCCCGGCCGTCTGCGGCAACGATCGGCGCCTCGCCGGCCGGATAGACTTCGGTAAGCAACAGCGAATCCACCGAGGACAGCACTTTCACGAAGTCCTCGAAGCAGTCACGCGTCCTGGTGTAGCGATGCGGCTGAAATGCCAACACCAGGCGCCGGCCCGGAAAGGCGCCGCGGGCTGCCGCGATGGTCGCCGCCATCTCCACCGGGTGATGCCCGTAATCGTCGATCAGCGTGAAACTGCCACCTTTGCGCAGCGCCACCTCACCGTAACGCTGGAAGCGCCGGCCGACACCGCGAAACCCCGCCAGCGCCTTGACGATGGCGCTGTCAGGTGCACCGATTTCCATGCCCACCGCGATCGCGGCGAGCGCATTCTGCACGTTGTGCAGGCCTGGCAGATTGAGCGTGATTCTCAGTTCGGGTGCCGCCTGTGCGTGCCCGTTGAAGCCGATCGTGCGTACCAGGCGAAAGCGCATCTGCCCCGCCGCCGCCTCCACGTCCACCGCGCGAATCTGCGCGCCCTCGGTCAGCCCGTAGGTGGTGACCGGCCGGGTGATGAGCGGCATCAGGCTGCGGACGTTGGCGTCGTCGATGCACAACACCGCCATCCCGTAAAAGGGCAAGTGTTCGATGAATTCGAGGAAGGCCTGGCGCAGCTTTCCGAAGTCATGTCCGTAGGTCTCCATGTGATCCGCGTCGATATTGGTGACCACTGCCAGCACCGGCTGCAGATAGAGAAAGGACGCGTCGGACTCGTCGGCCTCCACAACGATGAATTCGCCGCTGCCGAGCTTGGCGTGGGAACCGGCTGCTTCGAGCCGCCCTCCGATGACGAAAGTCGGATCCATGTCCGCCTCCGCGAGCACGCTCGCGACCAGGCTGGTCGTCGTGGTCTTGCCGTGTGTGCCGGCAACGGCGATTCCCTGCTTGAGCCGCATCAGTTCCGCCAGCATCATCGCGCGCGGCACTACCGGGATACGCCTCGCACGCGCGGCAGCCACTTCCGGGTTGTCTGGCTTGACGGCGGTAGAAGTGACCACAGCGTTTGCGCCGCTGACATTGGCATCGGCGTGGCCGACGTGTACTTTCGCGCCCAGCGCCTTGAGCCGCTGGGTCGCGGCGCTCTCGGCGATGTCGGAACCGCTCACCTCGAAACCCAGATTGAGCATCACCTCAGCGATGCCGCTCATCCCGGCACCGCCAATGCCGACGAAGTGAACATGTTTGACCTTATGCTTCATCCGGCGGCGGCCATGCAATGCTCGGCGACCACATGCGCGGCGTCCGGTTTTCCGAGCGAACGCGCCAGCTCTGCCATCTCCAGGAGCCTTTCGCGAGTGAAGCCGAGCAGCAGATCGGCGAGCCTGCGCGGCGTAAGTTCGTTCTGCGGCAGCAGCACCGCCGCCGATTTGTCCGCAAGGAAACGGGCGTTGTAGGTCTGGTGGTCGTCCACCGCGTGCGGGAACGGCACCAGCACGCTGGCCACGCCTGCGGCGGCGAGTTCCGCCACCGTCAAGGCGCCCGCGCGGCAGATGACCAGATCGGCATCGGCGTAGGCGCCCGCCATGTCGTGAATGAAAGCAAGCGCGGTCGCGTTCACGCCGGCATCGCGATAGTTCTTCTCGAGCGCCGCGATGTGCTTCTCCCCCGCCTGGTGCGTAACGTCGGGCCGCCGGCGTTCGGGTATCAGAGCCAGCGCCCGCGGCACCGTTTCATTCAATATCTGCGCACCAAGGCTGCCGCCCACCACCAGCACTTTGAGATGACCACTGCGGTCGCGGAATCGCTGCTCGGGCGCCGCCAATCCGGCAATTTCGCGCCGCACGGGATTGCCCGTCCATTCGGACTTCTTCAGCGCACCCGGAAACGCCACCAGGATGCGATCTGCAACCTGCGCCAGCACCCTGTTGGCAAGGCCGGCGATCGAGTTCTGCTCGTGCAGTACCAGCGGCCGGTCGAGAAACGCAGCCATCATTCCGCCGGGAAATGCGATGTAGCCACCCATGCCAAGCACCACGTCGGGACGAACGCGGAAGATCGCACGGGCGCTTTGCCAGAACGCGATCAGGAGATTCAGCGGCAGCAGCGCCAAACGCACGATGCCTTTGCCTCGCAAACCGGAAAACTTGATCCACTCGACCGCATAACCGTGCTGCGGCACCAGTGTGGCTTCCATCCCGCTGCGTGCGCCCAACCACACCACTTTCCAACCACGGTCGCGCAGGTATTCGGCTACCGCCAGAGCCGGATAGATGTGGCCGCCGGTCCCGCCGGCCATCACGAGGATGGTGCGCGAGGTGCCTCGATCGCGCGTCACACTCACAGTGAAAGACCTTTCATCATCTGGCGGTTCTCGTAATCGACTCTAAGCAGGATCGCCAGCGCGCAGCAGTTGGCGACGATGCCGCTGCCACCGAACGAGAGCAGCGGCAAGGTAAGCCCCTTGGTCGGCAGCACGCCCATGTTCACGCCCATGTTGATGGCCCCCTGTGCGCCGATCCACAGTCCAACGCCCTGCGCGACCAGCGCCGAGAAGTAGCGCTCCAGCCGCCCCGCCTGATTGCCGATCGCGAAGGCCCGCCAGGTCAGCCACGCAAACAGCGCGATTACGGCGATCACCCCGGCAAATCCCAGCTCTTCTGCGATCACCGCCAGCAGAAAGTCGGTATGCGCTTCCGGCAGGTAGAACAATTTTTCAACGCTGGCGCCCAGGCCCACGCCGAACCACTCGCCGCGACCGAAGGCAATGAGCGCATGCGACAACTGATAGCCCTTGCCGAACGGGTCGGACCAGGGATCCATGAAACCCATGACACGCTGCAAGCGGTAAGGCGAGGACCAGATCAGCAGCACGAAGCCGATAATCAGCAGCATGATCAGGACCGCGAACAGCTTCCAGTTCATCCCCCCCAGGAACAGCACACCCATGGCGATCACCGTGATGACCACGAATGCGCCGAAGTCCGGTTCGCGCAGCAACAGCCCTCCGACCAGCAACATCACCATCAGCATCGGCAGGAAGCCCTTGCGAAAACTGTGCATCAACGCCGCCTTGCGCACCGTGTAATCGGCGGCGTACAACACCACCAGCAGTTTCAGCAGTTCAGAGGGCTGCAGGTTGAACATCCCCAGCGACAGCCAGCGCTGACTGCCGTTGACCTCCTTGCCGATGCCCGGAATCAATACCACCAACAGCAGCAGCACCCCGAGCACGAACAAGTAGGGCGCGGCTTGCTGCCAAAGGCGCATCGGAAACTGGAAGCAAATGAATCCGGCCATCACGCCGACAAAAACGAACACGCTTTGGCGAATGAGGAAATACGCCGGCTGGTTGCCGGTGTAGTGGCCCGCCTCGGCAATGGCGACGGACGAGGAATACACCATCACCAACCCGATCCCGAGCAATAACGCCGCCAGATTGACAACCGCGTAATCGAATTCTGCGATCGGCGCCGGGCGGTCCGCCACATGGCCAAGGACCCCGTTCATTGCGCTGCCTCCAAGGCCCTGACCTCGTCGACAAACACCTGCGCGCGGTGCTCGTAGTTGCGGAACATGTCGAAGCTGGCGCACGCCGGCGACAGCAGCACGGCATCCCCGGCATGCGCCAGGGCGAGGCTCGCGCGCACCGCCTCGTGCATATCGGTGGCGCGCACCAGCACCACGCCCGCGGACTCGATCGCGGCGGCAATCCTGTCGCGGTCGCGCCCGATCAGAACGACCGCACGGGCGTGCCGTGCAACCGCGTCCCGAAGAGGCGAGAAATCCTGGCCTTTGCCCTCGCCGCCGGCGATGAGCACCACTTTCCGGCCCAAACTCTCGAGCGCGGCGCCCGTCGCACTCACGTTGGTGCCCTTGGAGTCATCGAAGAATGCCACGCCGTTTATTTCGGCAACCCGCTGAACGCGGTGCGGCAGTCCGCTGAAGCTGAAGAGCCCATCGAGCAATAGTTCGTAGGGCAGCCCGATCGCCCGGCACAGCGCCAGCGCCGCCAACGCGTTCGCGGCGTTATGCAGGCCCACCA
>CAZYTR010000281.1:0-4833 GCA_964650365.1 uncultured Alcaligenaceae bacterium | reverse complement strand
AATCAACCTCAGGACGACGCGCGACACGGAGGCGGGAAATGTACTGCCTCAACCCCGTCCCGGCGGATCAGGGACGAACCCGCCCGGAAACGGCGAGGGCCAACGCGGCGACTGCGGAATCACCCCGCGCGCCATCAGGTTTGCGTAGGTGTCGTAATGAATGACGACCATTTCGTTGGGCGCGTCCGATTCGCGCTCGAAAGCGACATAGCGCGCCTGCGAAGCCTCGCTGCGGCCATGGCCGGTGCCGATGCTTTTCTCCGCCGCACGGGGTGCGGCCGACCGCGCTGCGCTATCCGCTGCCGCCCCGGGTTCTCCGCGGTTTTGCGACTGCTCCAGTTCGAGCACGGGTTCGGCCTTGCGCTGGAACAGGGCCACGCCGATCACGCCGACGTTGTCCGGGCGCCCGGTGCGCGCCGCGTAGGAATCGCCCAGATCGGTGAAGTAGAACGCCGCCACTTTTTCCAGGCTCTTGCGCCAACCCTTGATCGACAGTGCGCGCCCACGCTCGATCACGTAGCCACTCTGCGATGCGGCCGCAGTCTCGCCGGTAACGACGTTGACCCCGTCCACAGACACGACCGCGAGCAGGTCAGCCCCAGCGCGATTACGAACCGTGACCTGGTATTCGTTGCCGGGTTTGCCGGCGACAAACCAGCGGCCGCCGCTCTCATAGACCGGCAGCGTGCGGCCGCTTGCGCGGTCGTAGATCTGCACATCGGCGAGGCTGCCGGCCGCCAGAGCCGGGGCAACGGTAAGGAAAAGACTGATAAACAGCAGGAAGCGTCGCATGGTGCTCTCCTTTCAAGAGGGACACCGGCTATAAACGGACGCTTCGTTGAAATGGGGTTAAAGATCAGGAGCGAGGTCCGAGGTATGAGGGCCGAGTGAAAAGCACTCGAACCTTGGTCCTCGCACCGAGAACCTTACTTTCTCGTCTCCCAGGCAAAGCCGAGCGCGCTGACGCCCTTCTGCAGGAACGCCAGCGCCTTGTTGGCGAGTTTCTCTTCGCCTTTCACGCCGAGCTCGATGCGGCGGCCGGCGGGAGT
The DNA here is from genome assembly GCA_964650365.1 of uncultured Alcaligenaceae bacterium. GTDB lineage: Bacteria > Pseudomonadota > Gammaproteobacteria > Burkholderiales > JACQAP01 > JACQAP01. Next base: position 3,784 of record CAZYTR010000281.1, on the reverse strand, counting down.
GAAACTGGGCAGGCTGAAAAGTTTCGCGCCGGGATAGCGGGCGATGCAGGCATTCATCAGGTCGATCAGCTGGCTCTCCCCGGCGTCCTTCACCACGATCGCCACGTCCACCGGCGGTTGCTGATTGTGGAGCTGGGGGTACTCGTGATCCAGCACCCACTCCATCATCGGCCACGCCATTTCCGGGAAGCCGGGAAAAAAATGATGTTGCGCGAAACTGAAACCGGGAACACGGTTGTAGGGGTTGGGAACAATGCGGCTGCCGACCGGAAACACGCCCATCTCGATGCGCTTGGGATAGGCCTCCGCGCCGAAGCGCGCCTCGATTTCGCTCTTGGCATCCGGATGCAGTGCGAGCTCGACGCCTGCGGCTTTGGCCGCGCACTGGCGGGTGTGGTCGTCGGGAGTGGCGCCGATGCCGCCGAAGCAGAACACGATATCGTCGCGCGCCAGGGTGCTGGACAGCACCGCGGTAATCACCGCCGGCTCGTCCGGCAAATACATGCTCCATCCCAAAGCCAGGCCGCGCGCCTTCAGAATTTCGATGATTTTCGGAAAATGCTTGTCCTGGCGTTTGCCCGAGAGAATTTCATCACCGATGATCAAGGCGCCGAACATGAGACTCACCGGTGATGAGTGACGAAGCGATGCGCAATCAGCCGCAGGGATCCGAAGAATTGGCCGGCCTGCACTCCACGCGGCTGCGCTCCGGATTGGACACACAGTGATAGATCTTTTCCCTGCACTTTGCACACCACGCGGTGGTCGTGCCCTCTCGTGAGTACCGGCTGTCGATCACGTCCAGATTGGTCACGTTACAGCCGGTGGCTTCTGCAGTGAGCGCGATCTGGGTTTTGCAGCCCGCGACCGCGCCAGCCAGAGCAATGACCAGAAACAATCGTTTGAGCATGAAATCGGGAAGCCGGATGTGCGGGCCGCGAAAACCGGAGCGCCACGCCGCGGGCAACGACGTCCAACTTAGTTATGAATATAGCTTTCGAGCTGCTTGATCACGAACTCCTGTTCGGAGAGCATTTCCTTGACCACGTCGCCGATGGAAATCACGCCGACCACTTTCTTGTGCTCGAGCACGGGCAGGTGGCGTATGCGCTTGTCGGTCATCAGCCCCATGCAATCCTCTATGGACTGTTCGGGACGCACGCACACCACTTCGTCGGTCATGATCTCGCGCACCGGTGTGTCTTTCGATGACTTGCCGTGCAACACCACCTTGCGGGCGTAATCGCGTTCGGAGAAGATGCCCGCCAGCCGCTCGCCGTCAAGCACCAGCACCGCGCCGATCTCCTTCTCGGCCATCAGCTTGAGCGCGTCCAGCACCGTGGTTTCGGGCGACACCGAAAGGAGGCGATGACGTTTCGACTCCAGGAGTTGTTGAACGGTCTTCATTTTGTCCTCCGCGCTCAATCAGGAAATACCCGGCCCAGTTTAGACCAGCCGCGAAGCTTGTCAACGCGACAATCCGGGAAGGTCAATACAATCTCTGCACCGCAGTGTCCAGACGCACGTCGACCAACCAGGTGTCCCCCGAGCGCAGGGCTTCGCGCAAAACGGGCTCCAACTCGGTGGTTTTCTCCACCCTTGCGGCGCGACAGCCGAATCCGCGGGCAATCGATACGAAGTCCACGCCTGGCAGGTCATGTCCCGGCGCGTTCGGGATATTCAGCATCCGACCGAATGATTTCAGCGCAGCGTACCCAGAATTGTTGAAGACCACAAACGTAATCGGCAATCGTTGCTGGGCGGCGGTCCACAGTGCCTGAATCGAGAACAGGCTCGAACCATCGCCGAGAATACCGATCACCTTGCGCTTCGGCTCGGCGATCGCCACGCCGATTGCGGCCGGCAGCGCCCAACCGAGCCCCCCACTTGCGCCGGCATAGAATCCGCCGCTGGTAAGGATCGGCAGGTAGTCATGCAGCGCGTCTCGATGGGTCGGCGCCTCCTCGACGACGATGGCATCGCGCGGCATCAGCCGCGAGATTGTGCGCATCAGGTACTCGCCGCTTGGTGGATCGCTCGCAGGAGGCGGCGCAATGGGCGTGCGTCCGACGGCAGGCGTCCGGCCGGATGCCTTGATGCCCTCGAGCAACGCGCGCAATCCGAGCCGCATCGTGCACAGAATGCCCTCGCCAATCGGCGAGCGCGCAGCGTGTGCCGCGTCGTCGGTGAGTTGGAACAGACGGGTGGACGGCGCAATGAAGCGGCCGTCGGTATGCACGTGATAGGTAAACACCGGGGCACCGAGCACGAGAACCGCGTCATGGGCAGCAAGGCGATCGGCGAGCGGCTGGCGCAACGGCGGCAGGAAGCCAGCGAACAGCCGGTGATTCTCCGGAAAGCTGCAGCGCGCCGAGAACGGGCTCACCCATACCGCCGCTTCCAACCGCTCCGCGAGCTGAACGACCTGCTCCCATGCCCCGTCCTGGTCCACCGCGGCGCCAACCACGAGCGCCGGATTCCGGCTCGAGCCGAGCGCGTCGATCAGCCGCGCCATCGCGGCAGGGTCGGGAGCGAACGTCGCGCTCACAACCCTGGGCTCGACGACTTCCGTCTCGACGTCCCAGTCGTCTTCCGGGACCGAGACAAACACCGGGCCGCAGGGCTTCTGCATCGCAGTGTAGTAGGCGCGCGCAATCGCCGCCGGCACGTCCTGCGCGCGCGCCGGTTCCACGCTCCATTTCACATACGGTTTCGGAAACTCGGAAGCTTGGGACGCGTAGAGATAAGGTTCGGTCGGGAACATCGCACGGGTCTGCTGCCCGGCGGTGATCACCAGCGGCGTCTGATTGCGATACGCGGTAAACACACTGCCGAGCGCATGGCCCACGCCGGCCGCGGAATGAAGGTTCACAAACGCGGCATTGCGGGTGGCTTGCGCGTAACCGTCGGCCATCGCCACCACACAAGACTCCTGCAGCCCAAGCACGTAGCGGAAATCGGCAGGCCAGTCCTTGAATAACTTGATCTCTGTCGAACCGGGATTGCCAAAAACAGTGGTCATCCCGAAAGCGCGCATCAGATTGAATACGGCTTCGCGCACGGTAGTTACCCGGCCGGTTGCCGTCATGCTCGTCGGCACCGCATTTTGTTGTTCCGCCTTCAGCATTTCTCCTCCCGCCTGAATACTCAATCGGAGTCTGCGCCCGTTGACCGCCTGAGGAAAAACGGCACGTCTCAGTGTCTTCGTGGTGAGAGCCTTTCCGTTCTTTAGATTTCGGACCAGTACTTCTCCAGACGCCTGAAGGAAACAGGGTAAGGCGTTTTCAGTTGCTGCGCCCACAGCGACACCCGCAACTCCTCCAGCATCCAGCGCATTTCTTCCAGTTTGAGGTTGCGCAATCCGCGGGACCGGTCGGCGGCAAGCCGCACCTGATAGGCCTGCCAGTAGCGCGCGAGTTGCTGCTGCCAGTTGCCGTCGCGCTCCGGGTTGGAGGCAATCTTGTCGAGCCGCACGGCGATCGCCCGCAGATAGCGCGGGTAATGCTTGAGCCTTTCGAACGGCACCGAGGAGAGGAATCCGGGCCCGAGCAGCTCGCGCAACTGGCTGCGGATGTCCGCAGCCGCGCGCGGCCATGCCGCGTGCTGAGGCTGGTCGAGTTTGGAGCGCAGCGCCTGGTGCTCAGCCAGGATCTCGGCGGCGATGCGGCAGATCTCCTGCGCCACGTCCATCAGCCGCGTCTTGCCTTTCGCAACCCGCACCTCGAACGCCTTGCGGTCACGCACCGGTTCGTCCTCGACGAAGAATGCGCGATCGCAAATCGCG
>CAZYTR010000280.1:0-10634 GCA_964650365.1 uncultured Alcaligenaceae bacterium | reverse complement strand
TTCTTGCCCGGGAGCCGCGTTCACCCGTTTCCGAAAAACTGGCCGGATACGCGGATCGCTACCGCGTGCGGCAAGGACAATACCGGATCGTCTATCTCATCGATGATGAGCGCCGTGAGGTCACGATTTTCAAGGTTGGTCACCGGAAAGACGTCTACCGATAGACCCGAAAATGCGGTTGCGACACGACGCCTCGTGATTCCGGTGATCCGGACCTGAGGTTTGTGGTCGCTGGTAAAAAACGGCGCCTTGACGCGCCGTTTTCGTATTCAGTCCCGGTTTCGGGCTTTCGTCTCCACTGAGTCCTGAGTCCCGCGTCCTGAGTCCCGATTCTTTCAGCAGCAGCGCGAAACCTTGCTCCACTTCTCGTCCTGGCGTTTCCTGAAGTGCTCCTCTTGCGTCATCGGCGGCGCGCCGGGATGCGCCTGCCGATAGTGCGCAAGATAGCGCTCGTAAGCGTCGTCGCCACTGACCTGGCGCAGGTACTGCCAGATTTGCTTGAGTTCGGCGGCTATCATCGAAGCCTCAGGCGTGCTGCCCCGTGGAAATCATGCTCTCGTCGAGCTGCGTCCTGATGTACTTCGACTCGGACAACGGCAGCACCGGCTTGCCGGAACGCATCCTCATGGACATGCGCAGCATGTCGACGATCACTACCCACAGGATGACGGCAAACAGGAACGCGAGCGCGGCGTCGATTCTCTGGCCGATGATCAGCTGCGGAGCCACTGCCGCCCTTTCCGGAGACAGGGTTCCGGCGGCGAGCTTTTCCGCCATGCTGGCGGCGCCGGACAGGAAGCCAATCGCGGGGTTGGGGCTGAAAACCTTTTCCCACGCCGCCCAAGTGCAGATGATCGCCAGCCAGGTCAGCGGCAGTCCGGTGACCCAGGCGAAACGCAGCTTGCCCATCTTGATGATGATGCCGGTGGCAACCGAAAGCGCGATGCCGGCCAGCAACTGGTTGGAAATGCCGAACAGCGGCCACAGGATGTTCACGCCACCCAGCGGGTCCTTGACGCCCTGCCACAGGAAGTAACCCCAGGCGGCGACGAAAATCAGGCTGGAGATCACGGTCATCGGGTAGGAAGACACGTTGCCCATCGGTTTCCAGACATGCTTGAGCAGATCCTGCAACATGAAACGTCCCACCCGCGTGCCGGCATCCAGTGTCGTCAAAATAAACAGCACCTCGAACATGATGGCGAAGTGGTACCACATCGCCAGCAACGAGCCGCCGAAGGTGGTGGAGAAGATCGTGGCCATGCCGACTGCCAGAGACGGCGCACCGCCGGTACGGGCGAACAGCGTTGCTTCGCCCATTTCCTTCGCCAGCATTTGCATCTGCTCGACCGTGACCGGGAAGCCCCACGAGGAAATTGTGGCGACCGCAGCCGCGGCTTCCTTGCCCACGACGCCAGCCGGACTGTTGATGGCGAAGAATACGCCCGGCTCGAGAACGCAGGCCGCGATAACGGCCATTATTCCGACGAAGGATTCGAGCGCCATCGAGCCGTAACCGATCATGCGGATGTCACGTTCGTTCGGCAGCAGTTTCGGTGTAGTGCCGGAGGACACCAGCGAGTGGAAACCGGAGATCGCGCCGCAGGCGATGGTGATGAAAACGAACGGGAACAAGGCGCCCTTGAAGATCGGACCGGTGCCGTCGATGAATTGGGTCAGCGCCGGCATCTTCATGTCCGGTGCCAATACCAAGATGGAAATGGCGAGGAGGAACACCACGCCCAGCTTCAGGAACGTGGAAAGATAGTCGCGCGGCGCCAACAGTAACCACACCGGCAGCGTTGCGGCGGCGAAGCCATAGATCATCACGAACCAGGCGACGGATTCGCCGCTCCAGTCGAACAGCCCGCGCAGCGCTTCATTGTGGTCGATCCAGCCGCCGCCCAACACGCACACGATCAGCAGCACGATGCCGATGATCGAACCTTCGAGGATACGGCCCGGGCGGATGCCGCGCATGTAGATGCCGATCAGCATCGCCACCGGAATGGTGCCCAGCACGGTGGCGGTGGCCCAGGGGCTGTGTTTCATGGCATTGACGATCACCAGGCCCAGCACCGCAATCAGGATCAGCATGATGGTCATGGTGCCGATCATCGCCGCCCAGCCGCCGACGGGCCCAAGTTCATCGCGCGCCATCTGGCCGAGGCTGCGGCCGTCGCGGCGGGTGGAGCAGAACATGATCACCATGTCCTGCACGCAGCCACCGAGCACCGCGCCTGCCAGGATCCAGATGGTGCCGGGGAGGTAGCCGAACTGCATCGCCAGGGTCGGGCCGATCAGTGGTCCCGGACCGGCGATTGCGGCGAAGTGGTGCCCGAACACCACCCAACGGTTGGTCGGGACGAAATCGCGGCCGTTGTTGAAGCGTTCTGCCGGGGTGGCGCGGGTCCCGTCCAGAACCAGCACTTTGGCGCAGATCCATGCGCTGTAAAAGCGGAAGGCGACCAGGTAGGTGCACGCGGCCGCCACGATGAACCAGATGGCGTTGATGGATTCGCCGCGGTGGATGGCGATGCCGCCGATGGCGGATGCGCCGAGAATCGCGATACCCAGCCAGACGAGCTTGGCTAAGATTGTTTTTGGCATGTTATCTCCCCCAGATTTTATTTAGGCTGCCTCGATGCGGGTCTGCGGATGTGGTCCCGCGCCTGGCGCCGTATTTATGAGCCCGCCAAATAATAGCAGTTAGCCGGACCCTCGATGAATCGGGAACCGCAGGCCCACAACGCGGAGACCGCGAAGGACAAACGATGGTCGCGTGAAGAGGCCTTGCTGGTCCGGATTTTCAACACGTGATTCTTTGCGCCCTTTCCTTTCCCCTTTGCGTACCCCTCAAGGGGGTATTGAAATGAATCCTTTGCGTCAACGTTTTTGATTCTGGGGTCCTTATGACCGGAATGGTACAATTCGCCGCTTTCCGGCGCCCTCACTTTCTCTCTAAGGCCAAATGTTTTCTGCGGACCAGAACATCCAGGATTTCGACCCCGAATTGTGGCAAGCAATGGAGGCGGAACGACAGCGCCAGGAAGACCACATCGAGCTGATCGCCTCGGAGAACTACACGAGCCCGCGCGTGCTGCACGCGCAGGGCTCGGTGCTGACCAACAAGTACGCCGAAGGTTATCCCGGCAAGCGATATTACGGAGGCTGTGAGTACGTGGACGTCGCCGAGCAACTGGCGATCGATCGCGCCAAAGCGCTGTTCAAGGCAGAGGCCGCCAACGTGCAGCCGCATTCCGGCTCGCAGGCCAATCAAGCGGTCTATGCGGCGGCACTGAAAGCGGGCGATACGATTCTCGGCATGTCTCTCGCCCACGGCGGCCACCTTACGCACGGCTCGCCGGTGAATCTTTCCGGCAAGCTCTATAACGCGGTTTCCTACGGACTGACCGAAGCCGAAGAGGTCGACTACGACCAGGTGGCGAAACTGGCGCAGGAGCACAAGCCGAAGATGATCGTCGCCGGCGCCTCGGCGTATTCCCTGACTTTCGACTGGAAACGGTTTCGCCAGATTGCCGACTCGATCGGTGCGTACCTGTTCGTGGACATGGCGCATTACGCCGGGCTGGTTGCGGCCGGCCTGTATCCGACCCCGGTCGGTATCGCCGATTTCGTCAGCAGCACCACGCACAAGACGCTGCGCGGTCCGCGCGGCGGTATCATCCTCGCCAAGGCCGAGCACGAGAAGCGCGTCAACTCGGCGATCTTTCCCGGCATCCAGGGCGGACCGCTGATGCATGTGATTGCGGCCAAGGCCGTGGCGTTCAAGGAAGCGATGGCGCCGGAATTTCGCAGCTATCAGGCGCAGGTAATCGCCAACGCGAGGACCATGGCCAAGACGCTGCAGAGCCGCGGGCTGCGCATCGTGTCGGGACGCACCGACTGCCACATGTTCCTGGTGGACCTGCGTGCCAAGAAAATCACCGGCAAGGACGCCGAAGCGGTGCTTGGCCGCGCCAACATCACGGTGAACAAGAACGCGATTCCCAACGATCCAGAGAAGCCTTTCGTGACCAGCGGCATACGCATCGGTTCACCGGCCACGACTACCCGCGGCTTCCAGGAACTCGAAGCAGAGAAGCTTTCCAACCTGATTGCCGACGTCCTCGAAGCGCCGAACGACGAAGCGAATATCGCGCGCGTGGTGGGCGAGGTGAAGGCGCTGTGCGATCGTTTCCCGGTGTACGGCAGGTGAGGCGAGAGGCGTCAGGCGTGAGGCGGGAAAAAAATATGAGAGCGATCGGTTCGGCGCCTCGCCCCTCACGCCTTACGCCTCACCGATCTTTATGAAATGCCCTTTCTGTAAAAATCCGGATACGCAGGTCGTCGACTCCCGGGTCAACGAGGAGGGGGACAGCATTCGCCGGCGGCGGCGCTGCCCGTCATGCGACAAGCGCTTCACCACTTACGAGAACGTCGAACTGCGCATGCCGCAGATCGTCAAGAGCACCGGTTACCGGGAAGAGTTCGAGGAAGACAAGCTGCGGGTCGGTTTCACCCGCGCGCTGCACAAGCGGCCGGTCTCGGCGGACCTTGTTGACGACGCGATCGAACGCGTCAAGCAGAAGCTGCTCTCGCTGGGCGAGCGCGAGGTGGAATCGCGCCGCATCGGCGAGATGGTGATGCGCGAACTCTACAAACTCGACAAGGTGGCCTACATTCGTTTCGCGTCGGTGTATCGCGCTTTCCAGGACGTCGAAGATTTCCGCGAGGCGGTGAAGGAAGTGCAGAAGCCCGGCGCGCGCCGCAAGAGCAAGTAAGCGAATGTCCTTCAGTGCCGATGACTTCGCATTGATGGCGCGCGCGTTGCGGCTGGCGGAGCGCGGGCTGTACACCACGACTCCGAACCCGCGAGTCGGTTGCGTCATCGTCAAGGACGACCGGATCGTGGGCGAGGGCTGGCACGAGCGCGCCGGCGGCCCGCATGCCGAAGTGGTGGCTTTGACTGCCGCGGGTACAAACGCGCAGGGTGCCACCGCGTATGTCTCGCTCGAACCATGCAGCCACCACGGCCGCAGCCCGCCGTGCACGGATGCCTTGATCGCCGCGAAAGTGGTGCGCGTGGTCGCGGCGATGCAGGATCCGAATCCCCAGGTTGCCGGAAGCGGACTGCGGAAACTGCGCGAAGCGGGTATCGCGGCCGAGGCCGGAATTCTTGAATCCGAGGCGCGCGAACTGAACATCGGCTTCGTTTCGCGCATGACCCGCGGGCGGCCGTGGATGCGCGTGAAAATCGCGGCCAGCCTGGACGGCAAGACCGCGCTGAAGAATGGCACCAGCAAGTGGATCACTGGGCCTGATGCGCGCCGCGACGGGCACCAATGGCGGGCGCGTTCGTGCGCGGTGATGACCGGCATCGGAACGCTCAAGGACGACGACCCGCGCCTCACGGTGCGCGACGTGGAAACCCCGCGTCAGCCGCTGCGCATCGTCGTGGACAGTCGCTTGCGGATCGCGCCGGAAGCGAAAATCTTCGAAGGCGGCGGCGTGTTGATCGCGACGGCGGCGCGGGATGACAGCAAGACCCGCGCGATCGAGGCAAAAGGCGCCGAAGTCGTGGTGCTGCCCAACGCGGAGCACAAGGTCGATCTTCTGGAACTGGCGAAGTATCTCGCCGGGCGCGGTATCAACGAGGTGCTGGTGGAAGCCGGCATCAACCTGAATTCGGCGCTGCTGCGGGCCGGAGTGGTGGACGAGCTGCTGATTTACCTCGCCCCGCACATGCTCGGTGATGCCGGACGCGGCATGCTCGACTTGGGAGAATTGACCGAAATGAAGAAGCGCCTGCATTTGAACATCCAGGAGACCCGCATGATCGGACCGGATCTGCGGATTCTCGCGCGGCCGGTATTCCTGGACTCGGGAGCCTAAGCGGTGTTCACCGGGATCATCGAGGCTATCGGCTGCGTCGCCGCAGTCAAATCTGCCGGGCAATCTGCGGCGCTGACGATCGACGCCGGCGGTCTGGACATGAGCGATGTCACGATCGGCGATAGCATCGCCTGCAACGGTGTTTGCCTGACCGTCACTCGTTTGGTGCCGCGCGGATTCGCGGTCGACATATCGCAGGAGACCCTGCGGGTGACTGCGGGATTCGGCTCCGGCAACGCGATCAATCTGGAGAAATCGCTGCGGCTCTCAGACCGGCTCGGCGGACATCTGGTGAGTGGCCATGTGGATGGCAGTGGAGAAGTGACGACGATCAAGCCTGTGGACGGCAACCGCGAGATCACGGTTCGCTTTCCCGTGGAGCTTGGCCGCTATCTCGCGCGCAAAGGATCGATCGCCATCAACGGCGTGAGCCTGACCGTCAATGTCGTGACAACCGATACCTTTTCGGTGAACCTGATTCCGCACACGCTGGCAGTAACCAACCTGAAAGACCTGATGCAGGGCGACCGGGTCAATCTCGAAATAGACCTGGTGGCACGTTACGTCGAGCGCATGTTCGACAGGGATGACCAGCGGTAAGTACCACAGATGGACGAGGGCATCAGGTTTGGCTTATTGCATATCTGTTTCCAATTGTGCGACAATGTCGTACAAATTGGAGAGCGCTGATGACTACCTTGACGATCCGCCTTGATCCCAAGCTCGAAAAGGCCTTGGGCCGGATTGCGAAAAGCACGGGACGAACCAAGAGCGAGATCGTGCGCGAGGCGCTGGAGCGCCAGGTCGCGGTCGCCCGCTTCCGCGAGTTGCGCCGCAAGACCTTGCCGTTCGCCGAGGCGCAGGGCCTCGTGACTGACGAAGACGTATTCAGCGCCGTTTCGTGAGGGTATTCCTTGATACCAATGTCCTGGTCAGCGCCTTCGCCACCAGGGGGTTGTGTGCCGATCTTTTCGAACTGGTGCTGCTCGAGCACGACCTTGTGCTCGGGCGCCACGTGGTTCAGGAACTGAACAAGGCGCTTCGGTCCAAGCTAAAGCTGCCAGCTGCTCTATCCAGGGCGATCGTGGATTTCGTCTCCAGCGAGGCGACGCAAACGATCGAACAAGCTGCGCCGGCGCTCGTGCAGGCCGATCCGGCCGATGCGCGCGTCCTTGGCGAGGCACTCGCGGCGAAGGCCGCGCTGTTTGTGACCGGCGACGCTGCCCTTCTTGAGCTTGGCACGATCGAAAACATGGAGATCGTGTCTCCCAGAGGCTTCTGGGAGAAAATGAAAAAGGCCTAGCACTTGTTAAGCCTTTTCTGCAGGTGAAGTCTGTGCGTGCTCAGGGTAAGCCGTCGATGAAACAGAGATCCGGGTCCGCACGCCGGGCGGCGTGAGGATTTGGAGCGCGAACCGAATTGGTGCCCGTCTCAATATGCGATTGGGCAAGCCAAACCGATTTGGCAATCCCTGAAATGTGGTGGGTTGACGTGCAAGAAACAAGACCTGACCCCTCGCCCTCCGACGACCAGTAGCGCCGCCACCAACCCCAGGACAACTTTGCGCACTGGTTTAGAGGAGGGCGCACTGACGGACTGTGCGGTTGGCTTTTTCCCGGGCTCTTGTTCTAACTGGTAGGCGCGCACCGGCTTGGCGATGTTCTTGACCTGCTGTTCACCGATGGACTTGAATTGAAGTGGAAGCTTGCCTTCTACTTGATCAAACGCGGTGCCGGAGATGCAGATTGCGCCTGGTTCGGCCAACTGCTGGAGTCTTGCTGCTACGTTGACGCCGTCTCCATAGATCGTTCCATCCTCCTGCTCAATCACATCGCCCAGATTGATGCCGATACGGAAGTGCATGCGGCGGTGTTCGGCAAGTTGATGGTTGCGCTTGGCGAGCTCGTGCTGGATCTCGACCGCGCAGTCCACTGCTTCCACCGCGCTGGGGAATTCGGCGAGGACGCTGTCGCCTGCAGTGTCGATCAGCCGCCCGCCATGAGCCTCGATGCGCTTGCGGAACAGGTCTCGGAACTCGTTGAGAGCACGCAGCGTCTCGGCTTCGTCATCGGCCATCAGCCGCGAGTAGCCGGCGGCATCGGCGGCGAGGATGGCTGAGAGCTTGCGGTGGGTGGGCATGGGCTCGAAGGGGCGCAATCCAATCGGAGCGATACAGGTTGGGCGAGCATATACTCTAAATGTCTTGCCCTGCAATTGGACCGGAACTGACAAAGCTACGCCAACGACGTAGTGAGCCTCCTCAGGCATGACCCGCTACGATAATTCCGCCTAATCGCGAATCCTTGAATGCAGGCGTGCTTCACGAGGGTCTACAATAGCTGCATGAGCGAAGAACTACTTCGCAATTGGGTAGAAACCTGGACCCGCGCCGGACCGGAGCTCGATGCCGTCCGTCGCAGTGAGCTTGAAGCACTCACCGACGATGACATACGGCGGATCGTCCAGAATCTGATGTCGGTACCGTTGCCGCCGGATCTTCCGATGCGGCTGGACTCCGGTCTGGTCGAACAACAGCGCTGGTTCGCCCGACTGCGAGAACCGAGTTAAAGGGTCTCTTGGTCGCGTTGCGCGAGATGCCCGAAACGCTCGACCGCCTGCAAAAGCTACGTAACGGATAGGATCCCGCCCGCGCCCCGCTTCTCGTGGCTGACGCGGCTGAGGATTGCCTGACGGAATTGCCTGACGGAAGGCTGAGAGGATGGCGTCGATCTGGCACAATGCACACTTTCGAACTGCGTTGCGCCCATTCCGAGCGTTTTTCCTATTGTTTTGCCCGCCCCCGGGCGTACGGTGACGTTCATACCGGCGCTGTAGCAGCAGTCCACGGGTCGCGCGCATAGCCAGCCTCCAGCAAGCCTAAGACACTCGATGACTACCATCAGCTCCACAGCCGAGATCATCGCCGACCTGCGTGCCGGAAGGATGGTCATCCTTGTAGATGAGGAGGAGCGCGAGGACGAGGGCGATATCCTGATGGCCGCCGAGTTCGTCACGGCAGACGCGATCAACTTCATGGCTAAGCATGGGCGCGGGCTGATCTGTCTTACGCTGACCGAGGAACGTTGCCGGCAGCTCGATCTGCCGTTGATGGTCGGGGACAATCGCTCGCGCATGGGAACCAACTTCACACTTTCGATCGAGGCTGCCAGCGGCGTGACCACCGGAATCTCGGCGGCAGACCGCGCGCGCACGGTGCAGGCGGCGGTCAGGAAAGGTGCCAAGCCCGAAGACATCGTGCAGCCGGGACACATCTTCCCGCTCATGGCGCAGAAGGGCGGCGTGCTGGTGCGTGCCGGGCACACCGAGGCCGGATGCGATCTCGCGCAACTGGCGGGACTGACGCCGGCCGCGGTGATCTGCGAGGTATTGAAGGACGACGGCGAAATGGCGCGGCTGCCCGACCTGATCGAGTTCGCCGCGAAACACAAGATCAGGATCGGCACCATTGCCGATCTGATTCATCACCGCAGCCGCACCGAGTCGCTGGTCGAGCGCGTGGCCGAACGGCCGCTGGATACCGTGTACGGGAAGTTCAAGCTGGTGGCGTATCGCGACAAGAGTTCGCGTGACACACACATTGCGTTGGTCAAGGGCAAGGTGACGGCGGACCGGGAAACGCTGGTGCGGGTGCACGAACCGCTTTCGGTTGCCGATTTTCTGGATGCCGGCAGCCGCAGCCATTCATGGAACCTGAGCGAAGCGCTGCGGGCCATCGCAGCTGCGGAAAGTGGCGTGGTGGTTTTGCTGCACCGGACCGAGTCGGGTGCGGAACTGCTCGAGCGGCTGGCGATGAACCAGGAAGCGCAGGCGCAAAAAATGGATCTCCGCACCTACGGCATCGGCGCGCAAATTCTGCGCGACCTGGGCGTGACCAGAATGAAAGTGCTCGGCGCACCCAGAAAGATGCCAAGCATGACCGGGTTCGATTTGGAAATAACGGGCTATTTGCAGCCGAAGGAAAAGCCTTGAATGCCGCAAGTGCCGCAAGTGCCGTGAATATCGTGAATATCGTGAATACCGTAACCTCTGTAACGGCGTTACCACCATTGCAAGTCCCTATTGAAGTTTTGCGACATTCACGGCATTCACGATATTCACGGCAGTCACGATAGTCACGAACAGCTATGGCAACTGATAACGACATCTTTCAATTCAAACCCGACCTCTCCGGCGCCGGCCTTCGCATCGGCATCGTGGTGGGACGATTCAACAAAAACTTGGGCGAAGGCTTGCTGGCCGCGTGCACGGCCGAACTCGCCAAGCTGGGGGTGCGGCGCGCCGACATGACGATGGTCACTGTGCCCGGCGCGCTGGAGATTCCGTTGGCGCTGCAGAAGCTTGCCGGGACGGAGAAGTTCGACGCGTTGATCGCTCTCGGCGCGGTGATCCGTGGCGAAACCTACCATTTCGAAGTCGTTTCGAACGAATCCGCCAGCGGGGTGATGTCGGTGCAGCTCGATATCGGGATCCCGGTCGCCAACGGCATCCTGACGACCGACAACGATGAGCAGGCCGAGGCGCGCATGAATGAGAAGGGCGTGCACTGCGCGCGCGTGGCGATTGAAATGGCCAATCTTTTGAAGGCAATCGATGAAAAACAGTAGGCGCCGGGCGCGAGAGTTTGCCCTGCAGGCGCTTTATCAATGGCTGGTCAACGAGTGCGGCGCCGACGTGCTGCTGGCCCAACTCAAGGAGCAGAAGGATTTCGCCAAGGCGGA
>CAZYTR010000279.1:0-16076 GCA_964650365.1 uncultured Alcaligenaceae bacterium | reverse complement strand
CAATGACATTTCGACTCTTTCGAGGGACCGGGCGATTCGGGCCGATGTCTGCGTCGGCTCCTCCTTATGTAGGCCGGCTACACGGCGTCCTCGCCGTCTTGCCCTCGACCCGAATCGCCTCGGTCGCGCATGTGGAACCTGATCAGAGCTTCCTTAGGCCCCTGTTTCCTTTGCGGTAGTCACTTGATAAATCCAGCGGTCCCGTCATCCACGCGCGTGCGCATAATCGCCCTGCGGTTTCTGGTCGCGATGATCGCCGCAACCTCGATGTCGCCTGCATTCTCGGCCCGCAACTTCCCCGAGAAGGCAGTGCGCGGTGAAATCAAGGCGCACAAATATCCGTACATGAAGATCGGCGCCAAGACCCTGCGCCTTGCCCCCGGCGGCAGGATTTTCAACCAGCAGAACCTCATCATCATGCCGGCGTCGCTGCAGTCGCAGACTGCGCAGATCATGTACACCAGGGACATGAACGGCGACCTGTCGCGCGTGTGGCTGCTGACCGCCGAAGAAGCGGCGAAGTATCCAATCCCGAAGTAACGCGGCATGGGCAAGCTATTCATCCGCACCTTCGGCTGCCAGATGAACGAGTACGACTCGGACAGGATGGCCGATGTGCTCGCCGCCGCGGAGGGCTTGGAAACCACCGACGACCCCGAACAGGCCGACGTCATCCTGTTCAATACCTGCTCGGTGCGCGAAAAGGCCCAGGAAAAAGTTTTCCACGACCTCGGGCGTATCCGGCCCCTGAAGCAATCCCGGCCCGGGCTCATCATCGGTGTTGGCGGCTGTGTGGCCAGCCAGGAGGGCGCGGCGATTGTTGCACGCGCACCCTACGTCGACCTGGTCTTCGGCCCGCAGACCCTGCACCGGTTGCCACAAATGCTCCGGGCGCGGCGCAGCAGCGGCAAGCCGCAGGTGGACATATCCTTTCCAGAAATCGAAAAATTCGACAACCTGCCGCCAGCCAGAGTCGTAGGATGCACGGCCTTCGTCTCGATAATGGAAGGCTGCAGCAAGTATTGCAGTTTCTGCGTGGTGCCCTACACGCGCGGCGAAGAAGTCTCGCGTCCGTTCGACGATGTGCTTACCGAAGTAGCCGGGCTGGCGGAGCAGGGCGTGAAGGAGATCACGCTGCTCGGGCAGAACGTGAACGCCTATCGCGGCAGCATGAGCGACGCCGAAGTTGCCGACTTTGCCCTGTTGCTCGAGTACCTCGCCGAAGTCCCGGGAATCGAGCGCCTGCGTTACACCACCTCGCATCCGAAGGACTTCTCCGGGCGCCTGATCGAGGCCCACGCCAGGATCCCGCAACTCGCGAGCCACGTGCATCTGCCTGTGCAGTCCGGCTCGGACCGGGTGCTTTGCGCAATGAAGCGCGGTTACACCGCACTGGAATACAAATCCATCATCCGCCGCCTGCGCGCAGCACGGCCGGACGCAGCCGTTTCCTCCGACTTCATCGTCGGCTTTCCCGGCGAGACCGACCAGGACTTCGAGCAGACCCTGCAGCTGGTCGAGGACATCGGTTTCGATCCGAGCTTCAGCTTCATCTACAGCCCGCGCCCCGGCACACCGGCAGCGAGTCTGCCGGAACAGGTGCCGCAGGCAACCAAGCAGGCGCGCCTCGCACGGCTGCAGTCACGACTCGATGCCCAGGCGCTGGCGATCAGCAGCCGCATGGTCGGCTCGATCCAGCGCATCCTGGTCGAGGGGCCTGCAAAGAAGAACCCGGAAGAGTTGGCTGGCCGCACCGGCAGCAATCTCATGGTCAATTTTCGTGGCCCGCAGCGCCTCATCGGGCGGATGACCGACATCCGCATCACCACAGTGATGTCGCATTCGCTGCGCGGCGAAATGCCGGTAACAGAAGCCGTTTGAAGCCCGTCGAACTTTCTTTCTCCCCCGTCGACAACGAGCGCCTCGGCAACCTGTGCGGCGCGCTCGACGAGAACCTCAAGCAGATCGAAACCGCGCTCGAAGTGTCCATTGCGCGCCGCGGGGAGAATTTCAAGGTCTCCGGCAACGCCGAGCAGACCCGGCTGGCTACCGAGGCGCTGCAGCGTTTTTATCAACAGGCGAACCGCAATCTGAGCCTCGAAGAAATCCAGCTCGGCCTGATCGAGGTCGCAGGCGGGCCGAATCCGCAGGCAGCGGACGAAGCCCTGGTGCTCCACACGCGGCGCCGGGACTTGCACGGGCGCACCCCGCGCCAAGTGCAGTACATCCGGCAGATCAAGGAGTACGACATCACCTTCGGCATCGGCCCCGCCGGCACCGGCAAGACTTATCTCGCGGTCGCGTGCGCGGTGGACGCATTCGAGCGCGATTCGGTGAAAAGAATCGTGCTGGTGCGTCCCGCGGTCGAAGCCGGCGAGCGTCTCGGCTTCCTGCCCGGTGACATGGCGCAGAAAGTAGATCCTTACCTGCGGCCGCTCTACGACGCGCTCTACGACCTGATGGGCTTCGAGAAAGTCGGCAAATTGTTCGAGCGCGGCTCGATCGAGATCGCGCCGCTCGCCTACATGCGCGGCCGCACCCTCAATCACTCCTTCATCATTCTCGACGAGGCGCAGAACACCACCCCCGAGCAGATGAAGATGTTCCTTACCCGCATGGGCTTTGGCAGCAAGGCGGTGGTCACCGGCGATGTCACCCAGATCGACCTGCCCAAGGGGCACAAGAGTGGATTGATCGAGGCACAACGGATACTCGGGGAAGTGCACGGCATCGCCTTCACCCAGTTTCTCAGCGAAGACGTGGTGCGCCACCCGCTGGTGCAGCGAATCGTCCACGCTTATGAACAGCGCGGCTCCCGCCGGGAAGGCTGATCCGGTGACGGCCCGCCCCGGCGGCCGGTTTGCCCGCGCCAAACCACGGTACAGACTTGCGTTGACCGTGCAGTACGCAGCAAAGGACGACGGATTGCCAACGCGCAGCCAGTTGCGCGCCTGGGTGAAGTCAGCGTTGCGGCGCGATGCCGATGTGACGGTGCGCCTGGTGGGTGCCGAAGAAGCCCGCATCCTCAACCACCGGTATCGTGGCAGGGATCAGGCGACCAACGTATTGAGTTTTGCCTATACGGAAACCGGTCCGTTATCGGGTGACATCGCACTGTGCGTGCCGGTAATCGAGCGCGAAGCCCGGCAACAGCACAAGAACCCGCAGGCGCACTACGCCCATCTGGTGGTGCACGGCATGCTGCACCTGCAGGGTTACGATCACGAGAGAGCCGCGGACGCACGGGACATGGAAGCGCTCGAAACGGAAATTGTCACCGGCCTGGGGTATGCTGACCCTTACAAATACAAGGATGAAGGATGAAGGATGAAGGGAAAAACAAGGGTGAAGATTGAAGTGAAAAGCAATTCGCCGGTGCGAGATCAAGCGGGATTTCCGGTTTGTTTTTTGACTTTCCTTCCGCCTTCATCCTTCCGCCTTCATCCTTGCTCTTCATCCCTCATCCTTCCGCCTTGATTTTCACATGGAAGAAGAAAAGGACAGACCCTCATTGCTGGAACGGCTGGGCGCGCTGCTGATGCGCGAGCCGGAAGACCGCGAGCAGCTGATCGAGCTGCTGCAGCGTTCCTATGAGCGCAACCTGCTCGATGCCGATGCACTCGCCATGATCGAAGGCGTTTTGCAGGTTTCCGAGATGCAGGCACGCGACATCATGATCCCGCGTTCGCAGATGGACGTGATCGACATCGGCGACGCGCCGGAGAAGTTCATCCCCTGGGTGATCGAGACCAGTCATTCGCGCTTCCCGGTGATCGGCGACAACAAGGACGACGTGATCGGCATCCTGCTGGCCAAGGACCTGCTGCGCTACTACGCGGGCGAGGAGTTCAATGTGCGCGAGATGCTGCGGCCCGCGGTATTCATCCCCGAGTCGAAGCGCCTGAACGTTCTGCTCAAGGATTTTCGCAGCAATCGCAACCACATTGCGATCGTGGTGGACGAGTACGGCGGCGTTGCCGGACTGGTGACCATTGAAGACGTGCTGGAGCAGATCGTCGGCGAAATCGAGGACGAATTCGACTTCGACGAGACCGAAGCCAACATCGTACTGGACCGCAACGGCCAGTTCCGCGTCAAGGCGCAGACCGGGATCGACGACTTCAACAAGACATTCGGCACCGATTTCAACGACGAGGATTTCGACACCGTGGGCGGCCTGGTGCTGGCTCACCTGGGCCGGCTGCCAAAGCGCGGCGAGCAGATCCGCATCGGCGACCTGAACATCAAGGTGGTGCGCGCCGACAGCCGCAGGCTGCATTCGATTCTGGTAGAAAAAGTCAGGACGGAGAGTGCGGCCTGAGTTGTCAGCCCGCCGCGAGTCAGGCGCCGCTACCGCTGCTCCAGTTCGACTCTTCCTGCTGTCGTTCCTCCTGGGGGCGGCTGCGGTCGCGGGATTCGCGCCGCTTCGTCTTTACCCGCTGCCGATCCTGGCGCTGAGCGCATTGTTGCTGCTCTGGGAACGCAGCCGCGACACCCGCTCTGCCGCGGTGATCGGCTTTTGCTTCGGCCTCGGCATGTTTCTCGCCGGCGTGAGCTGGGTTTACGTCAGCTTGCACGATTTCGGCGGGATGGGGATGTTGACCGCCGCAATTTTCACCTTCTCTTTCTGCGCGTACCTCGCCTGTTATCCGGCATTGATCGGCGTGATTCTCAAGCGTCTGCCGGCTTCCCGGCCGGTACGCCTGCTGCTCTTTTTCCCGTCGTTGTGGACGTTGTCGGAGTGGGTGCGCGGCTGGCTATTCACCGGCTTCCCGTGGCTAGCGCTTGGCTACTCGCAGGCACCCGGCAGCCCGTTGGCCGGCTTCGCGCCGTTGCTCGGGGTGTTCGGCGTCTCGCTGGCCACGGCTGTCGCGGCGGCGGCGCTGGCCTCGATCATCGCGAGCATTGCCGAATCGCGCGCGCAGTCTCCGCAACGGCAGATTGCGCCGCTGGTTCGCCAACCCGGCGCATGGATGATCGTCGCGCTGCTGGTTCGCGAGCCCGGCGCATGGATCATCGTCGCGCTGCTGGTCGCCGGCATCGCATCGGGCGGCAGGGAATGGACGCAACCTTTGCCCGGCGAGCCGACCAACGTTGCGCTTCTGCAAGGCAATATCCCGCAAGAGATGAAGTGGCGGCCGGAGCGCGCGCGCGCCACACTTGAAACCTACCTGAGGCTAGCGCAGTCGGCCGAAGCCAGATTGATCCTGCTGCCCGAGACGGCGCTGCCGATGTTCAACGTGGACGTCCCCGCGGACTATCTGCAGATGCTCGCCGACCGGGGCCGGCGCAACGGCGGCGACCTGCTGGTGGGCGTGCCCGAACTCGAAGCCTCGGGACGTTATTACAACAGCGTGATGAGCTTCGGCTCGGCACCGACGCAGGTTTATCGCAAGCACCATCTGGTGCCCTTCGGCGACTATTTTCCGCTTAGGAGCGTGCTCGGCTGGATCATGAACCTGCTGCACATCCCAATGTCGGATTTTTCCCGCGGCGAGCCGGTGCAGCCGCCCATACAAGCGGCCGGCCAGAAGATCGCGGTGAATATCTGCTACGAAGACGTGTTTGGCGAGGAGATCATCCGGCAGTTGCCGGAGGCAACCGTACTGGCCAATTTCACCAACGACGCCTGGTGGGGAAAATCAATCGCCTCGGAGCAGCATCTGCAAATCGCCCAGATGCGCGCCATTGAAACCGGCCGGCCCATGTTGCGCGCCACCAATACCGGGGTCACCGCAATCATCGACCCGAAGGGCCGCATCACGGCGTCCGCTCCTGAATTTACGACCATGACAGTGAGCGGCGAGATTCGTGGCTACCAGGGCGCAACGCCGTACGTACGCCTGGGCAACTGGGCGTTCCTCGCGGCTGCCGCGCTGATGATCGCGTTGCCGCTGGCGGCACAGCGCTTCTCGCAGCGCCGGGTTTGATCCCGATCGTTCGTGATGCTGTAGCGGCATCAGGTTGCGGGCTCGACCGCGCCAGCGGCGTTCTCATCCCGGAGCTTCGCCCCTGCGAGCATGCGGAATTGAGTACAATTCGGGCATTTCTCGGGACCGCTTAATCCCTGATTTTCTGCAGAATTCATCCATGATGACGTTCCAGGAAGTGATTCTGACGCTGACCCGCTATTGGGGCCAACGCGGCTGCGCGATCCTGCAACCTTACGACATGGAAGTCGGCGCGGGCACTTCGCACACAGCGACGTTTCTGCGCGCGATCGGTCCCGAGCCGTGGCGTGCCGCCTACGTGCAGCCCTCCCGCCGGCCAAAGGACGGCCGTTACGGCGAAAATCCGAACCGGTTGCAGCACTACTACCAGTTCCAGGTGGTGCTGAAGCCATCGCCGGCCGACATCATCGATCAGTACCTCGGTTCGCTCGAAGCGCTCGGGATCGATCCAAAGGCGCACGATATACGACTGGTCGAGGACGACTGGGAAAACGCCACGCTCGGGGCGTGGGGCCTGGGCTGGGAAATCTGGCTGAACGGCATGGAGGTCACCCAGTTCACCTATTTCCAGCAGGTCGGCGGGCTCGACTGCAAGCCGATCACCGGCGAGATCACCTACGGCATCGAACGACTCGCCATGTACTTGCAGGGCGTGGAGAACGTCTTCGACCTGGCGTGGATTCCCGCGCTCACCTACGGCGACGTCTATCACCAGAACGAAGTCGAGCAGTCGCGGTACAACTTCGAACAATCCAACCCGGAAATGCTGTTCGCGCATTTCGCCGATTACGAATCCGAAGCCAAGCGGCTGATGAGCGCGCAGCTTGCCCTTCCGGCTTATGAAATGGTGCTCAAGGCCGCGCACGTCTTCAACCTCCTGGATGCGCGCGGCGCAATCTCGGTCACCGAGCGCGCGGCTTACATCGGCCGCATCCGCAATCTCGCGCGCAGCGTGTCGCAGGCTTACTTCGACTCCCGGCTGCGCAAGGATTTCCCGATGTGCAAACCGGGCCAGTTGCAGCAACTTGGGCTCGACCTCCAGGCCATGAAAGCTGCACTGCTGGATCGGGAATCCGTATGAGTTCGAATCTTCTGGTCGAACTCGTCACCGAGGAACTGCCGCCAAAAGCCCTCAAGCAGCTGGGCGATGCATTTGCCGGTGCAGTATTCGACCGACTGAAAGGCGACGGGGTTCTGGATGCGACGTCCAGGTTCAAGGCGTTCGCCACGCCCCGGCGTTTGGCGGTTTACATCTGGGCAGTGCTGGCCAAGGCCAGCGACCGTCCAGTCGAGCAAAAGCTGATGCCGGTCGCCATCGCTCGCAAATCCGATGGCGGCTGGAGCGACGCCCTGCGCAGGAAGCTCGCAAGCATGGGCCGGGAACGGCTTGCCGATGTTCCGGCACATTCCAAAGTTGGCGGCGAGTCGCTGTTAGTCAAGCCGGATGGCAAGGCCGAGACCGTATTTCTGCGAAGCATCGCACCGGGCCAAACGCTCGAACGAGTGCTATCCATGGCGATCGAGGAAGCCATCGGCAAGCTGCCCATTCCGAAAGTGATGAGCTACCAGCTCGCCGACGGCGCCACGACCGTCAAATTCGTGCGCCCCGCCCACGCGCTGGTCGCGCTGCACGGCGACAAGGTGCTTGACGTTTCCGCGCTCGGCCTGGCGGCCGGCCGCATCACTCATGGACATCGCTTCCAAGGCACGAAGAACGTTGCTCTGGTTCGCGCCGACGAGTATGAATCCAGGCTCGAGCAGGAAGGCCGCGTCATCGCTGACTTCGACAAGCGCAAGGCAGAGGTCAGCCGCCAGCTCGCGCTGAATGCCGCTGCGCTCAAGGCATCGCTGGGGCCCGAGGAGAACGTCGCGCCGTTGCTCGATGAAGTCACGGGACTGGTCGAGCTGCCGACCGTCTACGTCGGGGACTTCGAGCCCGAGTTTCTCAGCGTGCCGCAGGAATGCCTGATCCTGACCATGCGGCAGAACCAGAAGTATTTCCCGCTCTTCGACACGGCCGGCAAGCTCATCAACAAGTTCCTGATCGTTTCGAATATGCGCCTTACCGACCCCAAGAACATTGTCGCGGGCAATCAGCGCGTGATCCGCCCGCGGCTGGCCGACGCGCGCTTCTTCTTCGAGACCGACAAGAAAACAAGGCTCGCCGACCGGGTGCCCCGACTCGCCTCTATCGTGTATCACAACAAGCTCGGCAGCCAGCTCGATCGCGTCGAGCGCGTTCGTGCGCTGGCCAGGTCGATTGCACAGATGACCGGCGCCGATCCGTCGCTTGCCGACCGCGCCGGACTGCTCGCCAAGGCCGATCTGGTCACCAGCATGGTGGGCGAATTTCCCGAGCTTCAGGGCATCATGGGCCGGCATTACGCGCTCGGCGATGGCGAGGATGCGCGCGTGGCCGATGCAATCGAGCAGCACTATTGGCCGCGATTCGCAGGCGACGCATTGCCCGGCGGTGAGATTGCAACAGCGCTCGCGCTCGCCGACAAGCTGGAGATGCTCGCCGGCATGTTCGGCATCGGCCATCAGCCGACCGGAGAAAAGGATCCGCTCGCGCTTCGTCGCCATGCCTTGGGTGTGATCCGGATGCTCATCGAGTGCAAACTCCCGGTATCGTTGCATGATCTGGTCAATGCAGCGTTCTCGGTATTTCCCCGCGGCATGATCGCCGACACCCAAACGAATTTGCAGGAGTTCATTTTCGAACGCCTGCGCAATTACCAGCGCGAGGCGGGCTATACCGCGAACGAGGTTGAAGCGGTGCTGTGCCTGCGGCCGGTCCAGCTTCGTCAGGTACCCCTGCAACTTGCCGCGGTGCGCGCTTTCGCCAGTCTGCCAGAAGCGGAGAGCCTCGCCGCTGCGAACAAGCGCGTGGTCAATATCCTCAAACAGGCGCAGGCCAAAGGAGAATCCTTCAAAGGCGCCCGCGCCGAGGCATTAACCGAGACGGCCGAGCGCGACCTGTTCGATGCGCTTGCGAGAGCAACCAAGAACGCGATCCCTCTGCTGCAAAACGGCGACTACACCGGTTACCTGAGTGCCTTTGCCGTGCTGAAATTACCGGTCGACACATTTTTCGACTCGGTCATGGTGATGGTGGAGGACGCTGCGCTACGCCGGAATCGCCTTGCGCTGCTGGCGGATTTACGCCAGGAAATGAATCGCATCGCCGACGTTTCCAAACTCGCCACTTGAGCCCAGTCGCAATTGGATGCAACCCAGAATGACTCTTAACGTTTCCCCTCGGGCCTCTTGCCTCACGCCTCACGCCTCACACCTCGCGCCTCGCGCCTATCGCCTCGCGCCTCACGCCTTACCCAAATGAAACTCGTCATCCTCGATCGCGACGGCGTCATCAACCAGGACAGCGATCAGTTCATCAAGAACCCCGAGGAGTGGAAGCCGATCCCGGGAAGCCTGGGGGCGATTGCGCGGCTGAACCATGCCGGCTATCGAGTGGTGGTGGCCTCCAATCAGTCCGGAATCGGTCGCGGCCTGTTCGACATGGGGGCGCTGAACGCGATCAACGACAAGATGTACCGCGCGCTGGCCCAGGTCGGCGGGCGCATCGACGCATTGTTCTACTGCCCGCACGCGGCCGAAGCAGACTGCGACTGCCGCAAGCCGAAGCCGGGGATGTTTCTCGACATCGCCCAGCGGTTCAACGTGGCCCTGGCCGGCGTGCCGAGCGTGGGAGATTCGCTGCGTGATCTGCAGGCCGCGGCAGCCGCGCGCGCGCAACCGATGCTGGTACTCACCGGCAAAGGAGCCAAGACCAAGCGTGCGGGCGGACTCCCGGAAGGTACGCTGTTTTTCGACAACCTCGCTGAAGCGGTGCGGCATATCGTTTCATGAGCGTCGCTGCGGCGTTCCTGCGTTCGGCTGTCTTCGAGATACTCCGGTTCGCGCTCACGGTAGTCTTCGCCGTCATCTCACTGCTCACCTTTGCGTTTGAACCGCTGACCCGCTATCGCATCATCACCACCTGGTCGCGCCTGGTGATCGCGCTGGCACGCGTCGTCAGCGGGGTTGAATACCGCGTGATTGGCCGTGAGAACCTGCCCACCAAGCCGAGCATCGTGCTGTCGAAACACCAGTCGGCCTGGGAAACGCTCGCCTACCAGGAAATTCTTCCGCCGCAGGTCTGGGTCCTCAAGAGAGAATTGCTGCGCGTGCCATTCTTCGGCTGGGGCCTGGCGATGATGAGCCCGATCGCAATCGACCGCGGCTCTGCGACCCGTTCCCTGAAGCAGACCCTGGAGCAGGGCAAGGACCGCCTCGCCAAAGGCTGGTGGATCGTGATATTCCCCGAAGGCACCCGCATCGCCCCGGGCCGCCGGGGACGCTATCATCTCGGCGGCGCCTGGCTGGCGTGCCAAACCGGCGCGCCAGTAGTGCCGATCGCGCATAATGCCGGGACCTTGTGGCGCAGGAACGCATTCATCAAGCACCCGGGTATCATCACCGTCAGCATCGGTCCGGCCATTCATCCGCAGGGGATGACCGCCGACACGCTCAACCGGAAGGTCGAAGACTGGATAGAAACCGAAGTCAACCGGCTCGGGAACGCTCGCTAGACTTGTTCCCGGTCACCGCGGTCTGCGAGCCGAAAACCATCCGGCTCGGCGAGCGCGACATTCCCTACCTTCTCAAGCGCAGCCAGCAACGGCGCAGCATCGTGCTGACCGTGGACGAGCGCGGATTGATCGTGAGCGCCCCGTGGCGGAGCACGCAGCGCCGCATCACCGGCATCATTCACGACGCCGAAGACTGGGTGCTCAGGAAGCTCGCCGTCTGGAGCGCCTATCCCTCCCGCAACCAGTCATGGACCGATGGCGACAACGTCAGGTATCTCGGCCGCGATCTGCGGCTGCATCTCCGGGAAGTCCAGACCGCGGCACTGGCGAGTCTGGGCGACGGGGACTGCCTGCAAGTCCCGCTTACCGCGCCCGGCGATGCCGGGGCGGTGAGGACCGCGGTCCTGAAATGGTATCGCCGCCAGGCAACGTCGAATTTCACCGACCGCATCGGCGAATGCGCCCGGCTGTACGGCCTGCCGACCCCGCGGCTGTTTCTTTCCGGCGCACAGACACGTTGGGGCAGTTGTAACGTCAAACGCGAAGTCAGGCTCAACTGGCGGCTGATCCAGGCGCCGCAGCCGTCGATTGATTACGTCGTCGCGCATGAACTCGCCCATCTCGTCGAGATGAACCACTCGCGGCGCTTCTGGAACCTGGTCGCAGCGGTGTGTCCGCATCACAGGCAAGCGCGCGCCGAGCTCGACCACATGGGCCGCTATTACATGGACATTTGAAAACGCTTAACGACTTTCACCGCAGAGACGCAGAGAACGCGGAGGAAAGGCAAGCAAAAAACATTCGAAAGTTAAAATCTGGTATCGGTGGTCACGTCGGCACCACGCCCGCCTTTAACTTCAACATTTTTTTCCTCGTTTTTGGTTTTCCTCTGCGTCCTTTGCGTCCTCTGCGGTGAGAGTTTGGGTTAGAGGGGTTAGCCTTAGTCCGGCTGCGACTATTCGCTGTGCTAAACTCGACCGCAAATCGAGAGTTCTCCATGCGCCGCCTGTGTGTCCTAGTCCTGCTCGCGTTCCTGATCTCCGCCTGCGGCCTGAAGGGTCCGCTCTATCTGCCGAAGGAAGAGGACAAACCCAGAAAAACCGAAGAAGGAACCATCGAGAAGTGAGTTTTTTTTCCCAGCGCAACGGCGCACTGCACGCTGAAGACGTGCCGCTTTCGCGCATTGCCGAGGAATTCGGCACGCCGTGCTATGTCTATTCGCGCGCGGCATTGACGGACGCCTTCCAACGTTACGATCGCGCGTTTGGCGCGCGCGCGCACCTGATCTGCTATTCGGTCAAGGCCAATCCCAATCTGGCGATCCTGAATGTTTTCGCCCGCCTGGGCGGCGGCTTCGACATTGTCTCCGGCGGCGAACTGGCGCGGGTCATCGCTGCCGGCGCAGACCCTGCGAAGTCGGTGTTCTCCGGCGTGGGCAAGACCGAACGGGAGATGCGCGACGCGCTGTCTGCCGGCATCCTTTGCTTCAACGTGGAGTCCGAATCCGAACTCCTGCGCCTCGAACGGGTCGCGGGCGAAATGGGCCGACGCGCGCCGGTGAGCCTGCGGGTGAATCCGGACGTCGACGCCAGGACACATCCTTATATCTCCACCGGCCTGAAGCAAAACAAGTTCGGAGTCGCGTTCCAGGACGCGCAACGCCTGTATCGCCGGGCGCATTCGTCCAGGCACCTCAAGGTCGTGGGCATCGCCTGCCACATCGGCTCGCAACTGGTCGAGGTGGAACCAATCGCGGATGCCGTGCGCAAGGTGCTGAACCTCGCCGATCGTCTGGCGTCCGAAGGTATCCAGTTGGAACACCTCGACCTGGGCGGTGGTCTCGGCATCCGTTACGCCGATGAAATCCCGCCCACGCAAGACGCCTGGGTGAAGGCATTGCTGGATGCGGTCGGGGACCGGCCGCAATCGGTGTTGGTCGAGCCGGGCCGTTCGCTGGTAGGCAATGCGGGCCTGTTGCTGACCCGGGTCGAGTACCTGAAGCGTGGCGAGGAGAAGAATTTCGCAGTGGTGGATGCGGCGATGAACGATTTGATTCGTCCGGCGCTGTACGACGCTTATCATGAAGTACGTGCCGTAAGTGACTCCGGTACCGCTGCCGCGGTCTACGATGTGGTGGGGCCGGTATGCGAAAGCGGCGATTTCCTCGCCAGGGAGCGCCAGCTCGCGATCGACGAGGGTGGTCTGCTGGCGATCATGTCTGCGGGCGCCTACGGCATGAGCCTGAGTTCGAACTACAACGCCCGCCCGCGCGCCGCCGAGGTGATGGTTGACGGCGGGCGCATTCACCTGATACGCGAACGCGAGCGAGTCGAAGACCTGTTCGCCGGAGAACGGCTGCTGCCGTAATCCGTCGGCGCAGTGCGTGGAACCAACGCCGCTGTGCAGACTCTATCCATTGTGGGCCGGCAACCCACCGGCCGCAGATGGTAAACTTTGCGCGGCCTCGCAATCCAGGGGGCCAAATAGAACATGATCGTTTTCAATCTTTCCTGCGAAAAAAGCCACCGGTTTGAAGGGTGGTTCGGCTCCGCCGACGACTTCACCGTACAGGTGAAAGGCGGAAGCATTGCCTGCCCGATGTGCGGCTCGCTGGACATCGCCAGGCAGCCTTCGGCCCCCTATGTCAGCACACGCGGCAGCGAAGAACCTTCGCAAGAACCGCGCTCGGTCATGGTTGCCAATGCCGCCCAGTTGTTGCACAGGAAGTTCATCGAATACGTGCTGCAGAACACCGAGGATGTCGGCAGGCGGTTTCCGGATGAGGCACGGCGGATTTTCTACAAGGAAGTTGCTGAGCGCGCAATTCGCGGGACTGCGTCGATGAAGGAAGTGACCGAACTGAAGGAAGAAGGAATCGACGTTCTCGCTGTTTCCGGCGATCCGCCTCCGCCAGAGACACTCCACTAACGTCTCGATGTCCCCGCAGGCGGGCGTGATATAACGCGCCATGCCTCCCCGTGGGCTTTCGTTCATCGTCCTCGCCGGCGCGGTCGCCGTGGTCTCGACCGCCTCGATCCTGATCCGGCTGGCGCAAGCCGAAGGTGCTTCTTCTCTGACGATCGCCGCGGTGCGGCTCGGGCTGGCCGCTGCGATTCTGGCGCCTTTCGCCTGGCTGAAAGCGGGGCGGGAGATCACGCGGCTGGGCCGACGCGAACTGGGCCTGTGCGTGCTGTCCGGGCTGTTTCTCGCCATACACTTCTGGACGTGGGTCTCCTCGCTGGAGTACACCTCGGTGGCAAGCAGTGCAGCGCTGGTCACCACCAATCCGTTGTGGGTCGGGTTGGCTTCCGCAGTGCTGCTGCGCGAACGTCCCGCGCCTGCTGCGCTCGCGGGCATCGCGCTCAGCGTCGCCGGCAGCGTGCTCATCTTTGCCGCCGATTCCGGCGGGAGCGAAACATCTTCGACCAATCCGCTCCTGGGCAATGCGCTGGCGCTGGTCGGAGCGATCGCCGCGTCGGGCTATCTGCTGGTGGGGCGCGCGCTGCGCGAGCGCATATCGCTCACCGCCTATGTCTGGCTCGCCTACACAGTGGCGGCAATTTTGCTGGGCGCCGCGGTGGCGGCAAGCGGCAGCTCGCTGACGGCGTTGTCGGTGCCAGCATGGGGATTCATGGCATTGCTTGCGATCGGCCCGCAGCTCGTCGGGCACACCGCTTTCAACTGGGCCGTGAGACGGTTCACTGCCACCTTCGTCGCGATCGCGATCCTGGGCGAACCGGTCGGCGCCGCGATCCTCGCGTGGTTCTTCTTCGAAGAAGGTTTCACCACGCTGCAGTTGACCGGTTTCGTGCTGTTGCTCGCGGGCATTTTCGTCGCCGCGCACGGGGAGAAATCCCGGGAGGCCCAGACCTGATATCTTCGCTTGAGAAAGGCAAATTCTTATTACGAATACACTCAGTTCAGTACCCCCATGAGGGGTGCGAAGGCACGAAGAAGGGCGAAAGGGAAGACAAGAGATACCGGGATAAGGTTGCGCGGGCTAAAGTGTGGTTGGCGGAATTCGAGCGGACGGGCAGCGTCCGTTCTGGCCAACGATCTGCTCAAGCGCGGAATCGCGATTATTAAGGCAGTGAAGTAGCCGCCTGTTTATCAGCGGCTAGAAACAGAAGCCGTAAGCGGTCATTGAACCGCGTCCTTGATAAGGCGGAATCCCTGTACTCGTAACGATGAAAGAGGGTAGCGTCACCATAATTGCAAATTGCATAATTGTTGCAACGTGTTGTTGGACCGCATCTACACTGACTCACGCAGAACATTAGCCATGCGTGTCTGCCAACCTGGGCCGGTAGCCTTCCAACGCGCAAGCGTATCGGGCGATAACCTGAGACTAATTGCGACTTTTGATTCCAGAGACTTGGGACGGCCGCGTGGCTTGAGCATGTTGGCCGCAATGCGCGCGCCAAAGATTTTCGGCAGCACTACCCTCGCCGGACGGGCCTTCGCAATCATAGCCGCAGTCCATTCCGGATTCGTGCGGCTGGTCTTTTTAGATTTGTGTCGCTTTTTCATACCGTTTCACCTCGCGCCTATTGGCCTTTCGCAGACTCATGACCCGAGGCTTGCCGTCGCGCGGCGTGAAAACCACGCTATGCAGCCGATCCTCAATGAAGCCAAGTACGCAGTAGCGTCGTTCTCCATAGTCTTTGCGCTTGTCTTCCCAGATCAGGGCTGTCGCCCAATCGAGTTGCTCGGCAAGGTCCAATGAAAGACCGCGTTCTGAAATATTGCGGCCTTCCTTTTAGGGATCCTTATCCAAACGGCTATTGTATATACGTATATACAAAAAACAAGCCCGCCAAATACCTGCGGGCTACTCTTACGGTTCAGTCCAACGTAGAAGTAACCGGCGCTGCGCAGCTTTATCGCGCAGCGTCCGTGTTGACTGCCGGGTTGGGCGTTTCCCAAGAGCCGGATTGATCACGAGTGTCGTAGGCATTACTCGCTCGTACCGACAATGTGTTTCTGCATCACCGTGCGGATGGTCGTTTGCTCGACGCTGATGACGAGGTGACCCCCTGTCTCGAAACGAACTAGCCTCGCACCCGGAATGGTGGACGCAGCAAATTTGGCGTTGTGGTATAGCTGCAAGGTGTCGTCTGTGGCATGGAAAATCAAGGTCGGGGCTCGAATCGCGGAAATCCGCTCATTCGGCATCACAGCCTTGTTGTCGAAAGCAGCACCGGCGGATCGCGGCGAAACCGGGTTCATGAAATCAATAATCTGGTCGACTAATTCCCGCTGCGCGGGCGTAAAACCGGCAATGACCGCGTCGTTTGCGCCCATCAGTTCCATCAACTGTCTCCTGAACAGCTTGCTGATGGCCCAGTAAAGCGGGTCATGCTTGAAGATCGTCATCAGCATGTCGCCCTTCTGGTTCGCCTGCGCCTGGTCTTGTTCGGTTGATGAGGCTACACCCGCGGAGATAAGTGTCAGCGAGGACACCCGTTCAGGATGCAATACGGCAAACAGGAGAGCGGAAGGGCCGCCTTGAGATAACGTGACGACCGCC
>CAZYTR010000278.1:0-5751 GCA_964650365.1 uncultured Alcaligenaceae bacterium | reverse complement strand
ATTGCCTCCCTGGCTTGTCCGCGGGCAAACTCGGCGGCGCGCGCACGCACCATCGGCCCGAGATTCACGTTGGCATCGAGCGCGTTGCCGAGCCGGTACTGACGCGTGAGTTTGACGAAACCATCAACGAACTCGTCATAGATTTTCTCGTGCGCGTAGATGCGCTCGATACCGCAGCACGATTGGCCGGAGTTGAAGAACGCGCCGTCCACCCGGTTTTCCACCGCATGCACCATGTTCGCGTCCGGTCGCACGTAGGCCGGGTCCTTGCCGCCGAGTTCGAGGCCGGCGCTGATGAACCGCGCCGATGCGGCCTTCTGAACCGCGTGGCCGCCTTCGACCGAGCCGGTGAAACAGACAAAATCGATCAGCGGCGAGCCGATCATTTTCGCGCTCTGATCGTGCGTGCAATGCACGAACTGGAACACGCCTTCCGGCAGGCCGGCTTCACGAAAGCATTCGTCGTAACGCTCGGCGCACAACGGCGTCTGGTTCGAATGTTTCAGGATCACCGCGTTGCCGGCCATGATCGCGGGCACCACCGAGTTCACCGAAGTGAGGTAAGGATAATTCCACGGCGCCAGCACCAGCACCGTGCCCGCCGGTTCACGCCTGATGAAACGGCGAAAGCCCTGTTTGGGGCCGGCGTCGATGTCGGCCAGGGATTCGGCAGCAATCGACACCATGTAGCGCGCGCGCTCCTCGAAGCCGCGCACCTCGCCGGGCGACTGAGCCAGCGGGCGGCCCATCTGCCGGGTGATTTCCTCGGCGATCTTTTCCTTGCGCGCCACGAAGGCATCGACGAAGCGGTTGACGATGGCGGCACGTCCGGCGATCGGCACCCTCCTCCACTGCGCCTGCGCACGCTTCGCCCGCTCCATGGCCTGCTGGATCTGGACATCGGTGGCCAGTGGCCGCTCGACATAAACGCTGCCGTCGATGGGGGAGATGGTTTTCTGAATATTGGTCATGTGGGAATCAGTGACGGGTGACATCTCCGCCATCCACTCGGACAGCATGAACACCTAACGCAAAGGCGCAAAGATCGCAAAGTATCGCAAAGAAAACGTTCAGCATTTCTCTGCGCCCTTTCTTGCCTTTCCTCTGCGCCCTCTGCGTCAACGATCTTGTTGCCGGTCTCCAGACCGGCTTTCAGATAATTTCAAAGTACCGCTCCAATTCCCAATCCGTGACGGACTTGCGGAACTGGCGTTCCTCCCATTCGCGGGTGGCGGCGAAGTGCTCTACGAACGCATCGCCGAAACACGCGCGCGCCGCTTTCGAGGCTCTCAGCCGTTGCGCCGCATCCCACAGGGTCGTCGGCAACGCGCCCTTGGCCGGCGGCTTCTGGTCGTAGGCGTTGCCGCTGATCGGCTTGCCCAATGCCAGTTTGTGCTCGATCCCCCACAGGCCTGAAGCGAGTGCAACCGCGAGGCCCAGGTAGGGATTGCAGTCGGCCGCCGCAATCCGGTACTCGACGCGCTGGCTCTTTTCCGAGCCCGGAATCACCCGCAATGCGCAGGTTCGATTCTCAGCGCCCCAGGTCGCGTGCGTCGGTGCCCAGTAACCCGGCACCAGGCGGGTGTAAGAGTTGACGGTATTCGCCACCATGCCGAGGAATTCCGGCATCAGCGCCTGCTGGCCGGCGACGAACTGCTGCATCAGCTTGCTCATGAACAGCGGGCCCTTGGGATCGTGGAACACCGGCTTGCCGGCCTTGCTCTTCAGCGAAACGTGGATGTGACCGCTCTGGCCCGGCAGGGTCGGGTTCCACTTGGCCATGAAGGTCGCCATGCGGCCGCGGAGCTGCGCGTGCACCTTGATGAAGGTCTTGAAAAGCCCGGCCTTGTCGGCGGCTTCGAGGCCTTCATCGACCGCGATCGCGGCTTCGAGCACGCCGGGGCCGGTTTCCTCGTGCAGGGCCTCGAGGGGAAAGCGCATTTTCTCGCACAGGTCCAGCGTCTCCAGGTAATAGTCAGAGTGCACAGTGTTGCGGATCACCGAGTAGCCGAAGTATCCCGGCGCCATCGGCTTGAGATCGCGGTAATGCTTGGAGCGTACCGAGTCCGGCGTTTCGTCGAAGACGAAGTATTCGTACTCGAAGCCCGCGTAGACCTCGAAGCCCATCTTGCGCGCCTTGTCGAGCACCCGCCTCAGCACGCCGCGCGGGCACGGCGCCTTGGCTTCCTCGGTGAATTCTGCCAGGAAGAACAGCATGCCCGGTTCGAAGGGAATATCACGGCAGGTGTCCGGCAGGATCCGCACCTGCGCATCCGGATAGCCGGTATGCCAGCCGGTGAATTCCGTGTTGTCGTAAAGCTGGTCGTTCGAGTCCCAGCCCAGCACCACGTCGCAGAAGCCAAAACCCTTGTCCAGCGAACTGAAGAATTTCTCGCGCGACATGTACTTGCCGCGCAGAATGCCGTCGATGTCAAAGACGCCGACTTTGACGTGGGTGAGTTTGCGCTCGTTGACGATTTTCTTCGCGTCGGCGACGGTTTTTACGTCTTCTGATTTCATGGATGGCTCGGTCGAGGTTGAGAGTTATGGGGTCAGGTCTTGCCTTTTGCCTCCCCCGCGTATAGTCTGCCCTTATGGCACGTCCCCTTCGTATCGAATTTCCCGGCGCGGTATATCACGTCACCTCGCGCGGCGATCGGCGCGAGCCGATCTTTTTGACCGAACATGATCGTCACGGGTTTCTGGACGTGGTGGCGCAGGCGCTTTCTCGCTTCGACGCCGAAATCCTGGCCTATTGTCTGATGGGCAACCACTACCACTTTGTGCTCCACACCCGGAAGGCCAATCTTTCGCTTCTTATGCGCCAGATTAACGGGGTCTACACCCAAGCCTTCAATCGCCAGCATAACAAGGTGGGGCACCTGTTCCAAGGCCGCTTCAAGGCCATCCTGGTGAACCGGGAGGCCTATTTGCTGGAGGTGTGCCGCTACGTGGAGTTAAACCCGGTACGCGCCCGGATGGTCAGGAAACCGGAAGCCTGGGCGTGGTCGAGCTACCGGGCCCATGTCGGCTTGCAGGATTCACCGACCTGGCTGGACACGGACGGATTGCACGGTTATTTGCTCGGGCGGGCGCCCGCCAACGCCTCGGATCGCCGCCGCGCTGCTAGTCGGTATGCCCGGCTGTTGGCCGCGGCCGGCGAGGTACGCCTGTGGGAGAAAGCACTGCGCCAACAGATCTATCTAGGGGATGAGGCCTTTGTCGAACGCATGCAGAGACTTGCTGACCCAAAGCGCACCGCCGCGCGCGAGATCCCCAAGGCGCAGCGCCGCACGACGCGCAGCCTTGCCCAGTGGCTGAGCGCCTGCGACTCTCGCGAGGAAGCCCTGTTCCGGGCGCACACGAAAAGTGGCCTGACCATGAGCGCCATCGCCAAGGAGCTCGGCCTCTCAGTCTCCCGCGTCAGTCGATTGATCGCGCGGGCGGAGGGGGCAAAAGACAAGACCTGACCCCTTCCCTTGCTTCTGGCGAACGGCGGCCGGTGCGGAGATCGACCTCCTGATAGAGCGTTCCAATCATCAGCGGATCGGCGTGGAGGTGAAGACAGCGCGCGGCGATCAGCCTCGCACGGTGCGTGCACTGAGCGAAGCGCTCGTCGACGTCGATGCCTACAGAGGCTGGATCATCGACCAGGCCGCAGGGGTCAATCGGGTATCCGACCGCGTCGCACGGGCAGGGTTCACGGCGGTGCAGACCGGGACGCCGGAGTAGTCGGCGGGTCATCGGATCACCTCATCGGCCTGCAGCAGTACCGACTGCGGGATCGTGATGCCGAGGGCTTTCGCGGTCTTGAGGTTTATCACGAGTTCGAACTTGGTTGGCTGCTGCACCGGCAACTCGCCGGGTTTGGCGCCCTTGAGGATCTTGTCGATGTACCCGGCCGAACGGCGGAACATATCGCCAAAGTTCGGCCCATAGGACATCAGTGCGCCTGCCTCGGCGAAGTTCTTCTCCCCGTATATGACTGGCAGTCGGGCCTTCGACGCCAATGCGAGAAGCGTCATTCGATGATTAAAGAAGTGGGGGTCTATAATGACGTACAAGGCCTGTGCATGCGCTCGGCTGACAGCCGAGAAGGCTGCACTGAAGTCCTTGGACGTTCGTGCGCCCACGAAGCTCAGTTTGATCGACAGGGACGGCGCCACTGCCTTGATCTCTTCGACCGCCCTCGGGTGGTACGGCGTGTCTGGGTTCCACAGGACGGCGACCCGGGTGAGTCGCGGAATCGCCTCCTTAAGTAGCTGGAGCCGCTTGGCGCTGAGGTCGGTCGTCATCATTGAGAGTCCGGTGACGTTTCCGCCAGGATGCGCAAGGCTCGCGACCAAGCCGGTCCCAACTGGATCGGCGATAGTGGCCATGACGATCGGGATAGTGGACGTTGCCCGCTTCGCGGCACCGGCCGCGACCGTGCTGTCCACGACGATGAGGTCGACCTTGCGCTGGACCAGGTCGCCAACCAGCCGAGGTACCTGATCGTAATCGCCGTCGGCGGATCGCCACTCGATCACCACATCGCGTCCCTCGGCGTACCCCGCGTCCCGTAGCCCCTGCCGAAACGCCTGCGCCTCCTTGCTCTCTTGAGAGAAGAGCACGAGGAGGACCCCGATGCGCCGCGGCGACGCCGGCTGCTGCGCGTAGGCACTCTGCGGTTTAAATACAATTACGGGGCTGGCAGCCAGAGCGGCAAGACTGCTCACAAACGCTCGGCGAGTAAGGCGTCGGATCACCCTGTCACCTCCTCGGTGTGCACTACGCCCGGGTGATTCAGCTCCACGCCCGCCTCCTTTGTGACGCCCAATCGGTTATTCACCAGACCGACTGGTCAGGACCATTGAATTTCTCAGGACATGCCAATGCGCAATAACCGCTTGTTTTATCGTGGGTGCTCCGAGGACGCCTGTCCGCATAGGTAATGATAGTGCGGATCAAGTGGTTGCTATGGAAGAAATACTCGACCGGCTCCCTTGGCCGATTGGCGTCCTCTACGTGAGGCATCCCGGACGGCGAAGATTACGGTCTTTTCCGCGTAGGGCGTCAGCCTCCGTGATTACGTTGATGCTGCCAGGCCTCGCGTCAAGGTGAACTCGCCTCCGGGAAGTCGCAATCGAGATCTTGCGCGGCCGCAAGTAACCTCCTATCACGCGTCCAGAGTTTTGTCCCTCCGATCGCTGCGGAGGCCAGCAGGTGAACATCGACGTATCCGATACCCTTGCCATAGAGCTTGTGCCGCTCGATATAGTCGAGCGCTTCATCGGGTTCGGCGACCATTGCAGCGGGAAGCTGCAGGAGTAGCTCCAGAATCAATGCGCGATCGGCCAAGCTACCGCAGGCAATCTCACCAACGACAAACGGATGCATGAGCACATCGCTGTGTTCGAGTAGCTCGGCAAGCAGAACATCGCCCCTGCGAAGATGGGCGACCCACACCGATGTGTCGACGCGAATCAGGTTCCGGTCCCATGGCGCCGCCGCGGTGCCACTCTAAGCTCGGGTTGGCTGCCGCCCAGCCTCGCCAGTCGTTTGGCGCTCTCCCGTTCGATCAGCGCCTTGAGGCCCTGATGCAACAAAGTCGAACGGTCGAGAGGGCCTGTGAGCTTTATCGCTTTGGACAACAGGCTTTCGTCGAGATTTACAGTGGTTCGCATTGGGCGTCTCCATTCGACTGCACCAATTCTAGCAACATCTGATGCGGGAGTCGATTCGACAGAGCCCCTCCCAGGCGAGCCGTTT
>CAZYTR010000277.1:0-12758 GCA_964650365.1 uncultured Alcaligenaceae bacterium | reverse complement strand
TTGTAATAGCCGGTGTGATCGCCGAACGGGCCTTCAAGCGCCGTGTCTCCTGGATGGATGCACCCTTCCAGCACCATCTCCGCCGAAGCGGGCACCTGCAAATCGGAACCCATGCACCGGGTGAGTTCGGTCTTCGATCCGCGCAACAGTCCAGCGAATTGGTACTCGGATAGCGTGTCCGGAACCGGCGTTACCGCGCCGAGAATGGTGGCCGGATCGGCGCCGAGCGCCACCGCAACGGGAAATGGCTGCCCCGGGTAGGCGAGACCATGATCGCGAAAATCCAGCGCGCCGCCGCGATGCGCAAGCCAGCGCATGATCACTTTGTTGCGGGCGATCACCTGCTGGCGGTAAATGCCGAGGTTGTGTCGCGCCTTTTGCGGCCCGCGCGTGACCGTCAATCCCCAGGTGATCAGCGGCCCCGCGTCGCCCGGCCAGCACGTCTGGACCGGCAGTCTGGAAAGATCGACCTCGGCGCCCTCCCAGACGATCTCCTGGCAAGGCGCGCCCGACACCACTTTCGGCGCCATGTTCAGGACCTGTTTCAGCACCGGCAGCTTGTCCCAGATGTCTTTAAGTCCCTGTGGCGGGTCCGGCTCCTTGAGGTAGGCCAGCAGTTTGCCGATCTCCTTCAGCGCTGCGACCGATTCCTCGCCCATTCCCATTGCCACCCGCCTGGGTGTGCCGAACAGATTTCCCAACACCGGAATGTCGAAACCTCTTGGCTTCTCGAACAGGAGCGCGGGACCCTGCGTCTTGAGGACGCGGTCGCAGATCTCCGTCATTTCCAGATTGGGCGAGACTTCGGCGCCGATGCGCTTGAGTTCACCCTGCTTTTCCAGTTGGGCGATGAAGTCGCGAAGATCGTGATAGTGCATGTCGAAAGTTCGGCTCAGATGATCGGGTTGAGTCCGCCATCCATAGGAATGATGGCTCCGGTCACATAGGACGCAAGGCCGGACGCAAGGAACAGCGCGACCCGTGCGATGTCCTCCGGATCGGCATAGCGGCCCAGCGGCACCCGTGACTGCCCGTCTTCGAGCACCTTGTCGACGGCAACACCCTTCGCTTTGGCCTCCAGCACAAGCGCTTCCATGATCCGCCCGGTCATGGTCGCACCCGGGTTGATGGCGTTGATGCGCACGCCGAACTTTGCGTAAACGCTGGCGAGCCCCACCGAGGCGAGCATCAGCGCGGAGTTGGCCGCGCCGCCCGGCAGGTGAATCGGCGTCGCCACCTTGCCGCCGGTGCCGATGATGTTGACGACCACACCGTGCTTGCGGCTGCGCATCGACGGCAGCACCGCATCCATGGCGTGGATGTAGGTAAAGTACTTGGCATCCATCGCCGCATGCCAGGCGTGCGCATTCAATTCTTCCGGCGGGTAGCGCTTTGCCGCTCCCGCCGAATTCACCAGGACGTCGATCGGGCCAATCGCACGTTCGGCTTCCTGCGCCATGCGCGCCGCGTCCTCTGCGCGCGTGAGGTCGGCGACGATGGTCTTCAGCGTCGGTAACCGCGCTGCCGCTGCGCCCAGGTTTGCGTCATCGCGCGATACGATCGCGACTTTCGCGCCTTCGTCGAGAAATGCCCGCGCGCAGGCCAGGCCGATGCCCTTGCTACCGCCGGTGACGAGCACCGCGCGTCCTTTCAGTTCAAGATCCATGGTGAGTTGGACGTGTATGGGCCACTATAGGCATAGCAAAGGCGCACAACAACCCTCAGAACGGCTTCGGGAACTGGAAACTCGCCACCAGGCCGGCAAAAATCATCGCTCCGATCCAGTTGTTGTGCCGGAACGCGCGGAAACACGACTCCGGATCGCGATCCCGGATCATCTGGTAATGCGTCGCCGCCAACCCCGCCGCCATCAGCAGTCCGGCGAAAAAGTAAACTCCCAGCGCATAGCGCCAGCCGATCCACGCAAGGATCAGCAGAAACATCGCGTGGCAAATCATCACCGCGGTCACGTCGTGGCGACCGA
This sequence comes from uncultured Alcaligenaceae bacterium, assembly GCA_964650365.1. Taxonomy (GTDB): domain Bacteria; phylum Pseudomonadota; class Gammaproteobacteria; order Burkholderiales; family JACQAP01; genus JACQAP01. Next base: position 10,774 of record CAZYTR010000277.1, on the reverse strand, counting down.
AGGTGATTGCGGATGTCTTGATGCCGATCTTGCGATCATCGTCGCGATCCACCATCGCGTACTCGGTGTCGTAGGCAACCGCCCAGAACACGTTGGCAAGCAGCAGCAACCAGGCAACTGCCGGCACGCGGCCGGTCTGCGCCGCGAACGCCATCGGGATGCCAAAACCGAAGGCGATGCCGAGGTATGCTTGGGGCAGGGCGAAGAAGCGTTTGGTGAACGGATAGGTCGCCGCGATTACCACCGCGACCACCGACAACAGGATGGTTTGTTTGTTGAGCTGCAGAACCAGCGCGAACGCGGCTAGCGCGAGAACTGCCGCCACCACAAGCGCCTCCCGCGGTTTAATCAGTCCGGCTGCCAGCGGCCGGTTGCGGGTGCGCGCGACACGGCCGTCGAAGTGGCGGTCGGCATAGTCGTTGATCGCGCAGCCGGCAGAGCGCATCAACACCGTTCCCAGAATGAAGATCCAGACGACTTCCCAGCTTGGGTGCCCGCGCGAGGAAAGCCATAACGCCCAAAGTGTGGGCCATAGCAACAGCAGAATGCCGATCGGCTTGTCGAGCCGGATCAGCTTCTCGTAGGCATTGAGGCGTTCGAGCAGAGTCACCACGCAATCCGCTTCAAGTCGAGGTCTTCGTCTTCGATATCGCAGTCAGAATGCCCTGCATGATTGCAGCCGGCGCAGGCGGACAGCCCGGCACCGCCACGTCCACCGGGATCACGTTGGCGACGCGGCCACAACTGGCATAGCTCTCGCCAAAAATTCCGCCGCTGCAGCCACAGTCACCGATGGCGACCACCAGTTTCGGATCCGGTGTCGCGTCGTAAGTGCGCTTGAGCGCCACCTCCATGTGCCGCGACACCGGTCCGGTCACCAGCAGCATGTCGGCATGGCGCGGGCTGGCGACGAACTTTATGCCCAGCCCCTCAAGGTTGTAGTACGGATTGTTTAGCGAGTTGATTTCGAGCTCGCAGCCGTTGCACGAACCGGCATCCACGTGTCGGATGGTCAGCGCGCCGTCGAAGCGGCGCAGCACATCCTCGCGCAACCGGTCCGCAGTCGCGCGCAGCGCCTCGTCGGGCTGCGGCGGCGCCTCGGTCTTGATGCCGGTGATCGCGATCTGTTTCAGTAGTTGGTACATACCAAACAATCCGAATAGACAGGATTTACAAGATTAACAAGATTCGCAGCAGTAAAACTTCACCAAGAAAACTCGACGATGAACATACTCGTCGCCCTGCGAAGAAAGAAATAATCCTGTAAATCCTGTTAATCCTGTCCAGTTCTAAAGGTCGTGGCCGGAGTAGCTCAGGTTGAACGATTTGTTGATCAGCGGGAAATCGGGAACGATGTTGCCGAGCACCGCGCGCTCGAGCGCCGGCCAGTTCTGCCACGACGGATCGTGTGGATGGAGCCGCCGGATGCGGTTATTGGCGCCGGTTTCAAGCGCGATCAGAACCTCGCCGCGCCAGCCCTCGACCCAGCCGATGCCAAATGCGTCCTCGGGTGCATCCGGAACCGGCGCGGCGATGTCGCCCGCGGGCAAGCCGGAAAGAATCACTCCAATCAGGCGCAAAGACTCGGCAATTTCCTCGAAGCGCACAGTCGCGCGCGCCGCCACATCGCCGTTGCGGTGCGTCGCCATGCGCACCTCGAACCCGTCGTACGGAGCCGGCGGGAACTGCACGCGCAAATCCCAGGCCATCCCGCTGGCACGCCCCGCCGGCCCGGTAAGCCCCAGGCGGTTGGCGAGCTCGGGCTTGACGCGGCCGCAGCCAATGAAACGGTCCTGCAAGCCCGCATGCTCGTCGTATATGCCCCTCAACAACACGACAGTCTTTCCGAGCGTATCGATTTCGTCGCGTATTCCCGCGATTCCTTCCGCATCGAGGTCACGTGCCACGCCTCCGGGGATGATGCAATCCATGAGGTAGCGGTGGCCGAACAGCGCCAGGTTGGTGCGCAGCATATCTTCCCTGAGACAGGAAAACTGCGCCAGACCGAACGCCAGACCGGCGTCGTTACCCATGAAACCCAGGTCCCATAGATGCTGGCCGATGCGCTCGCGCTCGAGCAGCAGCGCCCGCAACCACAGCGCGCGCTGCGGCAGCCTCACGCTGCACGCGCTTTCGACCGCCATCGCATAAGCCCAGGCGTAGGCCACCGTTGAATCGCCGGATACACGCCCGGCAAGCAGTGCGCCCAGCTTGAGGTCCATCTGCTCGAAACGCTTCTCGATGCCTTTGTGCTTGTAGCCGAGCCGCTCTTCGAGACGCAGGACGCCCTCGCCGACGATGGAGAAGCGGAAATGCCCCGGTTCGATGGTGCCGGCATGCACCGGCCCGACCGGGATTTCATGCACACCCTCCCCTTCCACGCGAACGAAGGGGTAATCGTCGGCCGCATCCGGCGGAGTGACGGGTGACCAGTGACGAGTAACGAAATCCTTGCGGAGCGGAAACTCGTCGGCACGCCAAGCAGCGTGGCGGAGCCACTTACGGCGGTCGCCGGCGCCCTCCGCCGGCATGCCCAGCAGATCGAATACCGAGCGCTGCATCCGGTTCGCCGCGGGAAAGATGTCCGAGATATCGGGAAAGCCTTCGCCGCGAAGTGGCAGCGTGATGACAAGTAGTCCAGGTTGCATGGTCAACGCGGCGTGCACCGACAAGCCCTGCCCCCGATCGTCGTTGTCGGTGCCCCATAATGCAACCAGCCTGCCGCCGTTATCGCGCACTTGCTGGCAGGTTGCGCGCCATTGGTTCGCGTCGACGAATCCGCGCCACACCGGCATCGCACCGGGCAGTTGTTTCAGCTCGATCTGAAAATCTTCAAGCTTCACATTAAAGCTCCACCGCCAAGGACGCGAAGGACGCAAGGGAAAAACGAAAATTAAAGTTTTGAATTCTTAGTGTTGAGTTTTGAGTAATTGACGCTTCCAGCTGATTCACGAGGCCGGGTCGTTTACTCAATACTCAACATTCAACACTCAACATTAAAGTCATATGAATCTGCCGTTCCTTTGCGTCCTTTGCGTCCTTTGCGGTTCAAGATGTTTCGCCTCACGCCTCACGTCTTACCCGATCAGCTGCGCGGCCTGGCGGTACCAGTCGGCAAGGTACGGCGGAATGTACAAACCGAGCAACAGCACGAGCGCAAGGTGCACGAACACGGGAATCAACGCAGGCGGATGCGGCAGGCGCCTCGCACTCGCGGTGCCGAATACCATTGGCTGGACTTTGCCGAAAATTGCGGCGAAGGCCACGCCCAGCGCCGCGAGCAGAAACGGCGTGGCCCATGGCTGCTGGTGCATCGTCACCGTGAGGATCATGAATTCGCTCGCGAACACGCCGAACGGCGGTATGCCAAGTATCGCAAGGCCGCCGAGCATCAGCCCCCAACCGATGGTCGGATTGCTGTCGATCAGCCCCCTTATGTCGTCCATGACCTGCGTTCCGGATTTCTGTGCGGCATGGCCGACGGTGAAAAAGATCGCCGACTTGGTAAGCGAATGTACCGTCATGTGCAGCAATCCGGCGAATGTAGCCATCGCACCGCCCATGCCGAAGGCAAAGGTCATCAGCCCCATGTGCTCGATCGACGAGTAGGCGAACAGGCGTTTGACGTCCTTCTGCCGCGACAACAGGAATGCGGCCACCACCACCGACAACAGGCCGAAGCCCATCATCAGATTGCCGGCAAAATGGGTGCCGAGCGCGCCTTCGACCAACACCTTGGAACGCACTACCGCATACAGCGCGACGTTGAGCAAGAGCCCCGACAGCACCGCCGAGATCGGCGTTGGACCTTCGGCGTGGGCATCCGGCAGCCAATTATGCAATGGAACCAGTCCCACCTTGGTGCCGTAACCGACCAGCAGGAATACGAATGCGAGCCCCAGCACGGTAGGCTCGAGATCGCCCTTCACCTCGTTCAAATGCGTCCACAGCAGCGCGGTACCGCCCGGCCCCAGCACTTTTTCTGCGGCGAAATACAGCAGTATGGTGCCGAACAGCGCCTGCGCAAGTCCCACGCTGCACAGGATGAAGTACTTCCATGCCGCCTCCAGGCTCGCCGGCGTGCGGTACAGGCTTACCAGCAGCACGGTGGTGAGTGTGGCCGCTTCCATCGCCACCCACAGGATGCCGACATTGTTGGTGAGCAGCGCGAGCAGCATGGTGAAACTGAACATCTGGTACATGCTGTGATAAAGCCGCAGCCGGTTTGGCGACAGCCTGCCGTGGTTCAATTCGATGCGCATGTACGGGCGGCTGAAGAGTGAAGTCGTGAACGCGACGAACGCCGTCAACGCCACCAGGAACACGTTGAACGAGTCGACAAAGAAATTCTCATTCCAGACCAGCATGGGCCCGTCGGCGATGATGCGTGCCGTGAGAACCGCCGCCGCCACGAAGGTGAGCAGGCTCATGCCGGAGTTGAGCTCGGGTGCGAAACTGCGATGCCCCCAGACTCCGAGCACGATGCCGCCGGCAAACGGTACGCCCAATACCAGCAGAAGCTCCATCAGCGTTCCTTCAGCTTCTCCAGGTGATGGATGTCGAGGCTTTCGAAGGTCTCGCGGATGTGGAAGAAGAACACGCCGAAGATCAGCGTGCCGACCAGCACGTCGAGCGCTATTCCCAACTCCACCACCATCGGCATGCCATAAGTAGCGGAAGTCGCCGCGAAGAACAGGCCGTTTTCCATCGCCAGGAAGCCGATCACCTGTGACACCGCCTTGCGTCGCGTGATCATCATCAGGAATGCAAGCAGAATGCAGGCGGTGGCGATGCCGAGCGTGCTTTTGTTGATGGTGCCGGCGAACTGCGTGATCGGGGTTGCCAGATTAAACGCGAAAATCACCAGCACGATGCCGATGAGCATCGTTGCCGGCATGTTGATCAGCGTCTCGACATCCCAGCGCACGTTCAACGCCCGGATCAGCCGGTGCATGATCCACGGCAGCAGAAGCACCTTGAGAGCCAGCGTCAGCATTGCCGAGTAATACAGATGGCTCTGGTGCGTCGAGTAGGCAACCACCAGCGTGGAGAGCACCAGCACGAGGCCCTGCGCCGCAAACAGATTGATCAGCGACAGGATGCGCCGCTGCGTCAGCAGCGCGAATGCGAGCAGCAGCAGCAGTGCCGCGAACAGGTTGATCAATTGCGCGTGAAACGGAAGGTTCATTTGGACTTAATATTGAGTGTTGAATGCTGAGTGTTGAATTTTAAGTGTTGAGCAAACGGCCCTACCCCGTGAATCAGCTGGAAGCATTAATCACTCAAAACGCATCACCAAAACTTCAAAACTATAATTTCGTGGTCCTTCGCGGTTCAAGACTTTTCCAAGTTTTAGCGTTCGAGCAGGAAATGAATGAGCATGCCGAGCGTGGCGAGCATGAAGGCGGTGCCCAGAAATTCGGGCGCACGGAAGATGCGCATTTTGGCCGACACTGTCTCGAGCAATGCCAGCCCGGCACCGGCACCGAGCAGCTTCAACACCAGCGCGGCGAGCGCGACGGGCAACCCGATCCAGTCGCCGGCTCCGGCGATACCCCAGGGCACGAATATGGCGATGCCGATCGCGACGTAGGCGGTGAGCTTGAGGCTCGTCGCCCATTCGATCAGCGCAAGATGGCGCGCCGAATACTCGAGGATCATCGCCTCGTGGATCATGGTGAGTTCGAGGTGTGTCGACGGGTTGTCGATCGGAATGCGCGCGTTTTCCGCCAGCAGCACCATCAGGAACGCGACCGCTGCGAACGCCATGCTCGGATAAATCACGAACTCCCGGTGGCCGAGTGTCTCAACGATGGTCACCAGTGAAGTCGAGTGGCTGATGAGCGAGGCGGTGAAAAGCGTCATCAGCATCGCCGGCTCGGCAAGAAAGCCAATCATCATCTCGCGGCGCGCGCCGAGCGTGCCAAACGAGGTGCCAACGTCCATGCCGGCAAGCGAAATGAATACGCGAGCCAGCGCAAACAGCCCGACCAGCGCGATCACGTCGGCAGCCGGCGCAAATGGCAACGAGGTCGCCAGCACCGGCACGATGCCCACCGCGAGCCACATGCAACCAAACAGGATATAGGGCGTGGCGCGGAACAGCGGCGACGCGTTGTGCGCGAGCACCGCATCCTTGTGGAATAATTTGTGCAGCACCTTGTACGGTTGCCAGATGCCCGCGCCGCTTTTATTCTGCAGCCAGGCGCGGCACTGGTTGACCCAGCCCAGCATGAGCGGCGCGATCAGCACCACCAGTACCGACTGCAGCACCTGGAAAATGATCCCGCTGGTGATGTTCATTGGGCGAATACCAGCAGCGCGATCAGCGTCAGGAAGCTGAACAGCAGGTACACAGAAATGCGCCCCTGCTGCAGCTTGCCCACATGACCGGAGAGAAATTCAGTGAGGCGTGCGATCGGCAGATACATCCAGTGCCAGTGCCGGTCCTCCACCGACTGCCTGAATACCGGCTGCGGATCGTCCGCCCGCGGGATTTCCCGGTGGATCAGGTAGACCGGGGCAAAGATCTGGCGGATTGGCTGGCCGAACGCATCTGCGCTGTCCTGCATGCGTGAAGTCTGCGCCGGGAAGCCGCAATCCCACGGATCGGCGCGCCGCAGCCGCCCATGATAGACGTGGCGCACCGCGAGGAAGGTCAATCCGAATACTACCGCGATCACCAGGAGGAAAACGACCGGGCTGTAGCTTGCCTGCGCGCTGGAGGTCGGCACCAGCCACAGCCAGCCCGCGGACATCGTCTCCTTGCTCAGGCCGGTCTTGATCAGGGCAAGGCTGACTTTGTCGAGCGCGCCGATCATGAACGCCGGAAACAGCCCGAGCGCGAAGCACGCCAGAGTGAGCCATAGCATGCCCGCGCGCTCCCAGCCGCTCGCCTCGCGCGGTTGCTCCGCGAACGCGTGACGGTGCTGGCCGAGGAAGGCGATGCCATAGACCTTGACGAAGCACATGCCGGTCAACGCCCCGGACAGCGCGAGCACCGCGGCGACGATCGGCACCAGGCTCCTCACCACGCTGCTTTCCAGCAGCGGCGCCTGCAGCGAAGCCTGGAACGTGAGCCACTCCGATACGAAGCCGTTCAACGGCGGCAAGGCCGAGATCGCCAGCGCGCCCACCAGAAAATAGAGCGCGGTGTGCGGCAGGTAGCGAATCAGCCCACCCATCTCGTTCAGGTTTCTCAGCCCGGTCGACTTCAGGATCGCTCCCGCACCGAGGAACAGCAGGCCCTTGAATACCGCGTGATTGAGCGTGTGATAAAGCCCGGCAATCAGCCCGAGCACGCCGGCGGCCGGGTGGCCGCTGCCGATGAATACCATCGACAGCCCGATGCCGATCAGGATGATGCCGATGTTCTCGACCGAGTGGTAGGCGAGCAGGCGTTTCAAATCGTGCTGCATCAGCGCGAACAGCACGCCGAACAGCGAGGTGGCGGCGCCGAACAGCAGTACCGTGAGACCCCACTCCCAGCGGATGTTGCCGATGAGATCGTAGATGACGCGCACCATTCCGTAGATCGCGGTCGTCAGCATCACGCCGCTCATCAACGCGGACACCGGCGATGGCGCCGCCGGATGCGCCTCCGGCAGCCATACATGCAATGGCAACATGCCGGCCTTGGCGCCGAAGCCGAAAAACGCGAGCAGGAACGCCGCCGTGGCCCAGAAGCCGCTCAGGTTCGCCGCGCGCAGCGCCTCGAACGTGTAGTCGCCGTGGCCGCCATGAAGTACGCCAAAGCACAACAGGATGCTCAGCGCGCCGATATGCGCCACCAGCAGGTAGATGAAGCCGGCTTTGCGGTTCTGCTCCTGGTGATGTTCCGTGGTGACGAGGAAATACGATGAGAGCGCCATCGACTCCCAGGTGATCATGAACAGATAGGCGTCGTCGGCGATCAGCACGAAGGCCATGCTCGCGAGAAACACGTGATACTGCAGGCTCAGCAGGCCGAGTGCCGTGCCCTTGGTGTCGCGAAAGTACCCCGCGGCGAACAGCGAAATACCGAACGAGACCCCGCCTAACAACAGCAGGAAAAACCCGGACAGCGCATCGATGCGAACGTGGAACGGCAGGTCGGGCAGGCCCGCCGGCAGAATCGCCGCGCTGGGCGGCGCACCGATCGCCCACAGTCCGGTTGCCGCAAGCGCAAGCGACACCAACGCCCCGACAGGAAACGCGACGCCGGTGATGAGACGCGGCGCACGCATCAATGCCAGCCCAATCACGCCCAGCCCGATCCAGATCACTGCCAGCGTGACCGCGGCCTCGATCGGCCGCCAGGAAACGAAGTCCATTATTGTTCTTTATGCGGTCGAGGGACGGGCCTTCAAGATGCCCGGGATGATAGCACCCGCCCCAGCGTGCGCGCAGGCAGGACGGAGGTTGTCAGACTTTCAGAAATTCCTGCCTGCCGCCCAGCCAGCGCTCGAGATGGCGCTCGGCGCCCCCGGCATGATCTCGCAGCAACTGCGGCGCGACATTGCGCGCCGCTTCCAGAAGATCGAGGTCCGTTTCCAGATCGGCGAAGCGCAGCATCGGCACGCCGCTCTGGCGCGCGCCCAGCAACTCGCCCGGACCGCGCAGGCGCAGATCGTGGCGCGCGATCTCGAAGCCGTCGGCATTCTGGTAAATGATGCGCAGCCGTTCGCGCGCATTGTCCGAGAGCGGGTTCTGGTACAGCAGGATGCAGACGCTGGACTCGGCACCGCGGCCCACCCGGCCGCGCAACTGATGGAGCTGCGACAAGCCCATGCGCTCGGCATGCTCGATCACCATCAGCGACGCATTGGGCACGTCCACGCCGACCTCGATCACCGTGGTCGCGACCAGCAACTGGATCTGGTTGACCTGGAAGGCCGCCATCACCGCCGCTTTCTCCTGGTTCGGCAGCCGCCCATGCACCAATCCGACTTTCAGTTCCGGGAAACTCTGTTGCAGGCCGTCATAGGTGTCGATTGCCGTCTGCAACTGCAGAGCCTCGCCCCGCGCGCGAACCTTGAACGGCAATTCAGTCGCAGCGGGGCGCGCCGCCTCGCCACCTTCGCGGTCCCATCCCGCAAGCGGGTCCTTGCTCCGCGCTCCGGTGTCCGACTCCTCGATCAGCGGACACACCCAGTAGGCCTGCCTGCCCTCCAGGCAGGCGTCGCGCACCCGCCGGAGCACTTCGTTCCGGCGCGTTTCGGACAATAGCTTGGTCACGACCGGCGTTCGGCCCGGCGGCATCTCGTCGATCACCGAGACGTCGAGGTCGGCATAGAAACTCATCGCCAGCGTTCGCGGGATCGGCGTGGCGCTCATCATCAACTGGTGCGGCTGCAACGCCTGATCGGCACGGCTGCCCTTCATGCGCAGCGCCAGACGCTGGTGCACGCCGAAACGGTGTTGCTCGTCGACAATCGCGAGCCCCAGCTTTCTGAATACGACCTCTTCCTGGAACAGCGCATGGGTTCCAACCGCGAGCTGGGCTTTGCCTCCTTCAATCGCCGCAAGCACCTTGTCGCGTTCCTTCTTTTTCAGGCCGCCCGTCAGCCACGCCGTTTCGATTCCCAGTGGCTCGAGCCACTGGGAGAATTTCCGATAGTGCTGCTCGGCGAGGATCTCGGTGGGCGCCATCACCGCTGCCTGATAGCCGCTCTCGATTGCCTGCAACGCCGCGAGCGCGGCCACGATGGTCTTGCCGCTGCCGACATCACCCTGCAGCAATCGCTGCATCGGGTGCGGCCGCGCAAGATCAGTGCGGATCTCGTTGAGAGTGCGCGCCTGCGCGCGGGTGAGCCGAAACGGCAAAGACGCGAGCAGGCGCTTCGACAAGCCCGAATGCTGCAACAGGGGATGCGCGCGCACGCGGTTGCGGCGGTCGCGATGCAGTCGCATCGACAGTTGTTGCGCCAGCAATTCGTCGAACTTCACCCTGCGCCAGGCCGGATGGGCGTGCTCGACCAGCGCCTGCGCATCGACCGCCGGCGTCGGGTTGTGCAGCGCCTGGACCGCTTCCGCGAACGGCGGGAGCTTGAGCTTCTTGCGCACTGGTTCCGGCAGCGTGTCCTCGAGGTCGGCGCGCTCGAGCGCGCGCCCGGCGAGTTTGCGCAGCGTGTCCTGGCCCAAGCCCGCAGTGGTCGGATAGATAGGGGTCAACGCCTGCGGCAACGGCATTTCCCCGCGAAGCACGCGAAAGCGGGGATGCACCATCTCGGCACCGAAGAAACCCTGGCGGATTTCTCCCATCGCGCGTACGCGTGCGCCGGGAGCGAGCGCCTTGTGCTGGCTCGGATAGAAATTGAAGAACCGCATCATCAGCCTGCCGCTGCCGTCATCGACCTCGGAAACGAGTTGCCGGCCCGGACGGAATTTGACCTCGGTCTTGAGCACCGTGCCCTCGATCTGCACCGTGTCCCCAGAGAGCGCGTCGTGGATCGAAACGATGCGGGTCTCGTCCTCGTAGCGCAAAGGCAGGTGCAACACCAGATCGGAAAGCTGGAAGATGCCGAGACGCGCCAGCCTGTCGCGCACCGCGGGGGTGACGAAATTCAGTGAGGGGTGAGGCGTGAGGCGTGAGGCGGAAGAACCGACCGTTTCGGAAAGAGCAGACTTATCTGGCGGGCGTGAATCCACCGTCGTTTGACGAGCGGATTGCTTGTCTTTCTTTGGCATTGCCCGTTTCACGCCACGCGCCTCCATTGAGACGAGCCTCTTTTGAGGGCGCTATGATGTCGTTTCGCCTCACGCCTCACGCCTCACGCCTCTCGCCTCTCGCCTC
>CAZYTR010000276.1:0-5567 GCA_964650365.1 uncultured Alcaligenaceae bacterium | reverse complement strand
CCGGCGCAACGACCCGCGGCAGGCGTGCGGCCGGCGAAGCCGCAAAACCCGCAGATCAACGTGCAGACACGCAAGGTGCTCAAGCAGCACTACCGGGCGAAGTACGGGGTAAAGTGAACAATGAACGCCATCCTGAGCGCGGACGAACTGCGTCACTATAAGGAACGGGGATATGTGTTCCCGAAGTATCGCCTGCCGGCGCCGCTGCTGGATCGGTTGAGGAAGGGTATCGACCGATTGCTGGCTGCATACACCGATGTGGCGCAGGAGGACCTCGCCACTCCGCACATGATTGCGCCGACCGAGGGTGCGCACTTGAATCCTTTCATGGAGACGGCGCGCCATGCGCCGATCCTGGACATGGTCGAGCAGGTGCTGGGACCGGATGTCGTCCTGTGGATCTCGCGCGTGCTCTGCAAGCCGCCGCGCAACGGCCGCGAAGTGCCCTGGCACCAGGACGGCGAGTACTGGCCGATGCGTCCGCTGGCGACCTGTTCGGTGTGGATCGCCATTGACCCGGTGTCGACGGTGAACGGGTGCATGCGTTTCATTCCCGGGTCGCACAAGCGCGAGGAGCTTTACCGGCACCACCAGGCCAATCGCGAGAACCTGGTGTTGAACCTGGAGCTCGACCGCGATCAGTTCGATGAGTCTGCGGCCGTGAATGTCGAACTCGAACCCGGCGAGATGTCGTTGCACGATGTGCGCATGATCCACGGCTCGCTTGCCAACACCTCGGGACAACGGCGCGCCGCCCTGATCCTGCGGTACATGCCGGCGACGTCGCACTATGACCGCTCGCTGGTCGCGCAGAAGAAAATCAACAGCCCGTTCAACCTCTTCGATCAGCCGCTATGGCTGATGCGCGGGGTGGACAGGTCCGCAAAGAATGATTTTGTGCACGGCCATGCGTTCTGGAAAAAGCGCTACGCCGGCGGTCTTGCGCTGCCCAAGGGGAGTGAAGGCTGATAAGGCCGTGAATACCGTGAATGTCGTGAATGTCGTGAATGTCGTGAATGTCGTGAATGTCGTGAATGTCGTGGCGAACGTGACGAACGTGACGGTCGTGACTCGTAAAACAAATAATACAAAAAGTGGAACTTAGACTGACGGAAGAGCACCAATCTCTCGCCTCTCGCCTCTCGTCTCTCGCCTCTCGCCTCTCGCCTCTCGCCTCTCGCCTCTCGCCTCTCGCCTCTCGCCCCATCCTCAATTCGTCGGCTCGATGCGCGCGAGCACGCCGTCAGGCGCGTCGGTCAGCAAGTAGATATAGCCGTCGGGACCGGTGCGCACGTCGCGGATGCGGCCGAGTTCGCCCTGGATCAGGCGCTCTTCCCTGACGATCTTGCTGCCGTCCAGTTCCAGTCTCGCCAGCATCTGGAACTTCAGTGAGCCGACGAACAGGTTGCCGCGCCAATGGGGGAAGCGTTCGCCGGTGTAGAACGTCATCCCCGACGGGGCGATCGACGGCACCCAATAGTAAAGCGGCTGTTCAATGCCCGGCTTTTCGGTTCCTTCACCGATCTTGGTACCGATTACGTAGTTCACGCCATAAGTGACGACCGGCCATCCGTAATTGCGTCCGGCGCGCATGATATTGACTTCGTCGCCTCCCTGCGGCCCATGCTCGTGGGTCCACAGTTCACCGGTCTGCGGGTGCAGCGCCGCGCCCTGCATGTTGCGGTTGCCCAGCGTAAACTTTTCGGGCCGCGCACCCGGACGGTTCACGAAGGGATTATCGGCGGGAACGCGGCCGTCGTCGCGAAGCCGGACGACCGAGCCGGCGTGATCGTCGAGCTGCTGTGCGCGCTCCTTCTCGCCGCGGTCGCCAAGCGTGAGATAGAGATAACCCTGGCGGTCGAACACGATCCGGCCGCCGAAGTGCTGCCCCTTGCGCGACTTCGGGTCCATGCGAAAAAGCGTTTGCGTGTCGGTCAGGCGGTTGCCTTCGAGTCTGGCGCGCAGCAATTCCGTCGCCCATCCGCCGCTTCCGGGGCCGTTGTAGGAGATATAGATCCAGCCGTTCTCGGCGTAGCGGGGGTGCAGCACTACGTCGAACAGGCCGCCCTGTCCCGCCTCGGCGATGGGAGGCAGGCCTTCGACCGGGGCGGGTTCAAGTCTGAAGTCCTTCGAAACGATGCGCAGCCGCCCGGGGCGTTCCGTGACCAGCATGCGTCCGTCGGGAAGGAAGGCGATCGACCAGGGATGCTCCAGGCCCTCGACCAGCGTGACCAGACGGAAACCGTGTTTCTCCGAACTGAAGCTGCGTTCCTTCGCGAAGGACGTCGGAATGGAAACAGTGAGCGCAGCCGCGAAAAACGCGGCGGCAATTGAAAGTAACGGGAGTTCGGCTCGGGCGATTCCCGTACGTTCCCCTTTATTCATTGGCTGACCCGATTGCGCCCCTTGTCTTTTGCGCGATACAGCGCTTCGTCGGCTGCGCGAATAACTTTCTCCGGCATATTCAGATACTCGTCGCGTTCGGCTACCCCGATGCTGACGGTGATCGACAGAGCCTGGTCGGATTTTCGGAATACGTGCACGTCCGCGGCGGGGAGATTCTTCGGCTTGCCGGTCGTGGACCGGCGGTCGTTGCCCGGGCGGGAATCGCTGCGACGTTCGTCGGTGCGCACGGTCATCCTGTAGGACTCGATGTTCTGCCGAAGCGTCTCCAGGTGTGGCAGCGCCTCCCTCATGGTCTGGTCGAAGAACAAGACTGCGAACTCCTCGCCGCCGTAGCGGAATGCCTTGCCGCCCCCGTCGAGCTCGGCAAGCCGCGCCCCGACCAGTTTCAGTACCTGGTCGCCGATGTCGTGGCCGTGCGTGTCGTTGAATTTCTTGAAGTGGTCCACATCCACCATCGCAATGGTATAGACCGGCCCCAACGCGACCAGCCGCTCCTCGAGCGCGCGCCGGCCGGGCAGACCGGTAAGCTCATCGCGAAACGCCATGCGGTGCGATTCCTGCAGCACGGCGAGCAGCAGGATTGCGCCGGCTGCCGAGATGAAGGCCGCAAACACACCCGGGGTAATGGGCCACTGGCAGGCTACGAAGAATGCCACCAGTGCGCCGGCCAGGCCGATTTCGAGCAGCGAATGTTCCCGCCACGCCTTGAACACTGCGTATGCGAACGCCGCGGCCATGAGAGCCCGGCCGAGGAAGGGTACCGGCGCCGGCCGGATCAGCCAGTGCTCCAGCATTGCGTGCCACGCCGTTCCCGACAGGGAACTCTTGCCCGCGCCTGCCACCCAGGCGGTAAACAGAATTTGCGTGACCAGCAGCAGCAGCCAGCGGTAGTTGTGGAAATAGGAGATGCCACGTTCCTCGATAAGCAAGACAATCAGGATGTTGAGCGGCACGAAGACCGCGAGGGCGGCAAGCACGGCACGGCCGGCAAAATTGATCGACACCGGGTCCTGCGCCAGCCGGTAGCCGACGAATGCGATGAGGAGCGACAGCAGTACGATGAATGCCCGTCCGCGGTTGAACCAGAGGCTGATTGCCGTGCCCAGCAGGAGCACGGTGTAGGGTCCGAAAACGCCGAACCCGGCGAAAGAGGCCGGCAACCTTTGCCCGATCACGACCGCCAGCGCTGCGATGACGATGATCGCCGCCGGCACGATCAGCGGACTCAGGGCTCGCAGTTGGGCGGTTGCGATCACGTATGGATGAATCATACCGCCGAATGGCGAATAAAGTAGCCGTGGGGTGTGCCGCCAGCCGGCCCGCGAGCGACGCCCTGGAAAACACGCCATGATTCCGGGAGCCGGTGAATCTTAAGAGTTAAAATTGGCCCAATCCCCGGCCGCCGACATGTTTGCCGATCCCGTTCTCCTCGCCCGGGCCCAGTTCGGGCTCAATATCGCTTTCCACATCCTTTTTCCGAGCATCACCATCGCTCTTGCGTGGGTGCTGGTGTACCTGCGCGTGCGCATCGGGCACGGCGGCGAAGCGTGGCTCGCGCACGCCTATCGCCTGTGGGTGAAGGTGTTCGCGCTGTCGTTCGCCCTGGGCGTGGTCTCGGGCATCACGATGAGCTTCCAGTTCGGCACCAACTGGCCGGGCTTCATGAAGAAGGCCGGAAACATCGCCGGGCCGCTGCTGGGTTACGAGGTGCTGACCGCATTCTTCCTCGAGGCGACTTTCCTCGGCGTGATGCTTTTCGGGCGCGATCGCGTCCCGAGGTGGATGCATACGGCGTCGGCATTTCTGGTGGCATTCGGCACGTCGGCTTCGGCGTTCTGGATCCTCGCGCTCAATTCATGGATGCAGACGCCTCGGGGTTTCGAAATCATCGACGGGCAACTGCATGCGGCCGATTGGTGGGCGATCATATTCAACCCGAGTTTTCCGTACCGGCTGACGCACATGATGATCGCCTCCGGGCTGACGGCGGCGTTCCTGGTCGCGGGCATCTCGGCGCTGCAGTTGCTGCGCAAGCCGCAGTTCGAGCCGGCGCGACGGATGTTGCGGGTGGGCATCGTGATCGCGGCGGTGCTGACGCCGGTGCAGATCATGGTGGGCGACCTGCATGGCCTCAACACGCTCGAGCACCAGCCGGCGAAGATCGCCGCCATCGAAGCCATCTGGCAAACCGAGCGCGGTGCTCCGCTGCTGCTGTTCGCGATGCCAAACAGCAAGGAGCGGCGCAACGACTTTGCGATCGCCATCCCCAGGGGTGCGAGCCTGATCCTCACCCACGAGTTCGACGGCGAGATCAAAGGGCTGAACGAGTTCGGCGACAAGCACCCGCCGGTCGCGCCGGTGTTCTGGAGCTTCCGCGTCATGGTCGGCGTGGGCGTGCTGATGCTGGCGCTGTCATGGTTGGGCGCCTGGTATCTATTGCGGAGGCGAGAGATTCCACGACGGTTGCTGCAGGGTTTTGCCGCCATGACGTTTTCAGGATGGGTGGCGGTGCTGGCCGGCTGGCTCACCACCGAGATCGGTCGCCAGCCCTACGTCGTGTACGGCTTGATTACCACTGCCGAAACCGCTTCGGACGTGCCGGCTCCGTACATTGCGCTCACGCTGGTGAGTTATCTGTCGGTGTATACGCTGTTGTTGATTTCGTACATGGTGGTCCTCACCCAGCTCGCGCTCAAAGAGGCGGACGGCAATGGGCACCCGCGGCCCTCGCGCGCCGCGCTCCAGACGGCGGGTGCGCAGGCGAAATGATCGCCATGCAACTCGATCTGCCTTTGATCTTCATGGTGCTGATGGGGCTTGCCATCCTCGCCTACGTCATCCTCGATGGTTTCGACCTCGGAGTGGGGATCCTGCTGCCGCTGGCCACACGCGAGGAGCAGGACATGATGGTGGCTTCGATCGGCCCCTTCTGGGACGCAAACGAAACCTGGCTGGTACTCGGTGTGGGAATCCTGCTGGTGGCGTTCCCGCATGCGCACGGCGTCATCCTTTCTTCGCTATACCTGGAAGTCGCGTTGATGCTGATCGCGCTCATCCTGCGCGGCGTGGCTTTCGAGTTCCGGGTAAAGGCGTCGGGCTGGCACCAGGAGGCATGGAACCGGCTGTTCTTCGTCGGCTCGCTCGGGGCGGCGATCGCCCAG
>CAZYTR010000275.1:0-9664 GCA_964650365.1 uncultured Alcaligenaceae bacterium | reverse complement strand
AGTGCCCATTGCCATCAGCACGTAAATGACGGTGTAGAACATCGCCGCGCCGAATCCCTCGAGCGTACCGCTGAGGATGCCGAGGAGCAGAAAACCCATGTGCGAAATGGTCGAATAGGCCAGCATGCGCTTCAGGTTGGTTTGCGCGATCGCAGTGATGTTGCCGATCGCAAGGGAGGCCACCGCAAGGATTACCAGCATCTGCTGCCATTCGACGAGCAATTGCTGCATGCCCAGCGCCTCGACCAGCAACCGCATGATGAACGCGAACGCCGCCAGCTTGGGCGCGGTCCCGATGAGCAGGGTCACCGCCGTAGGCGCGCCGTGATAGACGTCCGGCACCCACATATGGAACGGCACGGCGCCCAGCTTGAAACCGATGCCTGCAACCACAAACACCAGCCCGAAAATCAGGATGGCCGGAATGGCATCGCCGTCGAATATACGCTGCGCTACTTCGGTGACCTCCAGCGACCCGGTGGCGCCGTAGATCATCGACATGCCGTAGAGCAACATGCCGGAGGCCAGCGCGCCAAGCACGAAATACTTCATCGCAGCCTCCGTGCTGTTGCCGGAATCGCGCGGCAGCGCCACCAGCGCATACAAGGACAGCGACAGCAGCTCAAGCCCCAGGTAAAGCACCAGGAAGTGATTTGCCGAGATCATCACCATCATGCCGAGCGTGGCGAACAGCAAGAGCACGAAGAACTCGCCGCGATACATGTCGCGCGCGGCAATGTAGGCGCGGGAGTAGGCCAGCGTAACTGCCACCGTCAGGCAAACCGCGATCTTGAGCACGTCCGCCATCGGGTCGTCGACGAACATGCCGTTGAAAGTGTAGGCGACCTCTTT
Organism: uncultured Alcaligenaceae bacterium; assembly: GCA_964650365.1. GTDB lineage: Bacteria > Pseudomonadota > Gammaproteobacteria > Burkholderiales > JACQAP01 > JACQAP01. The sequence goes on along the minus strand of CAZYTR010000275.1, from coordinate 8,812 downwards.
CCCGCGCATCACAAACACGAACACCGCGGTGCCGATCAGCGACAGCTGGCTCAGCGCATAGGTCCAGACCCGATGGGCATCGGACAGAAACAGGTCCACGACCAAAATGACGCAGACCATCGTCAGCAGGATGATTTCGGGAGCCGCCAGCAGAAAATCGGGAATCTCGTAATCCATCACAATTTGCTCTGGTTTGCCAGCGTCAGCAGTTCGTCGACCGAAGTATGCAGCACGGCCGCGAAAGGCTGCGGATACAGCCCCATTGCCAGCACCGCGATCGCCAAAAGACTCAGAACCAGCCCCTCGCGCGGGGTGATATCCGTTAAAGCCGCGACCTGGCCGTTGGCCACCGCGCCGAACACGACGCGTTTGATCATCCACAACGTATAGGCGGCACCGAACAGCAGCGTGCTCGCCGCGGCCAACGCGTACCAGAAGTTCTCTGCCATCGTCCCCAGTATCACCAGGAACTCGCCGACAAAGCCGCTAGTGCCGGGCAAACCGGAATTGGCCATCGCGAAGAGCATGAAGAAGGCGGCAAAAACCGGCATCCGGTTCACCACCCCACCGTAGTCCGCGATCAAACGCGAGTGCATGCGGTCATAGAGGACACCGACGCACAGGAACAACGCGCCGGAAACGAAGCCGTGCGAGACCATCTGGATCACCGCGCCTTCCATGCCGTGGTCGTTGAACAGGAAAATTCCCAGCGTCACGAATCCCATGTGCGAAATCGAGGAATAGGCAATCAGCTTTTTCATGTCGGTCTGCACCAATGCCACCAGGCCGATGTACACCACCGCGATCAGGGATAAGCCGATGACGACCGGGGCAAGCACGTGACTGGCGTCCGGGAGGATTGGTAGAGACAGCCGGATGAAACCATAGGCGCCGAGCTTCAGCATCACGGCCGCCAGCACCACAGAGCCGCCCGTGGGCGCCTCGACGTGCGCATCGGGCAGCCAGGTATGTACCGGAAACATCGGCACCTTGACCGCAAACGCGGCAAAGAAGGCAATGAACAGCAGGATCTGCGTGCCAATAGGGATCGGCAGACGGTAGTAATCGGCCATTGCGAAGCTGCCCTCGGAGGCAACGTACAGATAGATGAATGCAACCAGCGTCAGCAATGAGCCGACCAGCGTGTAGAGGAAGAACTTGAGTGCTGCATAAACCCGGTTCGGGCCTCCCCACACGCCAATGACGATGAACATCGGAATCAGCGTCGCCTCGAAGAAGACGTAGAACAGCGCGGCATCCTGCGCGCAGAACACGCCGTTCATGATCCCCGACAGGATCAGGAAGGCCGCCGAGTACTGGGCCACCCGGCTTTCCACCACTTTCCATCCCGCCAGCACCACAAGCACGGTGGTGAAACAGTTGAGCAGGATCATCAATAGCGAGATGCCGTCGATTCCGAGGTGATAGTTGACGTTGTAGGACACGATCCAGGGTATCAATTCCACGAACTGCATCTCCGCGGCGCTCCTGTCAAATCCGGCGTAGAGAGGCAGCGCGACAGCCAGGCCGCCGACGGCAGCGGCAAGCGCCAGCCAGCGGGCGACATTGGCATTGCGGTCCGAACCGGTGAACAACACCGCCACTCCGGCAAGGATCGGCAGCCAGATGACGGTGCTGAGTTGAAACCCGGAAAACATCCAGTTATTCACTATTGGGAACACATCAGGAGCGCACAAACCAGAGGGTAAGCAGGGTAACCATGCCGATGATCATGGCAAAGGCGTAGGTATAGACATACCCGGACTGGAGCTTGCGAATTACGGTCGCCAGCCAGCCAACCAGAGTTGCACAGCCGTCGACGAAGCCGTCGATCACCGCGACGTCGCCGCCCTTCCACAATCCGCGTCCGACCAGCCGTGCGCCGCCGGCAAAGAACCAGTCGTTGAAGCGGTCGAAATAATACTTCTGGTCGAGCACGGTATACAGCGGCGAGAACTGCTGGCGCAACTTGTCCGGCAGATCGATGCGCTTGAGATACAGGTAGGCCGCGGCGGAAATGCCGCCAACGGCGAGCCAGAACGGCCACGTGGCAAGCGCGTGCGCCATCATCGTGAATACGCCGTGGAAATCCCTGCCCAGCTCGCCAAGCACATCGTGGGATTCAGCAACCACGATGGCGCCGCCGAAGAAGCCGCCGAACAACACGGGCCCGATGACCCACCCGGCGCAGATCGTCGGCACAGCCAGGACTACCAACGGCACGGTCACCACCCAAGGGGATTCACGCGGTGCGTGGCCCCGCCCATGTCCATGATCGTCAGCATGAACTTGGAAGCGCTCCTTGCCGTGGAAAGTCATGAAAAACAGCCGGAAGGTATAGAACGCGGTGACGAACACGGTCGACAGGACACAGAAGTGCGCAAAACCGCTGCCCGGCAACTGCGACAGATGCACCGCTTCGATGATCGCGTCCTTGGAGAAGAAACCGGAAAATCCGGGGATGCCCGCGCTTGCCAGCGCCCCGATCAGCATGGTGGCGTAGGTAATCGGCATGTACTTCCTCAAGCCCCCCATCCTGCGCATGTCCTGCTCGTGGTGCAGGGCAATGATCACCGAGCCGGCGCCGAGGAACAGCAGCGCCTTGAAGAAGGCATGGGTTACCAGGTGGAAGATGGCCCCGGCGTAGGCCGAAGCGCCGAGCGCCACGGTCATGTAACCGAGTTGCGAAAGAGTCGAATAGGCCACCACCCGCTTGATGTCGTTCTGCACCACCGCCACCAGCGCCATGAACAACGCGGTGATCGCGCCGATCACCATCACGAACGACAGCGCCGTTTCGGACAACTCGAACAGCGGCGACATGCGCGCCACCATGAAAATACCCGCGGTCACCATGGTCGCGGCATGGATCAGCGCCGAGATTGGTGTCGGTCCCTCCATCGAGTCCGGCAGCCAGACGTGCAGCGGAAATTGTGCCGACTTGCCCATCGCGCCGATGAACAGCAGGATGCAGATGGTGGTGAGCAGCGGCCAGCCAGCGTATGCCATTTCCACCGTCGCGCCGCTCAATTCGGGTGCGCGGGAGAAAACCTGCGCGTAGTCGAGCGAACCGCAGTACACAAATATCAGCGCGATGCCGAGCAGAAAGCCTAAATCGCCGACGCGATTGACCAGGAAAGCCTTGAGGCTGGCATAGATCGCGCTGGGGCGCGTGTACCAGAACCCGATCAGCAGATAGGAAACCAGGCCCACCGCTTCCCAGCCGAAGAACAGCTGCAGGAAGTTGTTGCTCATCACCAGCATCAACATCGAGAAGGTGAACAGCGAAATATAGGAAAAGAAGCGCTGGTAGCCGGGATCGTCCGCCATGTAGCCGATGGTGTAGATGTGCACCATCAGCGAGACAAAGGTCACCACCAGCATCATGGTGGCCGACAATCTGTCGATCAGGAATCCGATTTCCAGCGAGATGTCGCCGGTGGTGATCCAGGTATAGACCGGCCCGTTGAACATGTTGCCCGCGAGCACGTCGCGAAACACCAGAAAGGCCGCAACCGTGGACACCGTCATGCCGATGATCGCCACCCAGTGCGTGGCGCGCCGGCCGATCAGCCAGCCCAGCAGGCCGGCAATGATAGCCCCCACCAGGGGAGCTAACGGAACTAACAGGTAAAGTAACTTCATCCGGGTCATTGCTCGACGCCAGTTTTGAGTGTTGAGTGTTGAGTGTTAAGTTTCATAGCAGCATTCGCCGCCGGTAGTTTGTCGTTAACTCAGCACTCAAAATTCAAAACTAAACATTGCTTTTCTCATCCTTTCAACTTGTCCAGATCATCGACATTGATGGTGTGCACGGTGCGGAACAGCACCACCAGGATCGCCAGGCCGATTGCCGACTCGGCTGCCGCCACAGTAAGGATGAAAAATACGAACACCTGACCGGCTGTGTCGTCCAGGAAATACGAGAAGGCGACGAAATTGGTATTCACCGCCAGCAGCATCAGCTCGATCGCCATCAGCAGGATGATCACGTTCTTGCGATTGAGAAAAATTCCCACCACGCTGATCGCGAACAGGACGGCGCCGAGAATGAGGTAGTGGGAGAGGGAGATCATCGCCGCGCTCCGCACGTCGAAAGGATGAAAGCTGAAGGCTGAAGGATGAAGTGCGATGCTGAACCACAGAGTCCGGAGCAATCCGGCGCCTGGCTATCCGCCCGCACGACCGCACTCCCCGACACTTGGAATTTTCTTTCCGCCTTCATCCTTCATCCTTCATCCTTGCCCTCCGACGGCATCGACACCATGCGCACGCGGTCCTTGCGGCGCACATTGATCTGCTTCGCCGGGTCGAGGTACTTGGTATCCTTGCGATGGCGCAGCGTCAGTCCAATAGCGGCGACGATCGCCACAAGCAGGATCACCGCAGCGATCTCGAAGGGATAGACGTAGTCGGTGTAGATCAGCAGGCCAAGCTCGCGCGTGTTGCTGTAGTCCCCGCCCCTGGGCTCGGGCGCCGGCATGCCTTCGAGGTCGAAGTAACGAGCGCCGAGGATGATCGCCATTTCCGCCACCATCACGCCGGCCACGATCAGCGCCGGCACCAGGTAGTCCCAGTAGCCCTCGCGCAGACGGTCGAGGTTGATGTCGAGCATCATCACCACGAACAGGAACAGCACCATCACCGCACCGACGTAGACCAGCACCAGCGCGATGGCGAGGAACTCGGCCTCGAGCAACATCCACAGGGCCGCGGCGGTAAAGACCGCGAGCACAAGGAAAAGGGCCGAGTGCACCGGATTGCGCGCGGTAATGACGCGCAGTGCGGCAAACACCAGCATTGCCGCGAAGAAATAAAAGACGCCGGTCTTGAAATCCATTTTCTTGTTGGTAAGGATTGAGGGGTGAGAGGGCTGTCCCCCTCACTCCTCACCCCTCACGCCTCACCGGTACGCCGCGTCGTCCGCGCGGTCCTTGGCGATCTGTTCCTCGTAGCGGTCGCCGATCGCCAGCAGCATCTCCTTTGTGTACAGGAGATCTCCGCGCTTTTCCCCGTGGTATTCGAGGATGCGGGTCTCGACGATCGAATCCACCGGGCAGGACTCCTCGCAAAAACCGCAGAAAATGCACTTGGTCAGGTCGATGTCATAGCGCGTGGTGCGGCGGGTGCCATCGGCACGCTGCTCGGATTCGATGGTGATCGCCAGCGCCGGGCACACCGCCTCACACAGCTTGCAGGCGATGCAGCGCTCCTCTCCGTTGGGATAGCGGCGCAGGGCGTGCAGGCCTCGGAAACGCCCCGACTGGGGCGTCTTCTCTTCAGGAAACTGCACCGTGATGTTGCGCGCGAAGAAATAGCGGCCGGTGAGCATCAGACCCTTCACCAGTTCGAACAGCAGGAAGGTGCGGAAGAAGTCGCGGATGCGCTCGATCATTTTCCCGTACTCACCATGGCCAGTACGATGTCCGCATCAGCCCGCCGACCAGAACCAGCCAGACTATCGTCAACGGAATGAAAACCTTCCAGCCCAGCCGCATGATCTGGTCGTAGCGGTAGCGCGGAAAAGTGGCGCGGAACCACAGGAAACAGAACAGCAGGAAAGCCACCTTGATGGCCAGCCACGGGAAGCCGTCCGGAACGAAGGGAACCGGCGAGAGCCAGCCGCCGAGGAACATGATCGACGCCAGCGCCGAAACCAGAATCATGTTCGCGTATTCGGCCAGGAAGAACACTGCGAACGCGGTCCCCGAGTACTCGACGTGGAAACCCGCCACGATCTCCGACTCGCCTTCCGCCACGTCGAAAGGCGCGCGGTTGGTCTCGGCCACGCCGGAAATGAAATACACCAGGAACATCGGCAACAGCGGGACCAGGTTCCAGCCCAGCAGCCCCCACCCGGACTTCTGCTCGTTGACGATGGTGGAAAGATTCAGGCTGCCCGACATCATCAGCACGCACACGAGGGCGAAACCCATCGCGATCTCGTAGGAAACGATCTGTGCCGCCGAACGCATGGCGCCGAGAAAAGCGTACTTGGAGTTCGACGCCCAACCGGCGATGATCACGCCGTACACGCCCATCGACGTGATTGCCATCACGTAAAGCAGCCCGGCGTTGACGTCCGCCAGCACCAGCTCCGGAGAAAACGGCACCACCGCCCAGGCCGCCAATGCCGGCATGATGGCGAGCACCGGGGCCAGCATGAACAGGAATTTGTTCGCGCCCGAGGGCACGATGACTTCCTTGACCAGCAGCTTGAGCACATCGGCGAACGGCTGCAGCAGCCCCCAGTAGCCGACGCGGTTCGGGCCTATGCGGATCTGCATGTAGCCGATGATCTTGCGCTCCGCCAGCGTAAGGTAGGCCACGCTAAGGGTGATCGGGATGACGATGGCGAGAATTTTCGCCAACGTCCATAGCGCAGTGACCCCGCCGGTCCCGATGAGATTCTCAAGAAAGGCGAAATTCATGCTATCGCTCTCCGCGGCGCGGATGCGCGCTCCAGCGTCACCACGCCGAACATCGCTCCCAGACCGGCGGTTTCGCGGCAGCCAGAGGGCAAGCGCACGCAGTCCCCGGGCAGGCGGTCGTCGCGGCCGAATGGCAGCGTAGCTTCGCCGCCCTGCTGCATGATCCTGAGGTGCTCGCCCTGGCGCAGTCCGAGCCTGTCGATCAGGCTCCCGGCCAGCCAGGCCGTTCCCACCTGCGCGTCCCGGGTCTGCTGCAGCGAATCGGCGCGCCGCACGATTGCGTCCGCGTGGTAGATCGGCACTTCGCCGATTCTTTCTATTTCGCCTGGCCCGATGCCGGCGGACTGCGCCGGAGCAATCACCGCGGGCGCGCCGCCGATTTCATTCGACAGCCTGGACGCGACATCGCCGACCAAAGTTTGCCACTCACCGCGCACCTGCTCGATGCTGTCAAAATCGAAACCCGGACAGTCCAGAAGCGTACCGAGCACGCGTAAGACTTTCCACGCCGGGCGGGTTTCGCCCAGCGGCCGCACGACCCCCTGAAAGCTCTGCACTACACCCTCGGTGTTGACGTAAGTGCCCGCGGTCTCCGTAAACGGCGACACCGGCAGCAGAACCTGCGCGTACTCGGCGGCGCGTTGCTTGTACGGGGACATGACCACGACCAGTTCGGCGCCGTGCATCGCGGCGCGCGCGGTGCGCGGATCGAAGGTATCGAGCTCGACTTCGGCATTCAGCAGAAAGTAAGCCCGGCGCGGCTGGATGAGCATTTGCGCAGCGTTCAGGCCTGCGGGTTCGCGCCCGAATGGCAGCGCCCCCGCAAGGTAACCGCCGACGCTGTTTGCGCCCTCGCCGAGAAAGCCGAAGCTCGCGCCTACGATGCTCGCCAGTTCCTGCGCCAGGCGATGCAACTGGTAAGCCTTCGGGTGATGCTGCGCGAGGTTGCCGAGAAGCACCGCGCGGTTTGCACCGGAAACCAGACTTTCCGCGATCGCGCGGGCGGGGTCGCCTACCACGAGGCCTGCCACCGCCGCCGGCACAGCCACTGCCTTCGCCTCGGCGGCTGCTTTCAGCACCTGGCCGAGCGTCTCGGGCATCGCCCTCGGGGCGACGATCGACTTGTTAGCCACGCGCATCAGCAGATCGTCGTCCACCGGATTGATGAGGCTGAACTGCGCTCCTTTCTTTGCCGCCTGCCGGAATCGTTGCGCGAGCAGCGGGTGGTCCTTGCGCAAGGTCGAGCCCACCACCAGCACCCGGTCCAAATCATTTATTGCCGCGACCTTCATTCCCAGCCAGGGCGCCCCGCGCAGGCTCGCGTCACCCGAGAAGTCCGATTGACGCAGACGGAAATCGACATTTCCGCTGCCGATTGCGCGCGCAAACTTGCCGAGCAGATAAAGCTCTTCCAGAGTCGACTGCGCCGACGCGAGCGCGCCGACCGCGTTGCCTCCATGCGCATCGCGGATGCGCCTGAGATCAGCCGCGACGAACTCCAGAGCGGTGGTCCAGTCCGCCTCCTCCCATTTGCCGTCGCGCTTGATCATCGGCACGGTCAGGCGTTCTTGCGAGTTGAGCGCCTCGTAGGAGAACCGATCCCGGTCGGAAAGCCAGCACTCGTTGATGTTTTCGTTCTCGAGCGGCAGCACGGGCATGACGCGGTTGTCCTTGACCTGGACCACCAGATTGGAGCCGAGGCCGTCGTGCGGGCTGACGGATTTGCGCCGCGCCAGCTCCCAGGTGCGCGCCTTGTAGCGAAACGGCTTGGAGGTAAGCGCGCCCACCGGACAGACGTCGATCATGTTCCCCGACAGTTCGGAATCCACGGTGCGCGCCACGAACGGCATGATCTCGGCATGCTCGCCGCGGCCGACCAAGCCGAGTTCCATGATGCCGGCGATCTCCTGCCCGAAGCGCACGCAGCGGGTGCAGTGAATGCAGCGGGACATCTCGTCGGCGCAGACCAGCGGCCCGAGTTCCTTGTTCGTGACTACCCGCTTGGGTTCCGTGTAGCGGGAGCTCGATGCGCCATAGCCGACGGCGAGGTCCTGCAACTGGCACTCGCCGCCCTGGTCGCAGATCGGGCAGTCGAGCGGATGGTTGATGAGCAGGAATTCCATTACGCCTTTCTGCGCCTTGATCGCGTCCTCCGAGTGGGTATGGACCTTCATTCCCTCGGTGGCCGGGGTGGCGCAGGCAGGCAGCGGTTTCGGCGCTTTCTCCACCTGCACCAGACACATACGGCAGTTGGCGGCGATCGACAGCTTCTTGTGATAACAGAAATGCGGAACGTAGATACTGAGCTTGTTGGCGGCATCCATAATCGTGCTTTCGTCCGGCACTTCGACCGGCCGGCCATCTACCTCGAGGTGCGCCAT
>CAZYTR010000274.1:0-2200 GCA_964650365.1 uncultured Alcaligenaceae bacterium | reverse complement strand
GCGGAAGAACTCGTACATCGGGTCGTCTTCCGGGATGCCCTGGAGCGGCGTTTGAACGCCGGCCGGAGCTTTACGCGACACGCTGACGTTGACCACCGCCGGCCCGTTCTGTTCGACGATCCGGGTGCACTCAGGAAGCAGTCGCTGCGTTGCCTCCGCGGTGGGCTGCGTTGCGCCGTTCTGCGCGCCGGCATGGGCGGGCGGCGTGCCCGGCAAGGCAACGGCGTAATAAGCTGCGATCAGCGCGGGGAGAACCGCGGCGATGGCAAGCCGCCTGACAGTGTTGCTGGTAAGCATCGTGACCTCCTGAAATGCAACGCGGGCGGAACGCCCGCGTTGTGCGAAATTGAAATTCACGACACTTCAGACCAGCCTGGCGCGCCGGAGTTCTCGGTCTTTTCGGATCGCGGGATCGCGCCGACCCCGCCGGACCGGAAGAAGAACCGGCGTGAAACGCGCCGCCGGGCAAACCGGTTGACGCGGGGTCTGGTTACCGTGGCTAGGCCTGCGGCTTGACTCCGAAAGTACGCACCCGGTTCATTGCCTTGACGGCAACGAAGATTGCCCACGCCACGATCAGGAAATCCACCAGCGAGCTGATGAAGGCGCCGTACTTCAACAACGGCGCGCCGGCTGCCTGCGCCGCCTCCAGCGTCTCAAAGGTCCCGGAACCGAGATTGACGTACAGCTGCCGGAAGTCCACGCCGCCCAGCAGCATACCGATCGGCGGCATGATGATGTCCTTCACCAGCGAGTCCACCACCTTACCGAATGCGGCGCCGATGATGATGCCGACCGCCATGTCGATCATGTTGCCCTTGATCGCGAACTCTTTGAACTCGGAAATCAGGCTCATTGTTTCTCCTTTCGAAGGTTGTCTGACAGGGAAGGGTGACGTGAAAAAAAGTCAAGAGCGTTGACGCAAAGGGCGCAAAGTGGAAAAGAAAGGAACGCAAAGTAATACGCAAACGATCGGTGATGTAATTAAGAGCTAGCGCGGGAAAGGCTGGACTTCAGGGAACGCGAGCGCCCGCTTGACGCCGGAGTTGGCCACCGGCCGGATGCCTGAACGGTCCAGCCGCCACTTGTCCATGTACTGGCCGGGTTTGAGCAGCTTCACCCCGGACATCGCGAGAAACTCCTCGAGCGCTGCGTCGGAAAACGGCCAGGGCATGCCGGATTCGAAAGGTTCCCAGAGGCCGTCCCAGTGGATCGGGATGTAGGCCTTGGGCCTGATCACCGGCACCACCAGTTGCGCGATAGGCAACCCGCCGGTGCCGATCCACAGATCCACTGACTCCAGTCCCGCGTCCTTCATCGCAATCTTGAGGTTTTCGATCGGCGCGCCGTAATCCACTCCATTGATGACGATCGGCACGTGCAGGTCCACCGGGCTGGCCGAATTCTGATAGAACCAGGTGAATCGGCCTTGCGGACCGTCGACGGTAAATAAGAAGCCGCGATTGCCGCCGCCGTTGGGGAAGTCCTCCGCGACGCCGGCACGCAATCCGCCGGTCACCGGGTCGGGGTGGGGGACGGCATCGAGTTCGACCGGGTTGTGCTGCTCCGGGTTCTTCGCCGGATCGCCGCTGTGGTTCCAGCGCACCACGCGCAGCGTCACCCCTTCGCCCAAGGAAATCTTTTCCTGCCCGTACACCGGCGTGCAACGCTCCGCCGGTATGTTCTCGGCCATCACCTCGAAGCACGTGGTTAGCGAGCCGATGATCGGGGCATTGGTCAGTTTCGACCAGGTCGCGGTATCGAACGAGTGATCCCAGTGGCTGTGGCCGGTGAGCAACAGACTGACCTCGCCGGCGCCACCGATCGCGTCGAGCACGCGGGACACCGCTTCGACGTCGGGCTTCCAGGGATGACGAGTGTAGGCATATCCGCCGCCGCCACCGTGAAATTCCCGTTCCGGGATGCGAGTGATGTAACCGTCGGTGAGAATTCGCAGCGGCCCAAGTTCGTAGTGGATGTTGGCGATCGACATCCAGGTGATGTCCACGTGGGCGGGCCCCGCAGCGCTGCCTTGGGATATCGAAGCAGCGGCGAGAAAGGCAACCGCTGTGCCGGACAACTTATTCTTCATTACGCTCCTCCAGAAAAAAGGCAAGGAACCGATTTAAAAGCGTTGACGCAAAGGCCGCAAAGGAGAAAAGAAAGGTACGCAGAGAAATACTTAATGGGATTCCCAAGA
>CAZYTR010000273.1:0-2672 GCA_964650365.1 uncultured Alcaligenaceae bacterium | reverse complement strand
ATCAGCGCGCGGCTTCGTTCCACGCTTCCTTCCCACGGTCAGTCACCCTTCCGCAGTTGCGCTTCGCTTCGTTCAGGATGGTCTCCTCACGGCGGGACTTGCACCCGCAAGACAGCGCCCATGCTGGGCGCACAAAAAAAGGCCCCGCATACGCAGGGCCGTGAAAGCTGGGGACCTGGAGGAGGCGCGCGGTAGAGCGCAACTCCGCAGATTTGCTACTTCACCTTGAAGCCGGTGAGCTTGATTAGATCATCGGTAAATCCACCGATGGGGTTAGACGTAAAGTCCAGCAGCGTTGCCGGCTGTTCGCCATGCTGCACGATATAGAACGCTGCGCTGCCAGTGCCGTCGAAGATGAACCCGGTAGGTTCCGCCTTCGCGTCATTGACGCTCAGCATCGACACGCAGCCGTCACTGCCCAGGTCCCGGTCGGTGCCATCCGGCAGGCAGGCCCAGATTTCACCCCAGGTCGCGTCCTCGACGATATAGGTATTGCGCGTGACCGGCTGGAACTCCAGGTTGTCGTGCGCGCGCATGCGAGCATCGTTCTGCAGGAAGCGGGTCACGTTCGGGCGCGCGATGGTCGCCCCATTGGAGAGATAGGAGAACACACCCAGTCCGTTGTTGACAGTTACGGTGTCGCGTGCAGCAGTCTGCGCATTGGTTTCGGTCACGCAGAGCGCTTCCCCGTCAGTGCCGCCGCAGGTGTTGGTCCAGCACCAGAGTATGCCGTCACCACCCTTGAACATGGGCGACTCGCGATCGATGTGCAGGTCTTCCGGTCGGCAATACCCCGTGGCGCCGCTCGCATTCGCTTCGCTGCGCGCAGTGGCGGGATCAGTGATCTCAACCCAGGCCGCAGTGCGGCCATATTCGCAACCCTGGCCGATGTTGGTATTACCGGTGCATTGCGTGACCATCGCGTAGTTGGTGCCAGCCACCAGCGGCGACTGATCAAGGCTGCTGACCGGATTGCCGCATAGCAATCCCGGGCGTACCGGGGTGCCAGCGCAGACATAGGGGACTTCGGGAATGAAGCGGAAGATCGCGCCACCATCCTGGTCGGGACCTGAGGAACCCGAGCGCTCCTCGTCGCCGCCGATCATCAGGCCGGTGTCAAGGAACTCAAGCCCTTCCCACGCCTGGGTGACCAGAGCGGTGCGCTTCTTGATGCGCTGCTCGCCGCTGTTCGCGACCGCGTCATTGAAGGCTATGCGGATATCCGCATCTGCACCCGCGGCGCCACGGTCGGCGATCCAGAACCCCGTGGTCTGCAGCGGATTGAGTATTTCATACGCGGCACCGTCATCGGTTTCCTCGGTCGCGACCACCGTACCCCACTGCGTCGTGCGGATACCGTCGCACACCGACATACCATAGAGGATAGTCTCGACCTTGCCGTAGTCCGGCCCTGGTGTAACGTTGATGCGCTGCACGCCCGCGTTGCGTCCGGTGTCGGGTCCGCTAACCACGTCGTCCGCGGTAGTGTCAGGATCGTTCCGGATGATCTGGCGCCCCTGTTCGATGCAGACCATCAGGTGGGTATAGTTCAGGTCGTTAGGCCAGAACGAAATCATGTCGCCATTGACAGCAACGTTACGGGCGACAAACTCGGCGCTCAGGCCCTTGGCGAGATCCTGGCGCTGCTGGGCGGATTCCTGTTCCCGCGTCAGTCCATTGTCGGCTGCATCTGCGGCCGTAGTGGGTTGGCCGAAGCCGAACTGTTGCTGCACCTGCGCATTCAGCAGATGTTCGACCTTGCTGCCGAAGTCTGCCGGAGCAGCGACCGCGGCGCCGGGTAGCGCGAGTAGCACTGACAGCGCAAGCGCTCCCGAGAATCCGAATTGGATTCCCTCGTGTAATCGATATTTGTTCATATCAAGCATCCTCTCTCTTCTAATTGGCGTGCATATAAGTGGCGTGCATTCCGCAAGCTGCGGGCGCGACTTCAGGGTGTCGGTTCAAGATGAACAATGAATGAAGCAGGTGTGAACTTTTCCTTACAAAGCCCAGTGCGGGATGACACCCTATGAGTAAGCCGACTCAACCACGCGGCAACCTGGTGAGACACCACGGCATCCTCGCCCCCAACGCCAAACATCGTAGTGCGGCGGTGCCGAACCCATCGCGGCGAACCCGCCGACGGCGCACGGCTGGACACACTCGGGTGCCGGCGCTGGGTGGAGATCGTCAAGCCGACGCAGCATGGCAACGGTTCACTGAAACCCGGCAACGTCCGGGGTAACCAGACGCGTCTCGCAGATCAGCGACTTCCGGATCAGCTACAGCGCATGTGCGCGTGCGGACACGATGTCCACCAGCCGTTCGCCTGATGCCACATCCTTCGCGAATTCAATAGCTGCTTCCCCTTCGCTGCGCAGTCGCGTGATACTCAGCCTGTTTCACCAACAGGTGGTTTGTGCTCCCTCCTAAGAAACACAACGAAAACGCTGGCGGATGGATGGCTCATGCGGGCTGCTCATGAGCAACAAGCGTCATTCCAAGCTTCTGCGCACGTTGTTCCAATGGGTGTAGCACGTGTGCGCGGTAGCGTTCCTCGTAGTACGCCTGGCCCTGATCGACGTACTCCTCGCCTTTGGTGAGCATGGTGTAGATCAAGCGCGCGAGTTTGTGCGCAGCGGCGGTAATGGCTTTGGGTTTGTCCATGCGCG
>CAZYTR010000272.1:0-1924 GCA_964650365.1 uncultured Alcaligenaceae bacterium | reverse complement strand
CGTGACCGGTACCGCTATCGGCAAGGGCTTTGCCGGCGTGATCAAGCGCCATCACTTCAAGTCGAACCGCGCCAGCCACGGCAACTCGGTGTCGCACAACAAGCCGGGTTCGATTTCGATGGCGCAGGATCCGGGCCGCGTGTTCCCCGGCAAGAAGATGTCCGGCCATCTGGGTGCCGTGCAGCGCACCGCGCAGAAACTGGAAATCGTGCGCATCGACGCAGAGCGCCAGTTGCTGCTGATCAAGGGTGCGGTTCCCGGTTCCGAAGGCGGCGACGTGATGGTGCATCCTTCGGTGAAGGCGAGGGCGGCGTAATGGAACTCAAACTGATTAACGACAAGGGTCAGGCCACCGCCAGCGTCAAGGCCTCCGACGAGCTGTTTGGCCGCGCGTACAACGAGTCGCTGGTGCACCAGGTGGTCACCGCATATTTGGCCAACGCCCGCCTCGGCACCCGTGCCCAGAAGGGACGCAGCGACATCGCCAAATCCACGCGCAAGCCCTGGCGCCAGAAAGGCACCGGCCGCGCCCGCGCCGGCATGGCGTCCAGCCCGCTGTGGCGTGGTGGCGGCAAGATTTTCCCCAGCAGCCCGGATGAGAACTTCAGCCACAAGGTCAACCGCAAGATGTTCCGCGCCGGCCTGGCCTCGATCCTGTCGCAGCTGGCCCGGGAAGGCCGTCTCGCCGTGGTCGAGAATTTCACGGTCGATTCGCCCAAAACCAAGCAGCTGGCACAGAAGGTCAAGGGCATGGGCATGGACAACGTGCTGATCATCACCGACAACCTCGACGAGAACCTGGTGCTCTCCGCGCGCAATCTCGTCAACGTGCTGGTGGTCGAACCCGGGCAGGCGGACCCGGTCAGCCTGCTGCGCTTCAGCAATACGCTGATCACCAAGGGTGCGGTGGCGAAATTCGAGGAGATGCTGGCATGAATGCAGCCGCTTTCAAACAGAGCGCTACCAAGCAGAACGCTATCAATCATGAGCGCCTTATGCAGGTGTTGCTCGCGCCGGTGGTGTCGGAAAAGAGCACCTTTGTCGCCGACAAGAATGAGCAGGTGATCTTCCGTGTTGCGCAGGATGCCACCAAGCCCGAAATCAAGGCCGCGGTGGAGCTGCTGTTCAAGGTGCAGGTGAAAAGCGTCCAGGTCGCCAACGTGAAGGGCAAGGAAAAGCGCTTCGGCCGCTTCATTGGCCGCCGCCGGCACTGGAAAAAGGCCTACGTCTGCCTTAAGCCGGGCCAGGAGATCAACTTCTCCGCAGGGGAGGCCAAGTAAATGGCGCTCGTCAAAGTCAAACCGACATCTCCGGGCCGGCGCGCGCTGGTCAAGGTCGTCAACGCCAACCTGCACAAGGGCAAGCCGGTTGCCGCTCTGGTCGAGAAACAGGTTAAGCGTGCCGGCCGAAACAACCGCGGCCACATCACAACGCGCCATCAGGGCGGGGGGCACAAGCATCACTATCGCATCGTCGATTTCGTGCGCGACAAGGACGGCATTGCTGCGAAGGTCGAGCGCCTTGAATACGACCCGAACCGCAGCGCCAATCTGGCGCTCCTGTGTTACGCCGATGGCGAGCGCCGTTACATCATCGCGCCCAAGGGCGTGACCGTGGGGCAGGAGGTCATCAACGGGGCGCAGGCGCCGATAAAGGCCGGCAACACGTTGCCGCTGCGCAATGTGCCTGTCGGCACCACCGTGCACTGCGTGGAAATGCTGCCCGGCAAAGGCGCGCAGCTGGCGCGATCCGCAGGGACCTCGGTTCAGTTGCTGGCGCGCGAAGGAACCTATGCGCAGTTGCGTCTGCGTTCCGGCGAAATCCGCAAGGTGCATGTCGACTGCCGCGCGACCATCGGGGAAGTCGGCAACGAAGAGCACAACCTCGAGTCCATCGGCAAGGCCGGACGCGTGCGCTGGCGCGG
>CAZYTR010000271.1:0-1932 GCA_964650365.1 uncultured Alcaligenaceae bacterium | reverse complement strand
AACTTTAACTCGGCTGTGCTGAGCAAATCGGTACGCAGAATTATCAATTCATTGTAACTCTGCGCTCTCTGTGCCCTCTGCGCCTCTGCGTTGGGTGTTGCCATAAATGAAGCTTGCGGAAAATGTAATGCACTTCGCGCGCGTGCTGAGGGGGGCCGGCATTCCGGTCGGGCCGGACCGCGTCATCGACGCGCTGCGCTCGCTCGAGATCACAGGCATCGAGCGCCGCGACGATTTTTACTGGACGCTGGCGAGCGTGTTTCTCGACCGCCGCGAACAGTTCGATCTCTACGACCAGGCATTTCACATCTTCTGGCGCGACCCGCAGTTGCTGGAACGCGCAATGGCGCTCCTTCTGCCCAAAGTGCAGGGGCGCGCCGGCACACCCGAAGGGGAGCCGGCTGGCAACCGGGTGGCGGAAGCATTCGCGCCGAAGCCGGACAAGGGCACAGCACAGCGCGAGGCCGCGCCGTCCGAAATCGAGATCGACGCAGCGTTTACCGCTTCCGACAGGGAATTGCTGCAGCGTGCCGATTTCGAGACTATGACGAACAAGGAACTGTCCCAGGCGAAAAGAATGATCGCGCAACTCAGGTTGCCGATTCCCGAGATCACCACCCGCCGGCTGAAGCCAAACGCGCGCGGGCGACTCGTCGACCTGCGCGCGACGTTGCGCTCAAGCCTGCGAGGCAGCGCAGATGTTATCCAACTGCGTCACCGCTCGCCGCTGCGCCGCCACCCGCCGCTTACGATTCTGTGCGACATCTCGGGCTCCATGAGCCGCTATGCGCGCATGTTCCTGCATTTTCTGCACGCCATCACCAACGATCGGGATCGCGTTCATACACTGGTATTCGGCACGCGGCTCACCAACATCACCCGGCACCTGCGGCATCGCGATGTGGACATCGCGTTGTCCGGCGTCGCGCAGTCCGTGGCGGACTGGTCGGGCGGCACGCGCATCGGCGCCAGCCTGAAGGAATTCAATCTGCGCTGGTCGCGCCGTCTGCTCGGCCAGAATGCCGTGGTCCTGCTCATCAGCGATGGCCTTGACCGCGACCTCGGCGAGGATCTTTCCACGCAAATGGAACGGCTGCACAAGTCCTGTCGCAAGCTCATCTGGCTGAACCCGCTGCTGCGCTTCGAGGACTTTGAACCGAAGGCAGCGGGCGTGCGCCTGATGCTGCCACACGTGGATGCCTTCCTGCCCGCACACAATATCGACAGCCTGACCGATCTGGCGCGCTCGCTGCGGTCCGGCGGCGAAATCACCCGGCGAACGCCGCCCCGCCGGGCGCATACTGCCGGCCTGAGCAAACCTGGAGAAACCGCACTATGGAAATGAGCGGCGAGCAGCGCATCCCCCTTGCGCAACAGCGCGTGTGGGAAGCGCTCAACGATCCGGAGATCCTCAAGGCCTGCATTCCGGGCTGCGAGAGTATCGAGCGGGTATCGGATACCGAATACAAGGTCGCGATGACTGCCGCGATCGGCCCGGTGAAGGCGAAGTTCAGCGGCAAGCTGCTGCTCTCCGACATCAATCCACCGAATTCCTACTCGCTTGCATTCGAAGGTTCCGGAGGCGCGGCCGGTTTCGGCAAAGGCAGCGCGAAGGTCAACCTCGCATCCGAAGGCGGTGGCACGCTGCTCACCTATAAGGCAACGGCCAGCGTCGGCGGCAAGTTGGCGCAAATCGGTTCGCGGCTCATCGATGGTGTGGCAAAGAAAATGTCCGACGACTTCTTTGCGCGGTTCAACAAGACTGTCGCGCCCGCGACGGAACCGGCGCCGGCCGGCGCCCCTTCGCCGGCTGCCGGTATGCGGCTGCCAATGTGGGTCTGGGTTGTTGGCGGAATCATCGTCCTGTTGATCGTGCTGTACCTGGCCAGGTGAGCCAGGGGCCGGCGCAGTGAGCGCCGACGTCGTCATCAT
>CAZYTR010000270.1:0-2530 GCA_964650365.1 uncultured Alcaligenaceae bacterium | reverse complement strand
TTGCTCCTGTCGATCGTCGCTGCCGTGGCTGTTGCCTCGGCCGGTGTCGCCAGCGCGCAAAGCGCAGCAAAAACCGCCGTCGAAGCCGCCAAGAAGATTTGCGCGGGCAAGACCATCACCATCGTCTGGGAAGCGGGACTTCAGTCCCTCGATCCGCTCAATTTCTCCGGCCCGATGTGGGAAAAAGAGACCGGCTGCAAGGTCAAAGTGATCGAAGTACCGACCGCCGAAATGTTCACCAAGATCATGCAGGAATATCGCGCCGGCACCGGCGCGTATGACGCGCTCAACGTGATTCCGGCGTGGATGCCCGACCTCGCACAGGCGGGAGCGCTCGAGCAGCTCGATTCCTACGTGGACAAGTATGGTTTCCGCGATGAGCTGAAGAAGATCGCCCCGACCTATCGCGATAATCAAATGACGGTCGGCGGGAAGATCTACGGCTTCCCCGATGACGGCGACGTGTTCCTGTTCTACTACCGCAAGGACATCTTTGCCCGCGCCGACCTGAAGAAGGACTTCAAGGCCAAACACGGCTACGACCTGGCGCCACCCAAGACCTGGAAGCAGTTCGACGACATCGGCAGCTTCCTCACCGAGGCGCTGAAGAAGGATGGCGTCTACGGCGCGGCTTTTTTCCGCGAAGCGCCGTACACCATGTTCATGTTCCAGGAGCGCTTCCGCGTGGAAGGCGGCAAGTTCTTCGACGCCGGCAGCATGAAGGCGACCGTGAACAACGCGATCGGGGTCAGGGTGTTTACCGAGATGCGCAACGAGAACCGCTTCATGCCGCCCGGCGTGGAGAAATTCGGCTTCGTGGAAAACCTGGCCGTCTTCCTCAAGGGCGAGAGTGCGATGACGATCTCGTGGCCGCCGTATGGCCGTTTCGCCGCGGGCTACCTGTCCGAGGAGAAGGCGCTATCGTGGGTGCCGAAGTCGACGATCGCCGGCAAGGTCGGCTACGCGCTGCCCCCGGGCGGGCATCCGCAACTGGCGGCAGGCTTCGCGCTGTCGGTGGCTTCCACCAGCAAGAACAAGGAAGCTGCGTATCTCTTCATCCAGTGGCTGAACAGCGAAGAGATCAGCAATCAGCGCGTGCAACTTCCATACGCCCTGCGCGATCCGTTCCGCGACTCGCACTTCACCAATCCGGGATACTTGAAGCTGTGGCCGGATGCGAAAGACTACCTGGCGGCGCTGGGTGCAGGCGCGAAGACCGGCCTGCTCGACCTCTCGCTGATCCAGACCGACAAGTATGAAGAGGCGTTGCGCCAAGGCATCAGCAAGCTGTGGGCGGGCGAGGATCCGCAGAAGATTCTCGACAAGGTCGCGGCAGACTGGGACGTCGTCACCAAGCAGGTAGGTGTGGACAAGCAGAAGGCGGTTTACGGCGCGTGGGCCGCGAAGTCCGGCGCCTACCCGAAGTAAGCAACAGATTCAGCGTAATTCGGCTGCGGCCTTTCCCGACCGGGAAGGCCGGGCCGCGACAGGAATGTGGAAGCGCCAGCAAGCTGGCGCTCCCCTTTTTGTCCCTGCACTGGTCTTCAACGTGAATTCGCTTCCCGCTGCTTCGCGCGCCCGTTTCGGCGAGCGCAATTTCAAGTACCTGCTGATCGGGCCGGCGATTTTCGTTTTGCTCCTGATCGGCATCTTTCCGATGATCTACCTGCTCATGGTGAGCTTCCAGGGCATCACCATGACGGAAACCGCCACTGATTTCGTCGGCGGCCGCAATTACGCTCAACTGTTCGATGACGTGCGCCTGTGGCAGGCGCTTCTGCACACAGTGATATTCACCGCGATTGCGCTGCCGATCGAACTGCTGCTCGGGCTGGCGATGGCGCAATTGTTTCTCGACAGGATTCCCGGCCGGCAGTTCTTCATCGCGTTGCTGGTTCTGCCGGTGGTGGTCTCGCCGATTGTCTCCGGCGCAACCTGGTCGTTAATGTTCGACCACCGCTTCGGGCCGATCAACCAGGTCATCGGCTGGTTCACCGGCGACGATGCGGCAATTCTGTGGACCATCAGGCCCAACCTGGTTTATCCCGCAATCCTCGCCGCGGAAGTCTGGCAGTGGACGCCGTTCATGTTCCTGCTGCTGCTGGCGGCACTCGCCAACGTGGACAAATCGCAGCTTGAAGCCGCGGCGATCGACGGCGCCGGCTGGTGGCGCACGTTCTTCAAGATCGTGCTACCGGCAATCTGGCCGGTGATGGCGATTGCGATCCTGATCCGCGGGCTGGATCTGTTTCGTTTGTTCGATATCGTCTGGGCGCTCACCAAGGGCGGGCCCGGCAACATGACCGAGACCATCTCGATCTTCACCTATGTCAAAGGCTTCCAGCAATTCGAGACCAGCTACACCGCAGCCGTGGCCTTCCTGGTGATTATCCTGCTGTCGGTGGTGGTGATGCTCGCGCTGAAGCGCGTGGAGCTCGCGCGATGATGACCGTCAGGCAACGCCATGCGATGCGCACTGCCCTGCGCCTGGCCGCGGCACTGGCCATCACCCTTGTTTTCCTGTTCCCGA
>CAZYTR010000269.1:0-6101 GCA_964650365.1 uncultured Alcaligenaceae bacterium | reverse complement strand
ACATTATGCATACAAAGACGAGAGGCGAGAGACGAGAGGCGAGAGACGAGAGGCGAGAGACGAGAGGCGAGAGGCGAGAGGCGAGAGGCGAGAGGCGAGAGGCGAGAGGCGAGAAAAGTGTAGTTCTTTACGTGAGTCGCGTTTGTTTTTATTTGCGTCCTCTCTTTTCTCCCTTGCGACCTTTGCGTCAACGCTTTTAATGCCGGCCAAAGGCCGGCTGACCATGTTCAACAACCGCTCCTGGTGGCAACATGATTTCTCGGGAGGGCCGTTCACATGATGAATAAAACGCGGGTTGCAGTCCTGGACGACTGGCAGGGCGTCGCGAAGCACAGCGCGGATTGGTCGCGCCTGTCGGAGCGCGCGGAAGTCGTCTTCTTCGAAGAGCCGTTCAAGGACGCCGATGCGATCGCAAAGGCGCTGGCCGGTTTCGAAATCATCATTGCAATGCGCGAGCGCACCAGGTTTTCGAAGGAAGTGATCGAACGCCTGCCGAAACTGCGCATGATCGCGCTGACTGGCGGGCGCACCTGGACGATGGACTTCGACGCCCTCGACGCGCGCGGCATCGTCGTCTCCCACACCGGCGGCACGCACTCAACCGCCACGACCGCCGAACTGGCGCTGGGACTGCTGCTTTCCGCGGCACGGCATATTCCACGCGCCGATGCGTCAATGCGCAAAGGCGGATTCCAGGGCGGTGTGCCTGTGGGTCAGGTGCTCGAAGGAAAAACGCTTGGCATCATCGGTCTGGGCAAGATCGGCTCGAAGATGGCGCGCTACGGAGAGGCGCTGGGGATGCGGGTGCTGGCCTGGAGCCAGAATTTGAGTGAAGAGAAAGCGGCCGCGGCCGGCGCGAAGCGCGTGGACAAGGCGACGCTTCTGTCCGAATCGGACGCGGTGTCGCTGCACCTGGTGCTGTCGGACCGCACCCGCGGCATCATCGGCGCACAGGACCTCGCCCGAATGAAGCCGGGTGCGATCCTGGTGAACACTTCGCGCGGCCCGCTCGTGGACGAAGCGGCATTGGTGAAAAAACTCAAGTCCGGGAAGTTGATCGCCGCGCTGGATGTGTACGCGCAGGAGCCGCTGCCCGCCGATCATCCGCTGCGCAGCCTGCCCAATACCGTGCTGACCCCGCACCTCGGCTACTGCACCGGTGAGGTGTACTCGCAGTTCTACGGGGATTCGGTCGAGAATGTTCTGGCATTTCTGGACGGCAAACCGATGAGGGTTCTGACAAACAAGTGACGGGTGACGGCGAAGGACAAGGATGAAGGATGAAGGATGAAGGAACGACGGCTATCGGACTCGGGTGACAAGCCTAGCCTTTTTTTTCACGCGGCCAGGAACGCGTCCATTGTCAGCGCGACACTGGGAAACGCTTTGAGCACGGCCCTGTCCGCGGTAACCAACGGAACGGATAGCATCGAAGCCAGCACCACGAACTCGCAGTCGTAAGCCGATAACCGCGACCTTTCGGCAAACCCGAACACCCCGGTGCTCGGAACAAGATGCTCGCCGGCGGTGAGGGCATCCTCGGTGGCCTCCATGACACGAGCGACCTGCCCCCGGGACAGGCTGCCGTCCCGAAGATACCCGGTCAGGATGCTGCGCATTTCCGACCGCCAAAGAATCGGGACGTGCCAGTCCGGGTCCTTCACGCGAACGGCCTGCGCCGAAACGGTCAGCGGCCCGCTCAACCAGCAATACGCGATGATATTGCTGTCAACAACTATCACGCGCGCCCTTGGCGTTTGTATCGTGCGACCCGGCTGTGGTCGACCCGGGGTAACCGTGCGGCAAATGCTTTCAGCGTCTTCGCATGAAACTCCGTATCGACCGGCGGCACTGCAAAGTCATTTTCCAGCCTTGTGAGGATCTCGCTGTTGAGGCTGCGGCGGTTTCTCTCCGCGCTCTCCTTGAGCCTGGTGTGGAGTTCCCTTGGAATATTCTTGAGCGTGAGTGTAAGCATGGCGTCCTGTTGGAACCATAATGGAACCACAATAGGTTAGCGTTGAGCAACGGGATAGTCAATCGCGAAAGACCGTTACGACCTTCGCAACGTGTAGAATTCCGGTACTTTTTAAAATCCCGTTTGTGAAGTGAACGAGACCAGCACTTTGCCCTCTTTGGCAAGCGTCATATTTGCCAGGATCACCGAGTTCGTGCGCCGTCCGGTGGCCGAGCAGGCGAGGCTGCGCGCTCAGCTCGAAGCCGCGCTGGCGGTGTCGCTGGACGAATTTCCCGCAAGGAGCCGGATCGTTCTGGACGCGCCGGACGGGGTTGCCGTCGTGGTCCTCGACGATCCGGCGGGAGCCCTGGAAATCGCGCAGCGCTGCTCGCGCGTAACGGCGGCTGGAGTCCCGGTCGCGATCGCCATTAATCACGGCGCGGTGCGGCCGGCACCGGACAAAGAGGGTCTGCAAG
Organism: uncultured Alcaligenaceae bacterium; assembly: GCA_964650365.1. Classification (GTDB taxonomy): domain Bacteria; phylum Pseudomonadota; class Gammaproteobacteria; order Burkholderiales; family JACQAP01; genus JACQAP01. Next base: position 3,671 of record CAZYTR010000269.1, on the reverse strand, counting down.
GCCTGATCGGCGACGCGATCGGTACCGCTGCCGCGATCGCGCACTACGCCGGCGCAGGCCGCCTGATTGTTTCGCGCGCGTTCCGGGATGCGCTGGCCGCGGCCGCGCCCCACCGCGCGGTGTGTCTGCGGCCGGCCGGCGTGTTCACCGACGCCAACGTGCGCACGCATGAAGTGCTGTCCCCGGACCCGAACGTGCCGGGCCGCCGCCGCAAGGTCCTCGCCGCCGTCGGCGCAATCGCGATGGTCGGTTTCGCTGCCGCCGCGGTGGCTTTTCGCGAAGACATTCGACAGAAAATTTATGCGGGTCATCCGGGCGTACTCGCGATCAAGATCTATCCGGACGGCGATGTATTCGTGGACGGCGTGTCACGGGGCAAGAGCCCGCCGATTTCGGAGCTGCACCTCGACCCCGGAGAACATATCGTCGAGGTGCGAAAGAAGGGCTACCCGGCGTACCGATACCACGTGGAGCTCCGCCCAGGCAGGGTGACCAAAATCGAAGTAGCCTTCACACCCGGCGGCGAGTCCGGCTTCTTCCGCCGCAAGTGGGATTCGCTGTTGGTCAAGCCCTGATTCGCGCATCCCGACATCATGGCGACACAGAAATTGAAGGAGTTAGGACGCTACCGGATCCTCGGCGAACTCGGACGAGGAGCGATGGGTGTGGTTTACAGGGCGGAAGACCCGGTGCTGGACCGACCGCTTGCCATCAAGACCATCGTCATTCCGGCTGATGACGCCGACCGCAAGGAGTACGAGGCGCGCTTCACCCAGGAAGCCAGGGCGGCGGGACGGCTCGCGCATCCGAGCATCGTGACCATCTACGACGTGGGCCACGAAGGCGAGATGGTCTATATGACGATGGAACTGCTCGAAGGCACCGATCTGGCCAGCATGGCGGAGAAACGGCGATTCAAATTGCCGGAGGCAGTGCGCATCGTCGAGCAGGTCGCTGACGCACTGGCATTCGCACACGATCGCGGCGTGGTTCACCGTGACATCAAGCCGCCCAACATCATGGTTGTCGCCGCAGGCCGGGTGAAGATCATGGACTTCGGCATCGCGCGGATGCGCCAATCGGACCTGAAGACCGAAACCGGCATGATGCTCGGCACGCCGCGCTACATGTCTCCGGAACAGGTGAGCGGCCGTCCCGTGGATCACCGCTCGGACATCTTCTCGCTCGGCACGGTGCTGTACGAAATGCTGACCGGCACCAAGCTGTTCGCGGGCTCGGATCCATCAGAGATCATGTACAACGTTTCCCACCTGCGGCCGGTGCCACCCAGCCGCATCAACCGCGAGGTGCCCGCGTTGCTCGACCTGGTGGTGGCCAAGGCGCTGGAGAAGGACGCCGACGAGCGCTATCAGGACGCCCACCAGTTCGCCGCCGACCTGCAGGCCTGCCTGAGCGAACTGGGCGGCCATCGCGCCGAACCGGACACCACCGTGCGCATCGGCAAGGCACCAAAGGGCGGCGCAGCGCAGGGAGACGATGGCCGCACGCGGACGATGCGCATCGGCGCCGAAAACGACGACTCCACCGTGGCCGAAGGCGCAGGGAAGACGCTCGGCACGCGGTTGCAGAACATCATCGTGGATTCCAACACCCGGCTCGCGCTGTCGCACATCTTCGATTCATCCGCGGCGATCAAGCGCCTCACCAAACCGGACCCGAAGGATCACGCCAGGCTGATCCGCGCGCCGCAGCCGCCGAATATCCTAACGCGATTCTGGTATGACGCCGAACTGCGGCTCCTGGGCTGGTGCGTGGTCGCCGCAATGGTCGCGGGATTCATCGTCGCCATTTATTGATGACGTAACGGTGAGGCGTGAGGCGAGAGGCGAGAGGCGAGAGGCGAGAGGCGAGAGGCGAGAGGCCAAAAAAGTGTAGGTCCTTGCGTCAAGTGAGTTGGTTTTTCTTTGCATCCCTTCTTTTTTGGCTCCCACGTCACCTGAAGGTGAGCGTCCGCCGCAACAGATCGCTTCGCGCTATGTTGTCCTTTGCGACCTTTGCGTCAACGCTCTTGATCTGCTTTTGACTTCTCAGGTCTTGGGAGCGGCGTCGAGGCGGACGATCCAGTCTTCCATTCCGGGACGGGCGACGGGGTAGCGATCCATGACCAGCGGGTCGTGCCCGGGAATGATGTGCCGCGGCGAAGTCGCCAGCCGGCGCAGCGTGTTGAAGCCCTCCAGCATGTCACCGAGGTTGTAGAGGATCGGGAATGCCCGACCCTGCTCCATGTGCGCGTAGAAGTGGCTGGCGTCTGAAGCCAGCACCACCCAGCCGCGGCGCGTGCGCACGCGCACCGATTGCATGCCCTTGGTGTGCCCGCCGATGTGATGTATTTCGATTCCCGGAGCGATCTCGGCGGGCCCGTCGTGGAATTGCACGCGTTCGTCGAATACGCAGCGGACCATTTGCGCGACGTCGTCGGCTTCGTAGCCGTGCTTGAGCATCGAATGACACATGCAGCGGCCGGTAGCGAAGTCCATCTCCTTGTCCTGCAGGTGATAGCGCGCCCGCGAAAACAATGGCAGATTTCCAGCGTGGTCGTAATGCATGTGAGTGATGATCACGTCCTCGACTTTTTCCGGTGCGATGCCAAGCGCCGCGACTCCTTCCGCGACCGGGCGGATGATCTGCCGGCCGCGCTTCTTGGCCATGGCCTCGCCGAACCCGGTGTCCACCACGATGGTGCGGCTCTTTCCTGCGATCACCCACACGTAGTAGTTGAGCGGCATTTCCGTATCGTGAGGGTCGCCGCCGATGAAATTCTCCGGCGAGCGGCGCATCAGCCGCGCGTACTTGATGGCATAGACTTCATAAACGTCGTCATTCATCGAACTGATCTCCCGCTTCGCTCACAGGCCGGTTTCCCGACTGCTTACTTCTTTTCCGCTTTGTCCAATTCGGCGAAAGTTTCCCGAGCCACCCTGAACGCATCCACCCCTGCCGGAACGCCGCAGTAGATCGCGACCTGCAGCAGCACCTCGCGGATCTCGGCCTTCGATACGCCGTTGCGCAGCGCCCCGCCGATGTGCATCTTCAGTTCGTGCGGACGGTTAAGCGCGGACAGCATCGCGAGGTTGAGCATGCTGCGGGTCTTCTTCGGCAGTTCCTCCCGGCCCCAAATCGCGCCCCAGCAGTACTCGGTCACCAGTCTTTGCATCGGCATGTTGAACTCGTCCGCCGAGGCGATGGATTTCTCCACGAACTCGGCACCGAGTACGGACTTGCGGATCTTCAAACCGCGTTCGAACAATTCGTCGTTCATTTCCTATCTCCTGAAGTAAAGGAATACCAATCACACCCAGAACAACTCTCACCGCGGAGGACGCGGAGGACGCGGAGGACGCAGAGGAAGAGCAAGAGAAAAAAACGTTCGAGAGTTAGAACCGCTAATTGGCGAACGATCCACCAAAGAAGGAATTGGCGGCAGTGGGTCACGAAACGTCACTCCGCTTTGAACCCCAATTTGCTTTCCCTCGTTTTTTGCTTTTCCTCCGTGTCCTCCGCGTCCTCCATGTTGAGCGGTGTTCTTGTTCAAAAAAAAGCCGCTCGCTATTGCGTCGGCCAGGCGGGGCTGGCGAGTGCGTCCTTGGGCGGATAGACGGTGATCGGCACGCCTTTCTGCCACTGCACGATCAACAGGCTCGCATCCGCGC
>CAZYTR010000268.1:0-3747 GCA_964650365.1 uncultured Alcaligenaceae bacterium | reverse complement strand
CGCTTGTAAAGCGGCCGGCATCCACGACACCATCGAAGCGCTACCGCAAGGTTATCAGACCCAGATCGGCGAACACGGGGCAGGACTCTCGGGCGGGCAAAAGCAGCGCATCGCCATTGCGAGGGCGTTGCTCAAGCGTCCGCCGATCCTGATCTTCGACGAGGCGACCAGCAATCTGGATGACGAAGCAGCGAATGGGATTGGCGAGGCGATCAGCGAGTTGAGAGGGAAAGTAACGATTCTGATGATTGCGCACAAATTGCCGAAGAGTCTGCAGCCGACCAGCGAGTTCTTTCTACAGTTGGGGGCGCAAACATGATTTTAGGACCGCTTCGCGAACCCAACACAGATCATGGGTGGGCAGTCCTCATTGCTCCGCCACTGCTTGGCCTTAAGTCGTTTCCCGTTTTCGATCGATAGTGAATTGCATGGAGAGTCCAATGCTTAAGTCTGGTAAGAGAACGGTAGGCTGGATCACTAGCCTGCTACTAAGCTTGACTGCGGTTGCAAGTTCGGCTGCGCAACCTTCATATCACCTTGTCTTTCTGGTCTACGTCGAGCATCCGGGGCTTGTGGCGGGTGCGCGGCACGGCGTAGAACCGCTGCTGCTTACCGATACGAAAAGGGCTGTTTTTGTCGCCGACTTCTGCACCTACCAGATATCCAAAGACAGACTCGATCTGACAAAGTCACAGATCAGGGAACGATACGCGCTAGAAACCGATCAGATTGCAGACTTTCGCGACGAGCTGCGGCGCTATTGTCGTAATGAGCCCGTGTCTTTCGATTTGCAAAAGATTGTAGTACGTAGCAATGCCGACACGCGAATCACGGTTGGGAAGGCGGACTTTCGACCGTGGAACGAGGAGCGCGTAAAACTCATTGCCCCTCCGCCACCCATCCCGCCGATTGGCACGGCTGGCGTCATATCGGTGGATCACATTGCCGCGATGCCCACCAGAACGCGCTGGTCCGAAACCCGCTATGAGTATCTGCTTGCCGCTGAAGCGCGAGTTCTCGATAAGATTCTGCCGCGCTGGAAACCGACTGGGGAGCCCTCAGCAGAGCTTGCCAACCGCGTCGAGCGACTCTTGGACGAGAAAAAGGGCAGCTTGGGGACGTCGTGCTCGGGCTTTAAATGTCCTGACGCGAAGCACACAAGGAGGCTACGTCAGTTGACTGAATCCGTTCCGCGCATTCACGAGACGTTGTGGGGGGACTTCGATTCGGACAGCCGTCTGGATGTGGCTTTGCGGGCCCGGGCGCAGGTCCTCCCTGGCGAAGCAGACGGGACGTACGGTTGGCAGGCTTTGGCAGTGGCTTACGGCAATGGCGCGGCATACCTCAACGGATGGGACCTGGGTCAAAACGTACTTCCGCCATCAGGGCAGCTCACATCCTATCCCGCACATTGGCTAGCCCCTCAGGCGGTCTTGCGGATGGGCGAGTGTGTGTTTCTCTTGACCATGCTGCGTGCGCACGAAAGTTATGACTTTTTGACCGATTCTGCCGATCTAATCGCGTTACCGAACGCGCCTGCCGCATGCCGCAACCAGCACGCCGTCAAGCATCATCCGAGTCGTTCGGATGAACCAGACGCGTGAATCGCACTGAAAATAGTCTTATTTTGCTAGGGAGTTGGAACTATGTTTAGCGACACGATGGGCGTCATCCTTCCCGGTAATACGCACGTTACGAGCGAGGGTTATTTTCTTAACCAACGTACTGGGAGGGTGCACGGTGGTGTGGACATTAATTACGTCGGAGGTCAACCAAACAATCCTTCGGGGACGCAAAGTGTTTATTCGCCGGTATCGGGAACGATCGTGTCTATCTCGTCGGGCGATCCTTCGCAAGTCGGAAACTGGGGCTGGGTTGTTATACAAGCCGCAGACGGCACATTCCACCGGCTGATGCACATGAGCCCGTTAGATTTATCACTTTACGAAGGTCAATCGATCGCAGCTGGCACCAAGCTGGGATACATGAGTGGCCAAGGCAAGTACTACAAGAAAGACGATATAACAGGCCAGATCGTAAACAACATTAACGCACCGGTGACGCCTGGTACATATGGCAACAATGCCTATGACATTCATGTGCACTATGACATTTTCTTACCGGATGCAGTGAACGAAGACGGAACTGATGGTGCGTGGGACGCTACAGACGTTAAGGTAGACCCGGCTATGTATTGGGATGCTGGGCTAACGATGGATTTCGACCGAATCGACTCACTTACAGAGGGCGAACTAAGGCGGGTGGAGGTTCGTATCAATACTCCAGCAAACGGAACGTTGATCATAAAGGTCACGATTACAGGTCTGACTGTAGATGAAGTGAAGCTTTTTGGTGGTACGAGAGACCCTGCAGATGCCAATACGATCTATCTATCCATTCCTCTCACTACCAAAGAGAGCAATCCACAAAAAACCGCAAGTTTCGAGATCCTTGCATTACCGGATGGCAATGCATCAAATGGCGAGGGCTTCCTGTCGGTCGAGGCAGGGTACTTTGACTCCAACAGCAATTGGGTGCGTTATCTCGCGGTGGAGCCGGCCTACGATAGCAGCGTGCCGATCATTGACACCACCGAGCCGCCGCTGCCGCCGGCCACGCAAACCTCGGTAGAGCGGGTCCTGGATTTTTTTGGGGGCGTTCTGACGCGCGTGTTGGACTCGACGGGACTGGGCAGATTGTTCAGTGAAGCCACCGGTGACGTGAAGGCTGTCTATGGCGAGGGACAGTTGAAGGGGAATGCCGCCGACAATTTCATCCATAACGGTGACGGGGATGACTTTCTCTACGGGGAAGCCGGCCGAGACGTACTCATTGCCACCACGGGCAAGGATCAGTTGTACGGCGGCACCGAAGATGATGCCCTGCAAGGCGGTCTGGACAACGACTACCTGGAAGGCAACGAGGGTAACGACGTTTTGGCCGGGGGCGAGGGCAGCGACAGCCTGATCGGCGGGCTGGGCGACGACATCCTGCTGGGCGGAGGAGGGATCGCGGCGACCCGCTACGACTGGAGCGCTTCCTACAACGCCAGCACCCACGTAGCGACGTTCTTCAACTTCGCCGGCAATTTCCTGGTTGCGGGCGATATGGCCAATCTACTCGATGGCGGCGCGGGCAACGACTACCTCTGGGGCGGCGAAGCCGACGACATCCTCGTGGGTGGTGCCGACCACGACGCGCTCACCGGCGGCCCGGGGGCCGACTCGCTGGAAGGCGGAACCGGCAACGACATCTTGTTCGGCGACGGGACACAAAAACCCGGCCGGCCCGATATTCCCTACACCTTGTCCGCGTTTCACGGCGACGATGTCCTGGATGGCGGCGCGGGCATCGATGAGCTCACCGGCGATGGGGGCGACGATCTGCTCTTCGGCGGCGACGACAACGACCGCCTCTGGGGCGACGACGAAGACCTCGCGCTTACCTCGCACGGCGACGACCTGCTCGATGGCGGTGAGGGCGACGACATCCTGACCGGCGAAGGCGGCAACGACTACCTGATCGGCGGCGAGGGCGATGACACGCTGTTCGGCGACGCCGACTACAACTACTTCGCGAGCGAAGCCGACTTCGGCAACGACATCCTCGAAGGCGAGGCCGGAGACGACACCCTGCGGGGATACGGTGGGGCCGATGAGCTCTATGGAGGCGATGACAACGACCAGTTGCTGGGGGAAACCGGCGAAGATTATCTCGACGGAGGCGATGGCAACGATCTCATCAACG
>CAZYTR010000267.1:0-12362 GCA_964650365.1 uncultured Alcaligenaceae bacterium | reverse complement strand
TTTCTGGGTGGGATAGCACCCGCTCTAACCACTCGGCTTTGATGGAGCGCTCGGCGAGGACCGTTTTCGCATGTGCCGACAGTGAAAGATCAGGGGGTCAGGCCTATACTTTATAGGTGTCTCGCGGTTGATCTGTTTATTTCTTATCCCCGATTGATTCCCGCGCGCAGATTCGCCTGGCTTCTAGCGCTCGAAAAAATGCATCAGAAGCGCCCCAATTCCAGCCGGAATGGAACAAAAGCGCTTCTAGTATGCGGTGCTGACTTCGCCGCTGATCGATCGCGGCGAGGCGAGAATTCCATGCAGGGGGTTTACAGCGTCAGTTCCAGATATTGGCCTGGCTTGAGGGAGTTGACTGCTGCCGCGATTCGTTCGGTCTCCGTCCGTAATTGCGGCCAGTTCGTGAGCGGTCTGTATGGAGTGACCGGAAAGGCAATCCCTAAGTGGTACCGGAGTGCCTTGGTCGAAAAGGATACGCACGCGGCGGGAAGCGCGTGCCTATGCTGCTTGGACGCTCTGTGCCGCGTGCTCGAGAACCATCTCCGCCTGCCTGCGGGTTACCCCGGGGAACCATTCCAGAAACTGGTCGAGGGTTGCGCCGCCTTCCAGATTCTCGAATAGGGCGCTCACCGGCACGCGCGTGCCGAGAAAGATCCACGCCCCGCTTAGTTTCTCCGGATCACGTTCCACTGCCGGACACGTTTGCCAATTGCGCATGGGGACACTGTACTGCGATCATCGGTTTGAGGCAAACGCCCCGAGCGCGAGGCAGTGCTTGTTTTTGGACGACGCCAGTGACGAAGGTGTGACGAGGGTAAGAGGTGGATTCAACTTCCAAGTGCACCACTGAGGGCATGCTGATGACCAATAACTTTCATCTGCTGCTCAGTTCCGGGACAATAGGGGAGACTTCAGAGTCTGAACCCATTGCACAATGCAGTGGGGCGCTACGGCTCAGCGCCGAATTTCTGCGGCGCAGATGGGGCGTGCCCCGGGGAGTACGTCGTGGGCGCCTGCCGCACCATTGACGTGAAGACGCACAATTCTTCCAGCCACCGCAGCCGGTCAATCTCCGGAACCTGCAGGTAGGCCCGGATCTGTTCCTCGGTGGTTTCGTACTCGTAATCGATCTTTTCCATGCTAGTTTCCTTGGCCCGCCACCCGGCGAGCAATCTTGAGCGCTTCGATGTCGGAAGCGTCCTGCTTGCGGCCGGTGGCGAAAAGGCCGTGACGAACGTGACGATCGTGACGGCGTGACGGGGGAAAAGCAAGGGATGGAACCACGGGAAACCCGGGACAGCTTAGGTCTTGTTTCTTGCATCGCGATCCTGCTTTCTCACTTTCCGGTCAGTTCAAGTTCGTCCGGTCATCCCTTCGCCGGCCGCTAAGCGTGCGACAAACTCTTGGTCCGCTCCAGAACCGCGCCGCAAAGGCCGTGGTACGTGACGCGGGAAAGCCGCAAGCGCAATGCATAATAGATCCAGGTCTCTTCGAACCACGAAACACCTGTCAGCAAACGGCTATGTAACTGCAACGGTGATCTTGCCTGCCCGCCGGGAACGCGGTGCGGGTCTCACGACGATCTCGATGTCCCGACCAAGTCTGGTCAAGCACTCCATGAGTTTCTTTTCGGAAATACCCCGGAACTGCCCGCGCAACAGTTTTGACAATTTCGGCTGCGAAAACCCCAGCAGTTCCGAAGCTTCGGTTTGCGTGAGGCGGCGGCGTTTCACTTGGTCCGCAATTTCGGTCACCAGCCGCGCCTTGATGAGCATTTCATCGGCGTTCGCGTAGTTGAGGTCTTCGTAGACACTTTTCACTTTGGCAGTCATTTGATTACTCCTTGGCCATGGCTTCGGCCGTCTTCATGCGTTCGCGAATCAACTCCACATCTGCTTTGGGCGTGGCAATGCCATGTCTGGATTTTTTCTGGAACACATGCAATACGTAAATGGCGGACTTGATCCGTACGGTATAGACCGCTCGATATGTGTCGCCACGCCAATCTTCGACAATCTCCAACACTCCCGCCGAGCCGAAGCCACTCAAGGGCTTGGCGTCGGGATGCTTTAGCCCTATTTGGGCCAAGTGCAACCCGTACCCAAATACATCGACTACCTGGTCCGGCAGCGCAACCAGGTCTTTCTTGCTACTGCCCATCCAGATCAGTGGCTTGATAGCCGGGGCCATTCATCAATTATACCCAAATGGGTATATTTATGGCGGGATGAAGTTTCACTCATTGTCTTGCCAACAATTCACCGGCGTGTCACTTCGTCTTTACGCCGATCGCAGCAAATCATCCCCGGCGTACGCGTCGAATGACTTGTCTGATACGAACTGGGCGATTCGGTCGGCGGCTTGGAGCGTATCCCAGAGATACTTGCGGGATTCAGGCCGCATAGATGCTTTCGCGCGATGCCGAGAGGCGGGCGCGAAATTAAGGATGGAAACCACGGGGTCAGGTCTTGTTCCTTGCACGCGTAAAATGAAGTCGCAAATGCAACTGAGAGGGGTGGGCAAGCTGAGACAGGATCGGTGCTCCTTTTAGCGACAATTCGAGGCGAGGCAACCCTTCCCGGAAGATGGTGCGGGCGGGTGGTTTCCGGCTTCGCGCTAGGTGGGCCGGGGCCATGCAGAGGATGCGAATCCGCTAGCAAGCCTCGGTCAGATGCACTTGGAAGGTGGTGGAGGCGCCGGCCGTGGGCACAAATTGGTCACTGGCCTGAAAAACGAAGGGCCTGCAATCATGCAAGCCCTTGAGTATTTGGCGCGCCCGGCAGGATTTGAACCCACGACCCCCTGGTTCGTAGCCAGGTACTCTATCCAACTGAGCTACGGGCGCTTGATGAGGGGCGGATTATAGCAAAGAGCAAGGATGAAGAAGGGCAAGTGCACGGTGCTAAGTGCTGGGTGTTGAGTGCGAGAAGTACGGGGCCGAGGTATGAGGGGTGAGAAAAACGCGACTGTTCTGCTCTGCTAGCTGCGAGAGCATCGCAATCCGTGGCCGACGTGCAACTGACAAGGCGGGTCACCTGATGATATCCTTGCGCCCTTGCAGCGGAGAGATGCCCGAGTGGCCGAAGGGGGCGCCCTGCTAAGGCGTTATACGGCTTAAACCGTATCGAGGGTTCGAATCCCTCTCTCTCCGCCAATTTTCGATTCGCGTCGAGACGGGCTTCGAACCCGTCGGGTTCGGTTGGCTGCGGCCGCTTCGCTTAACCTGAAGGTTAGCCTGCGCCGAAACAAGCCATGAATGGCGTGTTGTCCCTCTCTCTCCGCCAATCTTCTACAGAACTTGCTCCACCGTGACACCACTGCCGACGTGTCCAACGATGGCAGCCACCGTTACGCGCGTACCGCGAATGGTAGGTTTTCCCCCCATAACGCAAGGATCATGAGTGATTCGGTCGAAATTCAAGAGTCCGCCCTTTCGGATACTTACGACGACTATATTCCTGCGGACCGTAACGTATCACGCACCCTAGAGTAAACCGGGTTGGTTTTCGTGGAGCCATTCACGGACTTCCGCAAGAAGCGCTTCCGCCCATTCGACACATTCGCGAACCTTGGCATCCTCTACCGGCTCACCCTCATAGTCGCTCAGATTCCTTGCGCGGCGGAAGCTGTCCAGAATCTTCATCCTGTCAGCGGGAAGGCCAATTGTCTTCGGCAGCGTTTGGATCGTAGTCTGCTGATGGCCAGGCTCATTGGTTGAGGGACGAAAACCATTCGCCATCAACGCGGCGAGAGCACATTGCATGATTGCCTTGTACCCCATATCGAATCGTGTCGCCGCGTTGTTCTGCAAACGCCTGGCATCGGCGAGTGCGGCTTCGGCAGAAGCCAGCAAACGGCGGATTTCGATGGACGACGCCTTATGTGGCTTTAGCCGACCGATGCTTAGCAAGTTTTCCAAGGTCATCGTCAGTTCCAATCAGAAAAATCTTAGGACTTTCCACGACGCGCATGAGATATGGCTCGCGATTGGCGATCTTTCCTTTGAACTCGCGCGAAGAGTAGACATGCGGATTCACCTCACGACGCAGGCTTTCCTCAGCCGAAGAAAGCGCGAGCACCGCGTCACCGAATTTCAATTTGCCGATGATCATGACGTCCACGTCGCTGGCCGCCCTCTCGTCGCCACTGGCGACGGAGCCGTAGATGAAGGCGACATCGACCTGGTCCGTGACGGGTTTGATGGCCACTCGGAGGATGTCGGCCACTCCAAAAGTCTTACGCAGGATTCCGCGCAATTCTTCGTAGATGGGGCACGCAGGATTTGCCCGGTAATGAACCTGGTTGCCGAAGGGGCTGCGCACCAGCAACCCCGCCTCGGCGAGAGAACCGAGTTCCCGATACAGCGTTCCAGCCGGTTTCCCGGTGATGCGCGCGATTTCTCGCACATGAAACGACTGCTCAGGGTGCATCAACAATAGAGCCAATACCTGACGCCGGTATGCACCAAAAAGCAATGCCCCGAGGTTCGTCACTGTCGTTGCCATAATTGCGACGATTGTCGCTGTTTAGGCAACGGCTGTCAAGAGCGCCTGTGGCTTTTCAGCGCACGATCGGTTCCGCCCTCATCCTTGTCCTTCCTTACTGCGGCTGATCCAGATCGAACACCTTGTGCAGCTCCCGCACCGCCAGTTCCATGTACTTCTCGTCGATCACGACGGTGATCTTGATTTCGGAAGTGGAGATCATCTGGATGTTGATGCCCGCCTCCGCCAGCGCGCGGAACATCTTGCTCGCCACGCCAACATGCGAGCGCATCCCGACACCGACCAAGCCTACCTTGCAGATCTTGTCGTCGCCGATCACTTCGCGCGCGCCGATGTGGGCGCAAACCTTCTTCAGGATGTCGAGCGTCTTCTTCAGGTCGTTGCGATGGACCGTGAACGAAAAGTCGGTCAGGCCTTCATTGCCCACGTTCTGCACGATCACGTCCACCTCGATGTTCGCATCGGCGATGGGGTCCAGGATCTGATACGCGATGCCCGGCCTGTCGGGCACGCCCAGGATCGTGACCTTCGCTTCGTCCCGGTTGAATGCGATGCCGGCTACCTGTGCCTGTTCCATGTCAGCGCCTTCCTCAATAGTGATCAGCGTCCCCGAGACGGCTTCCTCCTCGATCGGAAGTTCCGGCGGGGTCAAGCTCGACAGCACGCGCAGGCGCACCTCGTACTTGCCCGCGAACTCTACCGCGCGGATCTGCAGCACCTTCGAGCCGAGGCTCGCCATCTCGAGCATTTCCTCGAAGGTGATTTTCTTCAGCCGCTGCGCCTCCGGCACGACCCGCGGGTCGGTGGTGTACACGCCGTCCACGTCGGTGAAGATCTGGCATTCCGCGGCCTTGAGTGCGGCAGCGAGCGCCACGCCCGACGTATCCGAACCGCCGCGGCCGAGCGTGGTGACGTTGCCCTGCGCGTCAACGCCCTGGAAACCGGCAACCACGACCACGTATCCGTCCCTGAGGTCGCGGCGGATGCTCTCCTCGTCGATCTTCAGGATGCGCGCCTTGTTGAAGGCGCTGTCGGTCAGCACGCGCACCTGCCCGCCGGTGTAGGAGCGCGCCTTCAGCCCCAGATCCTTCAGCGCCATCGCCAGCAGGCCAATGGTGACCTGTTCGCCGGTCGCGGCGACCACGTCGAGTTCGCGCGGATCGGGATGCGGCTGGATCTCCTTGGCGAGCGCGATCAGCCGGTTGGTCTCGCTGGACATGGCCGAGACCACGACCACGAGATCGTGCCCCTTCGCCTTCCACTTGGCGACGCGCCGCGCGACGTTCTTGATGCGCTCGACCGAGCCCACCGAAGTGCCACCGTACTTCTGGACGATCAAAGCCATTGACAGAGATGCTATTGGCAAAAGGGAAGGATTTTAGCGGATTTCACAGCGAGGACAAAAACTCCGCCACGGTCTGAATCACGATCCCGGCCGTCTGCCGTGGCTTGTTCATCAACGCGCCGAAGTCCTTGAAGTCTCCGGTCAACAGATGAGTCGCCCGGCTGCGAATCGCGGCTTCCATGATCGGTCGATCCTTCTCCGGTAATTTGACAGGGCAATCCGCTCCTGAGCCCGAAGCAACAATCGAGATCGAATCGATGAGATCCTGCAGACGCGACTGGAATTCTGGAAATTTCGAGTCGATGTTTCTGCGTGCCTCTTCGGCGGCGTAGCTGCTCGACACAAGCTCCCACTTGCCCTTGACGCCGAGTGCGATGACAAGCGCCGCCTTTCCGGCAGGATTGTGCGCGGCCGTAAACAGGACGTTGGCGTCCAGGAAAACGCGATTCACTTGCGGCGGCTGGCTTTTTTTGTAATCGCGGTGCGCTCCGATTCGGTCAGTCGATCCTCTTTATTCCAAATTGCTATTTCCTGGTCTGAATAGTTTTCGATCTCCAGGACGGCAGCCGGGCGCAGCACCACCTCGCCATTTCGCTCCTCAAGAAGGACCACGCCTCCGGCCTTGATGCCAAGCCGCTTGCGCACAACGGCGGGCAAAGTGATCTGGCCGCGACTGCTAACCAGCACGCTCTCTTTCATATGTTTGTCTCCTCAATGAGGTTTCTGCAGAATAGCAGAAATGCGGAATGTCAGCAATTCCGCAGGGCGGCTTTGAAAAGGCAGGTTCGAGGTCCGAGGGTCGAGGGCCCTGCTCTTCTCGCACTGGGCACTGGGCACTGGGCACTGGGCACCGGGCATTCTTCTCAATCCCTTCATTTAAATATCCGCTCGACGGATGCCCTTGAGGGGTACTGAGCACTACGCACTCGCCTTCACTCGGCCCCGTACATCCGCCACTTCCAATACAGGAATACGGCGAATACTGCCCCGATTTCGTCCGCCATCCAGTCCCAGAACGACGCATCCCGCCCGACGATGAACGACTGGTTCCATTCGTCCGCAGCGCCGATGACCGGGACCAGGATCAGCGGCACGATCAGCCAGCGCAGACCCACTCCGTGCGCCAGCATTCCTGCCATGATCGCGTAATACGTAAAGTGCGCCGCCTTGTCGAACGGCGGCCGGAACAGCGGCACTGTTGCCGCCGTCTCCGCGCCGGCGAACACAGTTACGGCCATAAAAAAGGCGGCCAAAACGCAGCCGCCCCGAATCCAATGATTGTTTATCACCAATTCTTACCGCCTCTTTCCACCCTGCCAGCGCTTACCGTCGGTTTACGGCCTCGCGATTTCCAACTTTGATCACGGGCCGTCCAAGCTGCTTTCCCGCATCTTTGTCCAGCCTAGCCTGCCAGACCGAGGCGGGCCTGACGCGCAATCGCTTCCTCGAGGTCGGCTTCATGTTTGACCTCCAGCATTCTTTTCTCCAAGTTTGCAGCGCTAATGGCGATATGCTACCGAAAATTACATGCCGTAGGCGCGGGACCTGGAAATTAGCTCACTACTTAGACTTGGTTCGTGGCTGGTGGTTAGCGAACTTTACGTGTCACGGCTCTTTCGTCCCGCGTTCCGCAGCCGTAGACCTCGTTCTTTCGCAGCACGCGGCACTCACCTGGTCGCGTCGAGAATCTCAACCACCGCCTGATGTTTGGCGTCAGCTGCTATCTGCCGCGCGGTCTTGCCGCGATTGTCCTTGAGGCCCGCATCTGCGCCCCTTTCCAGCAGCAGCCTGACGGTGTCCGCCTTGCCGTAGCCTGCCGCCCACATGAGCGCGGTGAGGTCGTTCTTGTACTGCCTGTTTACGTCCACGCCCGCTCCGAGCAGCATGCCGACGATTTCGCTGTGGCCCTGCCCGGCCGCGTAGACCATCGGGGTCTTGGAGAGGTGGTCCTCGGCGGCCACGTCGGCGCCATGGTCGAGCAGCGCGCGGGCGATGCCGGGATGGCCGTGGTAGGCCGCGGTCATCAGCGGCGACACCTTGTCGAGGTTGCGCAGGTTCACATCGGCGCCCTTGCCACACAACAGCTCGACCATCGGCGCATTGCCCTTGCGGATGAAGATGATCAGCGCGGTGTCGCCGACGCGGTTGCGAGCGTTTGGCACCGCACCGGCCTCAAGGGCTCGGCGCACGACGGCTTCGTCGCCATTGCGGGCGCCCGCCAGGAGTTGCGCGTTCAGAGATTGCTCGGCGGAGCTCTGGGCATAGGCTTGACCGCCGAAGAGACGTTGGTCACGATCGGCGGGAGCCGGCGCAAAAGCGCCGGGACCGGCATAAAGCAGGGCAAAAAAGAGGCCGGGAATGACAAATCGCATGTTATTGAGCACCTTGATCTGTATCGAAAAATGCCAAGCGGAGGCTCCCCTTGTGCTGGCGGGGATTGTTCACTATAGTCGCACAGTCCGCAATCGCTACGGCATGCCGAATCACGACGCCGCAGGGAAAGCGCAGACATCAATAACCACAATTCGGGAGGTTTTATGAAGTTACGAGTCCAACTTAAACTGCTCGCCGTCAGCATGGCGGTTGCAGGCAGTTTCAACGTTGCCCTGGCTGCGGAAATCGAAGGCGGCAGCACCACAATGGCAAAGCCGATGTCTTCCGCGCTGGGAATGGCAACGCAGTCGCGTTTGAACAATGCCCACAGTGACAAGAACAACTGGTTGCACGTGAACGGCGGTTACGACCAGACCCGCTTCTACCCGGGCACCCAGATCAACATCAGCAATGTCTCCAAACTCCGCCCCGCGTTCGTGTTCCAGACCGCGGTATTGGAGTCGATGGAAACCGCGCCGCTGATAATTGACGGCGTGATGTTCCTGACCACCTCGTTCAACCATGTCTATGCGATCGACGCGGTGACCGGCGAGGAGTTCTGGCACTACAAGCACAACATGGGCCCCGTCACCGTTTACTGCTGCGGCCCGAACAACCGCGGCGTGGCGGCATACGGCGGCATGCTCTACATGGGCACGCTGGACGCCAAGCTGGTCGCGCTCGATGCCAAGACCGGCAAGAAGGTCTGGGAAACCGAAATCGCCGATCCGGAAAAGGGCTACTCCGAAACCATGGCCCCGGCCGCCGTCGACGGCAAGGTCCTGATCGGAACCAACGGCGGCGAGTACGGCGTTCGCGGATTCGTGAAAGCCTTCGACGCCAAGAACGGCAGCCTGCTGTGGACGTTCTACTCGATCCCCGAGAAGGGCCACGAAGGTGTGTGGGCAACCCACGATGCCACCGGCCGCAACATGCTGCGCGACATCGCCCAGGAGAAGAAGGATCTCGCCAGCAAGGGCGGCGACTTCTACCAGACTCTCGGCGGCGGCGTGTGGATGACCCCGGCTATTGACCTCGAAACCCGCACTGTGTTCTTTGTCGCAGGCAATCCGTCTCCCGACCTGTATGGCGCAATCCGTCCGGGTGACAATCTCTACACCAACTCGATTGTGGCGGTGGACCTCGACTCCGGTTCGTACAAGTGGCACTTCCAGTACATCGCACACGACGTGTGGGACCTCGACGCGGTCAGCCCGGTTGTCCTGACGGAAGCCAAGGACAAGTCCGGCAAGAACCGCAAGGTCGCGATCCACGGCGGCAAGACCGGCCACGTGTACGTGCATGACCGGGCCACCGGCGAACTGATCCGCTTCTCCGAAGCCATGATCCCGCAGGAGAACATGTGGGTGCTGCCGACCGCGGACGGCGCGCGCATGCTGCCCGGCGCGAACGGCGGGGTGGAGTGGAACCCGATGGCAGTGAACCCGAAACTGCGCATGAGCTACGCGGCCAACCTGCATCAGCCGATGACTTACCACGTTGAAGCAGCCGATTACCCCGACGGCAAGCTGTGGCTGGGCGGCGCGTTCAAGGCTATTGCAAGCGAGAAGCAGTGGGGCCGTCTGGCGGCTGTCAACCTCGACACCGGCAAAATGGTGTGGAAGGCCGACACCGCTCAACCGCTGATGGGCGGGGTGCTGGCTACCGCCGGCAACCTGGTGTTCACCGGGGAAGGCAACGGTTCGTTCAACGCTTACCATGCAAGTAACGGCACGAAGCTGTGGTCGTTCCAGTGCGGCGCCGGCGTAAACTCCCCGCCGGTTTCGTACGAAATCAACGGCAAGCAGTACATCGCCGTAGCGGCTGGCGGTAACAACCAGCTCGACTTCAAGCGCGGCAACAGCATTTTTGTGTTCGCGCTGCCGTAAACTTTTTGGCAGTATCAGCGTTCTAAAGTTGGTCAAGAGGGGCCGCCTTCGGGCGGCCCCTACTTTTACCCCCCCCTCTCCCCGGCCCTCTCCCGCGAGGGGAGAGGGAGTTTTGGAACTTGACTCTTAATCGCCCTCTCCCTTGACGGGAGAGGGCTGGGGAGAGGGTGGATGAAATGAAAAAGTTTCTTGCGTTGCTTGCTCTTCTTGCCCTGCTGCCGTCCTCGGCAATGGCTCAGGACGCGGCTGCGGGCAAAGAAAAAGCCGTGGTCTGCAGTGCCTGCCACGGCGTGGACGGCGTTTCAACCATCCCGCAGAATCCGATTCTGGCGGGCCAGAATTCGCGCTATATCTATTTGCAGCTCAAGGATTTCAAGGAAGGCCGGCGCAAGGATCCGCAGATGTCGCCGATGGCGGCGAACCTGTCGAAGAAAGACATGTTCGATATCGCCGCGTACTTCGCCGCGCAGAAGACCACCAACCAGAACTCCAGGGGCGATGCATCCAAGGCGAATCGCGGCAAGCAGGTTGCCGACGCCGCGCTGTGCACCATGTGCCACCTGGGTGGCTTCTCCGGGCAGAACGAAATTCCGCGCACGGCGGGACAGCACTACGAGTACGTACTCAAGCAGCTCAGAAACTTCAAGACCCAGACCCGCAGCAACGACGCCGGCAACATGACCGCGGTGCTACGCACGATTCCGGACGAGGATCTGGAAGCGCTCGCGGCCTACATTGCATCGTTAAATTAACGATGCAATGTCGTGACGGCGTAACGGCCGTGAATGCCGGAAGGGCCGTGAATGTCGCAACGGCCGTTACGATATTCACGACATTCACGGACAACGCCCGCTCCGGTATCATTCACTTACTGGAAGCAGGAGGGCCACTTGTATGAACCGACTGATCATTCACAGCGATCCTGATATTCAGGGTGGCATTCCGGTTTTTTACGGCACTCGAGTCCCCGTGAAGAATCTTTTTGACTACCTTGAAGCTGGTGACTCGCTGGAGGATTTTTTGCGGTCGTTCCCCTCTGTAACGCGGGAGCAGGCTGTGGCCGCGCTGGAACTTGCGCGGGAAGCGCTCACCCCAGATGCGCATCCTGCTTGACGAATCGCTACCGCAGGAATTGCGAAACGAACTTCCGGAACATACGGTAGTGACCGTTGGCGAGGGCGGCTGGTCCGGTCTGACGAACGGTGAGCTTCTTCTTCAAGCCGCAGATCGGTTCGACGTTTTCGTTACTGCCGATCAGAATCTTCAGTTCCAGCAGAACCTCAGCAAGCTCCCGATTGCGGTTCTGGTACTGGTAGCCGTCAGTAATCGCATAGAGTTACTTCGTCCATTGATTCCTGGTTTGCGGTCAGCCCTCAATGCGTTGCAGCCACGAATGTTCGTTCGAGTCGGTGGCAAAAAGTGAAAGGGCCGTCGGGAAGCAGAATTGGGTAAAGTCTCGGTGCCAGGCGCCACCATCCAAAAATTCCCGACCTTCGTCGCCTATTTGCAAGATTTCTCAAATGTGCCTTCAGGTGTGCCTTGCCAGTCACTAGTCATCAGTCACCTGTCGCCGGCGGCGCGTTTCGCGAACGCGAACTTGCCGCCCTAGGCCCCCACGGCTTCCACCGCATCCATTATTACGAATGGGGCGAGGCGGACAATCCGAAGGTTCTGATCTGCGTACATGGCCTGACCCGCAACGGGCGCGACTTCGACGATCTGGCCAGGGCGTTGTCATCGGAATACCGGGTGCTCTGCCCCGACGTGGCCGGCCGCGGCAAGAGCGAATGGCTGACACACAAGGAGGATTACGCGTATCCGGTTTACTGCGCGGACATGGCTGCGCTGATTGCGCGCAGCGGCGCGCAAACCGTGGACTGGATCGGCACCTCGATGGGTGGGCTGATCGGCATGCTGCTCGCTGCTCAGCCGAACTCGCCGATCCGCAAGCTGGTGATGAACGATGTCGGACCGTTCATTCCAAAATCATCGCTGGAGCGTCTTTCCACCTATGTCGGCAAGCCGGCCAGCTACGATTCTTTCGAGGCCTTCGAACAATACATTCGCGTGGTATCCGCACCGTTCGGCCCGCTGACCGATGCGCAATGGCGTCATCTCACCGAAACCACCGCCCGTCGCACGGACGATGGACGATGGGGAACGAACTACGACCCGGCGATCGCCATGTCCTTCAAGGCACCAATCGCCTATGTCGTGCTATGGCTGTTCTGGGACAAGGTCCGCTGCCCC
>CAZYTR010000266.1:0-13233 GCA_964650365.1 uncultured Alcaligenaceae bacterium | reverse complement strand
GAAATCGTCTGGCACTACCAGTTCTCGCCCAACGATCCGTACGACTATGACTCGACCGATCCCGGCATGCTGGTGGACATGAGGATAGACGGCGCCCTGCGCAAGACACTGATCCAGGCCAATCGCAACGGTTTCTTCTATGTGCTGGACCGGACCAATGGCGAGTTGCTGGCGGCCAACCCCTACATCAAGCTCAACTGGGCCGACCGTATCGACATGGCGAGCGGCAGGCCGGTCGAGTCGGAGGTCACCAAGAGTGTGCGCGCTGGCGGTGACGAGGAGGTCTTTCCTTCGGTTATCGGCGGCAAGAACTGGAACCCGATGTCGTGGAACCCGGCCACAGGCCTCGCGTACGCCAATACCCTCAACATTAGCTGGCCATACAAACTCGCCACGCCCGAGTACAAACAGGGCGAGTGGTATCTCGGGATTGAGTTCCGCGGCGTCAACATGCCGAAGAACGAGCCGCACGGCTATCTGTCGGCGATCGATCCGATGACTGGGAAAACGAAATGGAAGGCTCCGTGGCCAGGCCTTCCCAGCTTGGCCGGCACGCTGTCGACCGCGGGCGGCTTGGTGTTCACCGGGGCGGCGACCGGCGAGTTCCTCGCCTTCGACGCGCAAACTGGCAACCAGCTGTGGCAATTCCAGACCGGCTCGGGAATCATCGGCCTGCCGGTCACCTGGGAGCACAAGGGCAATCAGTATGTGTCGGTGGTGTCGGGTGCCGGTGGCGTATGGACCTTGCTCGGCGATTCGCGCTCCGCGGCGGTTCCGGCCGGCGGCTCGATCTGGACGTTCGCACTCCGGCGGTGAGATGACGGCGCGCCCTATCCGACGCCGTGTGAGGATCGCTGCAGGGACCGCCGCTTTCGGGCTGGCGGTCCTTGTTGCCTTGTGTAGTCCTGCAGCGGCGCAGACCGCCGGGCCGCAGCCGGCGGGCCCCAGCGCCTCCGAATTCGAGAACGGACGGCGGCAATTTCACCGCACCTGCGCGCAGTGCCACGGCCGGAACATGGTCAACTCAGGGGTCACGGTTTACGACGTGCGGAAATTCCCCGCCGACCAGCCGGAACGTTTCTTCAGTTCGGTAACCAACGGCAAGGGCAACATGCCGTCGTTTCGCGACGCGCTCACGGACGAGCAATTGCGCTGGGTGTGGACCTACGTCAGCAATCGGGATACGCCACCCTAGCGGCACGGATGGTGATTTGGGGCACCAGCTGATACGGTTGTCCGGTGTGGTGCTGTGCGCAATGCTTGGCGCGGCGCCTGCGCCTGCAGCGGATTCCGCGCCGCTCAAGGTTTGCATGGCGGCAGGTAACGCGCCGCTGTCGTACCGCGCGGCCGGGGAGGCGCGCGGCCTGGAGGTCGCGCTGGCGCGGGCGATCGCCGCCGAGCTGGGCCGGCCGCTCGATGTCGTGTTCTTCGAGTCCCAGTACGAGCGCGAAACCAGCCTGGCGCAGGAAGTGAACGCGCTGCTGTCCTCTGGAGTGTGCGAGCTGGCGTCAGGCTACGCTCTGTTCGCGCCCGATCTGGGTGTACCCGGCCGTCCGAGCGCGCGCGTACCAGACCACGATGGCGCCAAGCCGCGGCGCGAGCGGCCGTTCGTCCCGCTCGGCAGGCTGGCAGCCGCGCGCGCCTACTATGCAATGGCAATGGGCGTCGTGACCCGCGAGCGGGGGATGCGAGTGGATTCGCTCGCCGACCTGCAGGGCCTGCGCATTGGGGCGATCGCGGGCACGCTCGCCGGCTCCGCGCTGCTCCTGTACCGCGACGGCGCGCTGCGGCAGGGGCTGGTAACGCTGTCGCAGCGCGAAGACCTGCTTGCTGAGTTGGAGGCCGGGCGATTCGATGCGACGCTTACGCCATTGAGCAAGTACGACGCCTACCGCCTCGCCCACCCCGGCACGCAACTCGCGCGGGCGGCCTTCGTGCATCCCCTGCGCATCAACCTCGGCTTCGTGGGCCTTGAGAGCGCGCCCGCCGTGCTCGCTGCGGCCAGTCGTACTATCGAGCGGGTTCTCGCTGCCGGCGATCTCGCGCGCTGGGCCGAGGCAGCTGGTGTCACCTGGGTCGGCCCCGAGGCGCCCGACGTTCAAGCGCCATTCAGCATCGGCAGCCTCCGTACGGAATGAGTTCGCGGCCGCCGCGAACCCGGTCAGTGCTTGCCTGTACTACCGAAGCCCCCGGCTCCGCGCGTGCTCGCCGCGAACTGTTCCACTACGTTGAATTCCACCTGCACCACTGGTACCACAATCAGTTGTGCGATGCGCTCCATCGGGTTGAGAGTAAAGACACTTGATCCACGATTCCACACCGAGACGAAAATCTGTCCCTGATAGTCGGAATCAATCAGACCGACCAGATTGCCGAGCACGATGCCGTGTTTGTGGCCGAGCCCCGAGCGCGGAAGCAACATCGCGGCGAGACCCGGGTCATCCAGATGGATCGCCAAGCCCGAGGGGATCAACTCGGTCTGACCTGGCTTCAGCTCGATCGGCATGTCGATACAGGCGCGCAGGTCGAGCCCGGCGGATCCGGCGGTTGCGTAAGCGGGAAGCTGATCGCGCAGGCGCGCGTCGAGAATCCTCACGTCGATGGTGCGCATGAAACTTTCTTGTTGTTGTGGCGGGACGCCTAAGCCGTGACGGGGGTCTTGCGTGGGCGGTAGAGTTTGGCGATATGACGAATCAGGGCGCGCGCCAGCTCGAGTTTCGATGCGCGCGCCAGCCGGTGAGCGCCATCGTCGTCGAACAACACCAGTTCATTGTCGTCGGCGCCGATCGCAGCCTGTGCAAGATTCGCCGCGAGCAATGGCAGCTTCTTGCGGCGGCGCTTGGCTTCCGCGTTCTGCTCAAGCTTTTCGCTTTCGGCGGCGAAGCCGACGCAGAACGGAGGGTTAGGCCGCCGGGCAACCGCTTCGATGATGTCTGGATTGGGCGCAAGCTCCAGCGTCTGGACTCCGCCGTCCTTTTTTATTTTCTGCTGTTTGCGATTGCCGACGTGATAGTCGGCCACCGCGGCGACGCCGACGAAAATGTCACAGCTGCCGACATGCGCGTTTACGGCGTCGAGCATCTCACGCGCCGTCTCGACGCGGACCAGTTGCGCGGGTGACGGTGCCTCGATCGATACCGGGCCCGAGATCAGCGTGACCCGTGCACCGGCCTCCAGTGCGGCGCGCGCAACGGCATAGCCCATCTTTCCCGAACTGCGGTTGGTGATGCCGCGCACGGGATCGATTGGTTCGAAGGTCGGTCCGGCGGTGATCAGCACCTGTGTCCCCGCCAGCAACTTGGGTTGGAACCATGCGGCAATCGAGCGGGCCAGATCCGCCGCTTCGAGCATGCGCCCCAGCCCCGTTTCGCCGCAGGCCTGGTCTCCGGAATCAGGGCCGAGCACGACGATGCCATCCTGGTGCAGCTGCGCGATGTTGCGCTGGGTGGCGGGGTTTTCCCACATGTGCCGGTTCATTGCCGGCGCAACCATAAGCGGGCACTCGCGCGCCAGGCACAGCGTAGACAACAAGTCGTTTGCGGCGCCTTGCACGAGCTTGGCAATGAAACCGGCAGTCGCGGGAGCGACCACGATGATGTCGCGGTCGCGCGACAACTCAATATGCGGCATGCTGTTTGGTACCCGGCTGTCCCACATATCGGTGAACACAGGCTTGCCTGACAGCGCCTGCATCGTCACCGGTGTAACGAACCGGCACGCCGATTCGGTCATGATGACTTGCACATCTGCGCCCTGGCGCAGCAGTTCGCGCACGAGCTCCGCGGACTTGTAGGCGGCGATCCCGCCGGTGATCCCCAAAAGGATCCGTTTATTGCCGAGTTCGGTCATTTCAATAGCCTACCGGACTTTCCGGATCGGCAGTGTAAACTGTTGTTGGCAAATACAAAAGTGCTGACGGAGCGGTAAATGGCGATCACCGACTGGCCCGAAGACGACAGACCTCGAGAGAAGTTGCTGGCCAAGGGGCCAGGCGGCCTTTCCGATGCCGAACTGCTGGCGATTTTCTTGCGCACGGGTGTGAAGGGCAAGAGCGCGGTGGACCTTGCGCGCGCCCTGCTTACCAGATTTGGTTCGTTGGGAGACTTGGTCGCAGCCAGCCGCGACGACTTCTGTTCCGTACCCGGTCTCGGAAACGCCAAGTACGTGCAGTTGCAGGCTACGATCGAAATGGCGCGGCGCACGCTGGTCGCGGACATGAAGGCCGGAATCAACCTCAGTTCGCCCAAGGCCGTGCGCGATTTTCTGCGGCTGCAACTCCAGAATCGGCCGGTGGAGGTCTTCGTGGGCCTGTTTCTCGACGCCCAGAACCGGGTCATCGAGGTCGAGGAGTTGTTCTCGGGAACGCTGACCCAGACCAGCGTGTTTCCGCGGGAGGTCGTGAGGCGGGCGCTGCATCACAATGCGGCCGGTGTGATCTTTGCGCACAACCACCCGTCTGGCGTTGCGGAGCCGAGCCATGCAGACGAAACTCTGACCCAGGCGCTGAAGCAGGCGCTGGCTCTGGTGGATGTCCGGGTGCTCGATCATTTCATCATCGGACGCGGCGCGCCTCTGTCCTTCGCCGAACGCGGGCTGCTCTAGCCGTCCGAATCGTCGGCCGAGGTTGAGCAGGTTGCGCTAAGTGTGCTATAAAGCGCGCTCTTTAGAATTTAGCGGAGCTGCCCTTGGCAGCTTCACCCGGAATCAAAGCTGGAGAAGCGATCATGGCCAGAGTTTGTGAAGTCACCGGCAAGAAGCCGATGGGCGGCAACCATGTGTCCCACGCCAACAACAAGACCAAGCGCCGCTTTCTGCCCAACTTGCAGTATCGCCGCCTCTGGGTCGAGAGCGAGAACCGCTGGGTGAGCATGCGTTTGAGCCAGGCTGGCCTGCGCACCATCGACAAGAGGGGTATCGACGTGGTGCTGGCGGAAATGCGCGCCCGCGGCAACAAGATCTGAGGCAGGGGAAAAAACGATATGCGAGAAAAGATCAAACTTGAATCGTCCGCCGGTACCGGACACTTCTACACCACCACCAAGAATAAGCGCACTACGCCGGACAAGATAGAAATGAAGAAATTCGATCCGGTTGCGCGCAAACACGTCCTTTACAAGGAAACGAAGCTCAAGTAGGCGGCCCTTGGTTGCAGGAATTAGAAAGCCCGCTTGCGCGGGCTTTTTTTCGTCTGTCGATCCTTACGCGTAACGGCGCAGCGTCAGGGAGAACTCTCGTAGGGGCGCAATGCCACTTCTTTCGGCGCGATGGCACCAGTCCTCGAGTTGCGACAGCAACTGTTCCTTAGTCGCGGTAGAGCGTTGCCACAGCATGACCAGTTCCTGGCGCATCGTGTAGACAGTGTCGAGAACCTTGCTGGTCTTCAGCACTTCTTCCAGTTCGGCCTTCTCCTTGGCAGGAACCAGCTTGGCGTCGAGATGCAGCCAGCGTTTGACACTCTGCAGATCAATGGCATGGCCAGGCCTGCGCTCGCGAATATTGCGCAGTTCGTCGGCGCAGGTGGCCTTCACCAGCCGGGTGAAGCGCGCCAACACGTCGTAACGATGAGTGATTACTGCCTGCAGGGTCTGTAGGTCGCACCTCGCCTTTCCGGCGGCGATTTTCACGGTCGCGGCGAGTTTCTTGACCTCCGCCAGACCGACGAACTCCATGATGCGGATGTACAGCCAGCCGATGTCGAACTCGTACCATTTGTTGGATAGCCGCGCGGACGAGGCATAGGCATGGTGATTGTTGTGCAATTCCTCGCCGCCGATCAAGATGCCCCAGGGCACGATGTTGGTGCTGGCGTCCTCCACCTGGAAATTGCGATAGCCGTAGTAGTGGCCGATGCCGTTGATTACCCCTGCGGCAGTGACCGGAATCCAAAGCATCTGCACTGCCCAGATCGTCAGTCCGATCGGTCCGAACAGCAGGATGTCGGCAATCAGCATCACCACCACCCCGCCTTGGTCGCGGGCCGCATAGACATTGCGCTCGACCCAATCTTCCGGGGTGCCGTGCCCGTACTTGTCCAAAGTCTCCTGATTCTTCGCTTCCTTACGATACAGCTCGCCGCCCTCAAGCAACACTTTCTTGAGAGTAAGGATTTGCGGACTGTGCGGATCTTCCGCCGTTTCACATTTGGCGTGGTGCTTCCGGTGAATTGCAGTCCAAGCTTTGGTGGACATGCCGGTGGTTAACCACAACCAAAGGCGGAAAAAATGGGCGACAGCAGGGTGGAGGTCCAGTGCACGATGCGCCGAGTGCCGGTGGAGATAGATGGTCACCGATGCGATGGTGATGTGGGTCAAAGCGAGGGCGACGAGTATGTAACCCCACCAAGGGAGGTCGATCAGCCCGCCAACCCAGCTGGGCAGGTCCGTAAACCCGTTCAGATTCATGCAGTTAACCTCAATTAATCATAAAGATAGCTGTGATTTTACAGTAACCCTTGCACCCTGCAAGCCACAATTTGTAACGTTCTATCGGAAACGACCGTGGAGTGACCGTAGATCAGGCCAGAAAATCCGCTTACTTCGTCGATACGAAGTGAAAATGCATCTATTTGACCTGTATTCCAGCCGGCTGAATGGTAGTTTGAACCGTCCCTACGATGCGGACGTCTCGACGCGGGAATGGAATCTCGACTCCGTTGGCGACAAACGTCTTGTACAAGGCAAGGTTCAGGTCCGACTGAAGGTTCAATTTTCCGCGCTCCGGGTCCTCGATCCAGGTCATAAGCTCCAGCTTGATGCCGTCGTCCGCGAAAGAGGCCAGCAGGGCCGCCGGCGCGGGCTCCTTCAACACCCGCGGATGGGAACGGGCCACTTCCAGCATGAGCTTCATGGCGGTTTCTAGATTGCTGCTGTAACTGATCTGGACCGGGATGCGCATCAACACCCGGCGGTTGGAGTAGGAATGATTGATCACCGTCGAGGTGATCACCTTTTCGTTTGGGATGATCGCCTCGGTGCCGTCCAGCCCGCGCACCACAATGCAGCGCGAAGTAAGTTTGGTTACCTCGCCGTAGAAACCGTCGATCGTGACCAGATCGCCGGGGCTCACCGAGCGGTCGAGCAGGATGGTGAAACCGCTGAGGTAGTTGGCTGCGACCTTTTGCAGACCGAAGCCGATGCCCACGCCCACGGCCCCGCCGAACAGCGACAATACCGTGATGTCGATGCCGACTATCGGCAGCGCAATGAGCACTGCGGTGACCACAAGGATACTGCGGATGATTTTGGCGAACGCGAATCGCAGGTTTATCTCGAGGTGTTGCAAAGTCATGATCCGCGTCTCGATCATGCGCCCGATCCAGAGCGCGGCGAGCAGCGTGAGCACGACTGTCAGCAGTGCGGTGAACACCATCGCAAGAGAGACACGCTGGCTGCCGACGCGGAAGGACGTGTCCTCGAGGAACCCGCCGATCGGCGGAAGCATCCCGGTCAGGTAAAGCGCTACCCCCAACCAGACGATCCAGGTGACTCCCATTTCCCAGGAGCGCAGCGCTCCGCCGGGATTGAACGTGCGCCTGAGCAGGTAGACCACGCCGCGAATGATCACCATCGCCAGCATCAGGGGAATGGCGATATTGAGCAGGTGCACGGGCTGGAAGTAGTGGAGTATCCAGCGGCCGGCCAGAAGGATCAGCAGCGCCGTTACCGGAAAGACCTCCCGGTTCATTCCGCCGACGCTGATTCTCTGTGTGCCTTCGAGGTCAGTACCGGCTGCGGGTAGCAGTCCCTTGCGCAACCTGCGGGCGAGATGCCATGCGGCTAGCAGCGACAATGTAATGACGACGACCTGCCAGAGGATCACTCCCTGCTGGAGGTCCTCGAAAAGACCGGTCAGCAGGCGACTGATTTCGGACTGATTTTTCATCACGATCTCGGGCGGGATTCTACGTCACTTGCCGTTGTCGCGGCGAAGCCGGGTCGAGTGCTTGAGGTGGCGCATCCAGTTGTCCAGGTAGGCGCGCGTGAGTTCGTGGTTTGCGCGAAACACCAGCAGATTCTCGGCGTTTCGGAACTGGGCGGCGTGGGTGAAATTGAAGCTGCCGGTGATCAGGACCGGTGCGTTGGTGCCGGCGTCGATCACCATGACCTTGTTGTGGGCGGCCGCATGCTCCGCGTCGGTGAATACGGGTATTCCAGCTTCAACCAATTGCGGAATCACGTTGTGATCGATGAGATCGATCTGCCCCGGATCGGCGATAACCTGCACGTCCAAGGCGCGGCTTTTTGCGCGAATAAGCGCGCCGGCAATCCCGCTGTGCGTGAAGCTGAACGCCTGCACCAGGATCTGGGAGCGGGCGCCGTCGATAGCACGCACGATCAACGCCGCGGCATCTTCGCCAGGGCTAAAGGCATACTCGATGGTGCCTGTTCCGGGAACAATATCCGATGCTTCAAATCCGCGGGCCGGCTGCGCCAGAACCAGAAGTACAAGCAGAAGCCCGAAAAGCCGGACTGGACACGCGTGCTTCATGTTGGGCGAGGACTCCGCTCCAGCACCGCAGCAAAAAAAGCATCGGTGTCGTGCTTGTGCGGACGCAGTTCCACAAATATGCCGCTTTCGAGCGCGATCCGCTGCTCGTCCAGAACGTCCTGGCAGCTCACCACCTGGAAATCGGCATGGGTGGCGAGAAACTGCTCGATGACGGCTTGGTTCTCCTCCGGCAGCACACTGCAGGTCGCGTAAACCAGGCGCCCGCCGGGTTTGAGAAGCGTGGCCGCAGCATTAAGGATTGCACGCTGCTTGGCACTGAGTTCCAGCACCGCCGTGGGCGACTGGCGCCATTTGAGGTCGGGATTGCGCCGCAGCGTGCCGAGCCCGCTGCAGGGCGCGTCAATCAGTACTCGATCGATCTTGGCGGCGAGGCGTTTCACCTTGATGTCATTCTCGCCCTGGATCAGTTGCGGGTGCACGTTGGAAAGTCCGGAACGCTTGAGCCGCGGTTTGAGATTGTTTAGCCGCTTCTCCGAAACGTCGAATGCGTACAGGCGCCCCGCCGACTGCATCTGCGCACCCATCATGAGGGTCTTGCCGCCGGCCCCGGCACAGAAATCCACCACCATTTCGCGCCGCTTCGGCGCGACCAGGTATCCAAGCAACTGGCTGCCTTCATCCTGAACCTCGACCGCGCCGCGCGTGAACGAAGGGTGGCGGTTGATCGCGGGTTTGCCGGCAAGCCGGATGCCGATCGGAGACCAGCGCGTCGGCTCGGCAGCGAACCCGCTGGCGCGCAGCTCCTCGAGCACCTGATCCCGATGCGCGAGCAGCGTATTGACCCGCAGGTCCAGCGCTGCGGACTTGAGCATGGCGCGGCCGAAGGCAACCGCTTCCTGCTCGCCGTACTCAGCGACGAGACGCTCGTACAGCCAGTCGGGAAGGCTCAACCTGACCGCTGGAGGCAGCGATTCGACATCGGCGGACTTCAGATGAGCCGTCCAGTCGCGATCATCAACCTTGAGAAGGAGTTCGAGTTGACCGAGGCTGTAACCCTGCAGCTTGAGCAACGACCCCAACACCAGCTTGCGCGGGGTGGGGTGCGCGATCAGGGTCTCGAGCAGCCGCTTGTGGCGAAGCACATTGAATACGGTTTCAGCGACGAAAGCGCGATGGTCGTTGCCGAGTTCGCGATTGGCGCTGAAAAAATTGCGCAGGACCGCATCGGCCGGGTGCGCCAGCGGCAAGACCAGGTCCACGGCAGCAGTGGCCGCCTTAATCAATGCCGCCGCGGGTTGCATCTATTGGAAGGTAATGCTGGTGACGGTGGAATCCACCACGGTGCCGTTTTTTTCGACGTAGCGAATCTTGACAGGAAGGAAGTATCGGTCCACGGAAAGCCAGAATTCGAGGCCGCGCTTGTCATCGGCCTCCTGTACTTTCCGGAAGTGCAGAGTCTCCAGTTCGCCTAGCGGGGTTTGGAGTGTCTCCTTGCCGACGATCCTGTACTCGTAGTCGGCCAGACGTTTGCCGTCAGCGACAAATACCTTCACGCTTTCCTCGTTCGACTGAGCAAACGCAAAAGCGTAGGGCAGGCTGGTCGGGTCGAAGGTGTTGGCGCTCAGCGGAACGGTTTCAATCCTTTCGCCGTCGGTGAGCTTGACCTTCCTGGCATCCCAGTCGAAATCGGCGGCACGTCTGGGCTTGCGGCTGTTATTCTCCTCGTATTGCAGCGGTCGCAGTCCGCCGGCCGTCAGCGAACCCCGGCTCTCGCGCCGGACGTTGAGCTTGTAGACAAGTGCGGCCAGCCCAACCGTCTTGGTCTCGCTGACCACGGAGTATTTCTTGCCGTCGTGCTCGAGATAATCGTGGCCCTCGCCCAATTGCATCGAGCCGGAAGTCACTGCATAGTCGATCTGCACCTTTTTCGGAGGCTGTGCGGCCGCCAGCGGACCCGCCAGCCCAAGTAAAAGCAGAAAAGTGACGTAATTCATCGCTTTCAGGGGCAGATCATTGCGTCCGGAGCGCTGCGGCCCGCGCTCGCCGTGACGCGGTTGCTTTCCAGCTTGAGCTTGCCGTCGAGGAACCAGCGGATTGCCTGAGGGTAGATGCGGTGTTCCTGCTCGAGCACGCGCGCAGCGAGACGTTCCTCGTCATCGCCGGGCAGCACCGGCACCGCGGCCTGCACGATGATCGGACCATGGTCGAGCTCGGCGGTCACGAAGTGGACCGTGCAGCCGTGAATTTTGACGCCTTCCTGCAATGCGCACCGGTGCGTGTCCACGCCCGCAAACGCGGGAAGCAAGGATGGATGGACATTCATGATCCGGCCGCCAAAGCGCTTGATGAAACCCTCGGTGAGAATGCGCATGAATCCAGCCAGCACCAGCAGGTCGGGACGGTACGATTCTGCTTTGTCGGCGAGCGCGGCATCGAAACTCGCGCGATCCGGGAATGCCCGGTGATCAATCACCGCAGTCTCCACGCCAAAGCTGCGTGCGATGTCGATACCCCTTGCCGCAGGGTTGTTGCTGATCACCGCGGCAATTTGTGCGTCGAGTTTTGCTTCCAGGATCGACTGCAGGTTGCTGCCGCGGCCGGAGATCAGGATAACGATGCGTTTCATCCTGTGTTTCTACAGCACCACCGTCTGCGGTGCGCCGCCCGCGCGGGAACGGATCTCGCCGATGCGGAAGACCCTTTCGCCCTCGCGCTCGAGCGCTTGAATGGCCGGTCCGGCGTCCTCCGCGGCGACGATCGCTACCATGCCGATGCCGCAATTGAACACACGGTGCATTTCCGCCTCCGCAACATTGCCGTTTCTTTGCAGCCATCCGAACAGGTGCGGCCGCGGCCACGCGCTCTTCGCCAGCACCGCCATTACGTTCGACGGCAGCACGCGCGGCACGTTCTCCACCAAGCCGCCGCCGGTGATGTGCGCAAGACCCTTGATGCGCACCGTGCGCATCGCGTTGAGCACCGGCCGCACGTAAATGCGCGTCGGCGCGAGCAACACTTCCCCCAACGTCCTGCCGTCGAAATCGGATGACAGGTCCGAACCGGACATTTCGACGATCTTTCGAACCAGCGAGTAACCATTGGAGTGCGCACCGCTGCTGGCGAGCCCGAGAACCACGTCGCCCGCAACGATGCCAGCACCATCGATAATTCCCGACTTCTCGACCACGCCTACCGCGAAGCCCGCTAGGTCGTATTCGCCGGCCGGGTACATCCCCGGCATTTCCGCCGTCTCCCCGCCGATCAACGCGCAACCGGCCAGTTCGCAACCGGCAGCTATGCCTTTTACCACTTGCGTCGCGGTATCCAGCGCAAGCTTGCCGCAGGCGAAGTAGTCGAGGAAGAAGAGCGGCTCGGCACCCTGCACGAGGATGTCGTTGACGCTCATCGCCACCAGGTCGATGCCGATGGTGTCGTGGCGGTTAAGGTGAAACGCCAGCTTGAGCTTGGTGCCCACGCCATCGGTGCCCGATACCAGCACCGGTTCCCGGAATCCTTTCGGCACCTCGAACAGCGCGCCAAAGCCGCCGATGCCAGCGAGCACGCCGTCTCTCAGAGTGCGCCTGGCGTAGGGCTTGATGTTCTCGATCAGTTGGTCGCCGGCATCGATGTCCACGCCGGCGTCACGATAGGAAAGAGAGACGGAGGAGGGGCGGTCGGTTTTCAAGTTGAGTTGGCGGGTTCTTCGAGATAAAGTGGCGGGCGAATTTTCGACCCATTGCGGTGCGTGATGCGCCGCGAATTTTACTCCAAATGGACACCAACTTACGTGCGCGTTTCGCGTGGTGCTCAGGCGCTGCGGTTGGAGCCGGGTGGCTGCTCGCCACATGAGGCAGCTGGCCCTCGGACTGGCCCCATCCCCGGCGCCGGCGTTCGACAACTTTTTCCCTGGGCGGAATGTCGAGGCCGTTTCCGCATTGCACTCTCTTGCCACGGGCGACTCCGCCGGGCAATTCATTTACCTCTGGGGAGAGCGCGGTTGCGGCCGCTCGCATTTGCTGCAGGCTGCCGTGGCGGAAGCGGCCTCTCATGGAATTGTTGCCCATTACGTGCCGTCCGGCGGGCGGCTGCCGGAGCGCAATTCCGGAGTGCGGATGCTGGCGGTTGACGACGTCGAAATTCTGGGTGCGCAGGCACAGATCGAGTTTTTTCATCTGTATAACGCGTTACGTGATTGCCAGGGACTGGTGCTCGCGGCGGGTAACGTGGCGCCGGCACGGCTGCAACTCAGGGCGGACCTGCTGACCCGGCTCGGATGGGGGCTGGTATTCCAGGTGCGTACGCTTTCCGACGAGGACAAGCGCGTTGCGCTCAGGCGCCACGCAGCCGCTCGCGCCTTCGCTCTTCGCGACGAAATCGTCGAGTATCTGCTGCGCCACCTGCAGCGCGACCTGCCCTCTCTGATGACGGTGCTTGACGCGCTGGATCGCTACTCGCTGGAAACAAAGCGACCGATCACCCTGCCGCTGCTGCGCGAATTGCTGCAGTCGGAGGGTGACGGCAATGGAGATCCGCCGACCCGAATCTGACCGGTGAACAACCCGGAACCTAAGGTCTCCACAGGTTTTTGAGCTATACTTTCGGCGCGTAATCACGACCCTTCCTACCCCTTCGCAATTCCCCGATGCGGCTCGCATTATTTGATCTCGACAATACGTTGCTGGCCGGCGACAGCGACTTCGAGTGGGCGCAGTTCCTGATCGAGAAAGGCGCGCTCGACGGCGAGGTGCACGAGGCGCACAACCACAATTTCTACGAGGCATACAA
>CAZYTR010000265.1:0-3832 GCA_964650365.1 uncultured Alcaligenaceae bacterium | reverse complement strand
GGTGCTGGCAGCGGTGACGGCCAACCTGCTCGCGATTGTGCGTTTCGGGAGCGCGCTGCTGCGGATTTTCGGGAGTTAATGAAATAACTCTCACCGCAGAGGACGCGGAGGACGCAGAGGAAAAGCAAATACTGAGGAAAGGCAACTTGAGATAAAAGAGCGCAGTGTCAGTTTCTCGCCCTCTGCTGCCCATCTCTGCTCTGGTGGATTATTCGTCAGCTGAAGATCTTTTCACTTTCCAATGCTTTTTTCTCTTGCTCCTCCTCTGCGTCCTCCGCGTCCTCTGCGGTGAGTGTGTCGTTCTTAAGAATTTGAGCCGAGGGCCCCGGCTCCTGTGCAAAAAAGAGGCAACGAGGGTGTCGAGGCCCGGTACCAGCGCTTGCTAATCTTTTGAATGGCTAACGCTTTTACGCTCGCCAATCGCGTGTCAACAAAGTGTCACATTTCCCCGCGGGAGGCATGTTAGCTTGTGCCGGCACTTTCAACTCTCGCCTCCCGCCTTATGGACAAGAACGCTCTCGTGTACCCGCCGATCACGAACGCAGCCGATTACATCGATGCGTTGATCAGACCGAAGTCGCAAGATCTCATGATGAAGAAAAGAGTCATCGCCGGACGCAGGATGCGGGACAAGTATCGCGAGGAGGTCGCGGTTACCGAAGTGTTGAAACGCCTGGGTTGACTCTCTCACCGGAAAAACAACGACGCGGCCTTGGCCGCGTCGTTTTGTTTGTGATGCCGCAAGAGCTCAGCGAGTCTTGTCCACGCTGTGCGGCCCGGAGCCGTAAACGATGATGTAGAGCATGCCACCCATGATTGCCAGGTTTTTCATGAACATGATTTTCTGCAGTTGCACCTGATTTACCGGCACGGCCCAGAAGGCATGGAAGACGAAGGAGACGACGAGCACGTAAATGAAGAGCGCCGCGGCGGCCCAACGCGCCTTCCAGCCCACGGCGACCATGATGCCTCCACCCAATTCGATGATGATTGCCATGACCGCGAGGACCTGGGTCATCGGCATGCCGTACGCCTGCATGTAGCGGATCGTGCCCTCGAAGCCGGTGATCTTTCCGAATCCGTCGACGATGAAGATCACAGCCAGCAAGACACGGCCGACCAGCGGCCCGTACATTTTCAAGATGTCCATGGTCTCTCCGCCGAAGTTGCGAAAGGATCAAAGAACCACGTCAACTGTCACCACATCCGCCGCCTACTCCGCGGTAAAACCGATTTCCTTGTGGGTGCCGTCACAGAACGGTTTGTTCTTCGAGCCTCCGCAACGGCACAAGGACGCCTGTGCGCCGATCCACGCCGCCGCACCCTTGCTGTCGCAGAGTCGCATGTCGCCGAAACAGCGTAGCGAACCGTTCAGCTTCAGCGTAATGCGAAGACGGGCACCCGGCGCGCCGGGATCGAGCGCTTTCGGCTGGTAGGCCCCGACGCGCACGTCGTCGCGGAAACCGGCTTTGATATGGCTGCGATCGCAGAACGGTTTGGCCGCCGACCGGCCGCATCGGCACAGCAACGCCTCGGTCATGCGCTTGAGCACCGTGCCGTCGGCCGTGACGATCTCGATATCCCCGGTTACCTTGAGCGGGCCATCAATCTGAGGTTGAATGACGTTCATGTTTGCGGCTCCGTTGGCCTGGGTTATCCGCTGTTAGCCTTCACTCGTTCACTCATTTATGGCCAAAGGCCGGTATCCCCTTGCGGGGTGCCCTTCACCGCACTATTGTGCCACCCACCCGCCGTCGATCGGCAGCGCCGCGCCCGTGACCGACGTGGCAGCATCGCTGCAAAGAAACACCGCAAGTGCAGCCACATCTTCGATCCTCACAAACTCCTTGCTCGGCTGGCGCTCAAGAATGACATCCCTGATGACGTCCTCGCGCTCAATACCGTGCACTTTCGCCTGGTCGTCGATCTGTTTTTCCACCAGCGGGGTCAGCACGTAACCCGGGCAGATCGCGTTGCATGTGACACCCTTGCCCGCGGTCTCGAGCGCCACGCTCTTGGTCAAGCCGACCAGACCGTGCTTCGCGGCGACGTACGCCGATTTGAACGGCGAAGCGACCAGTCCGTGAGCCGAGGCCACGTTGATGATGCGGCCCCAGCCCTTGCTTTTCATACCGGGAAGCGCGCTGCGGATGGCATGAAATGCCGATGACAGGTTGATCGCAAGGATCGCGTCCCACTTCTCTATGGGGAATTCGTCCACCGGCGCCACATGCTGGATACCGGCGTTGTTGACCAGTACATCCACGGCGCCGAAGCGCCGCTTCGCCTGATCAATCATCGCCACAATTTCGGCGGGTCTGGCCATGTCGGCCGATGAGTACAGCACGGCTACCTTGTGTTCGGCGGCAAGTCCGGCGCGCAATCTTTCGATTTCCGCCGTGTCGCCGAAGCCGTTGAGCATGACATTGAAACCCTGGGCGGCGAATGCCCGGGCGATGCCCAGACCGATGCCGCTGGTGGAACCCGTAATGACAGCCGATTTGCCTTTCAACATGCCGTGTGGGCGACCTTGAGTTTGAAGGTGCCGCGCAGTCTAGCAGAGGTAATGCGGCTGACGCGCCCCTTCGCTCACCCGCGAGCCGGCGCAGGTAACCTGGATCCGGCCGGCGAACTCCGTTTGCCAGGCCAGCTGGTCGTGATCACAGCCGATTTTTCGTTGCCTATGCTTTGTCGCGCAACCGGCCTACGAAATGCGCGATTTTCTCGACGGTCCGCTGCGCCTGGTCAAGGTGAGGCGAATGCGTGCAGTTCGGGAGCATCAGTGTTTCAACGGGACCATTCACCTGTAATGCGATCGCCTTGACCTGGGCGGCAGTACCGTATTGGTCGTCCTCGCCCTGGATCAGCAGCACCGGACAGTTGACGCCCGGCAGGTACTCCTCAATGTTCCAGCGGCGAAAGTCCGGGTGCAGCCAGATATCGTTCCAGCCGCGGAACGTCGATTCAGCGTCGTCGTGATAGCGCGCGAGCTTCGCCGGCAGGTCGGTGTTCCCGAAAGCGACCTTCGCCTCGGCGATGCTCTTCACCGTGATGTCCTCGACGAAAACGTGTGGCGCCAGCAGCGCCAGGCCACGGACCGGGCGGCTTCCGGCGCCGGCATGAATGAGCGCGATCGACGCGCCGTCGCTGTGGCCGACCAGGATCGGGT
The DNA here is from genome assembly GCA_964650365.1 of uncultured Alcaligenaceae bacterium. GTDB lineage: Bacteria > Pseudomonadota > Gammaproteobacteria > Burkholderiales > JACQAP01 > JACQAP01. The sequence continues at coordinate 663 of CAZYTR010000265.1, read as the reverse complement.
TACGGATGGAAAGCGCGTCAAGCAACTGCGGCAGGACCTCCAATGCCTCGCGGTGCATATAGTCCACGCCGCGCGCCCCGGCCAGACGGTCGGACTTGCCGTACCCGTAGCGCGAATAAACGATTGCGGGGCAGCCGGTGGCATGCGACACCCTTTTGGGAAAGTCCTTCCACAGTGCGACCGACCCCAGACCTTCATGCAGGAACACCAGTACCGGAGCGTCTGTCACCGCGCCAGGGCGCGGCCCGGGTTCGATGCGGCTGTACTCGAGACGATGGCCGCCGGCTGTTTGGAACATCTCGACGCTAGATTCCCAAATGTCGCCGCAAAGTTTCCGGGCTGCGACGCAGTTGGTCGCTGGAACCCTCGAACACCACACGGCCTTTGACCAGAATGACGCTCCTGTCGGCGATCGCGGAAACGGCGGAAAAATTCTTGTCGACGATGATTGCGGCGATTCCGGTGTCGCGAATCTGCCGCAGGATGACCCAGATCTCCCGCGCCACCAGCGGCGCCAAGCCCTCGGTCGCCTCGTCGAGTATCAGCAGGTTGGGATTGGTCAGGAGCGCGCGCCCGATGGTCAACATCTGCTGTTCGCCGCCGGAGAGTTGCTGGCCGCCGTGGTCCAGGCGCTCGGCCAGCTTTGGAAATGTGGCGAGCACG
>CAZYTR010000264.1:0-2630 GCA_964650365.1 uncultured Alcaligenaceae bacterium | reverse complement strand
CGGCCATGCCGAATCTGGCTTCGCATACGGTCGAGATCAGCGTGCTCAGCGCAAGGCTGACGATCAGGGCTGCGAGGTATCCCTTGAGCCTGCCCGCACCCGAAAGGAGCGCGCCATACATGATGATCGCCGGCACGTGGAGAAGACTCAGCAAGCAGGGTAGAACAATGGCGCTGTCGAGCCGGTAGGCGGGGAACAATGCCCGCAGGACCGGCGGACCGGCGAGCGCTGCCGCGCCGGCGAGGACGAGAAAGACCGGCAGAACGATTCTGTTCTGATCCGAGACGTATCGAATCGCCTGCGCCGCATCCTTTGCGAACAGAGCGTTGGCGCGCACCGAGATGGGTGCATAGAGGGACACAAATGTCATCATCACGATCTGGAAGGCGGCGTTCACCAATCCGTAGACCGCGATCGTCGCGTCAGGATACTGAAAGCTCGCGATCAGCCGTGCCGCCGACAGGATCTGTAGGCACAGCCCGGCGACCAGCCCCAGCAACAGCGCTGCGCCGAAATTTTCGCGGATCAGCGCCCAGTCGAAACGCACTCCGGCGAACAACACGCCACGCACCGTCCGATAGACGGTCTTGCCGGTCAGCAGCGGTGCCACGGCAAGCAGCTGCCCGAAGAACCAGCCCGGCAAACTCCACAGCAGCACGCAGGGAATCACCAGGAGGCGAACCAGCGCCTGGGCCAAGTTGAGGTTGCGCACCTCCCGGAACGCCGCTCTTGCGGTGGCCCGGGCGACGCAGAACGAGGCCATGGTGGCCACCACCGGAACCGCTGCAACAAACAATCCGAGCAGCACATGGCTGTATTTGGCCACGTACACGATCGCCGCGCCGATGCCCAGTACCGCGGCACCCGCAAGCCGCCATCGCAGAATTGTCGCGTCCCAGGAGACTATGCGCGCATCCTGCGCATCAGCATGCAAGCCGGGCATGCGCCGGTTGTAGACGTTGGCGAACCCCAGGTCGGAGAACACTAAGAACGACCAAAGCGTCGAGATGAAGACGACCTGCCCGAACTCCTCCACGCCAAGCACCGCCGGGACCACCAGAAACACCAGCACGCCGGACAGTTGCTGAAATGTGCTGCCTGTGAGGTTGTCGAGAGACTGGCGAGTCAGCACAGCCACTTCACTACTTCGAACACCTCCGCGTACTTGACCCCGATTCGCTGCCCGGCGTTCTCCGCCTCGTTGCGAAAGAAACCCAGCCACTTCTCGCCGGTGCGCTTCAATTCCGAGGCATGGGCGCGTATCGCACGCTCCTTGGCCGGCCAGGTGCCGGTGACGTCGGTGTAAAAGTTGCCCTTGAATTCGACCGGCGCGTGATACCAGTTGCTGCGGTACATCAGCAGGCGCGGCACATGCCGGCAGCTGTGCAGTGACGCCCTGGCCACCGCCTGGTGGTCATGGTGGATGTCGTTCAGCCAGTGGGTGTACACCAGGTCGATCTTGCGCTCCTCGACGATGCGCAGGATCTCGACGTTGAGCTCGTCGGTGAACTCGAGCTGCATGGTCTTGAATTTGCCGCAAAACAGGTGCGCTACGCCCAGCGCCTTCATCGCCAGGCGCCCCTCGCGCAGGGCGACGGCGCTCGAGCGCACTGTCAGGTGGTAGACGTTGCTGAATCCCGACACCGTGGCGACGTAGACGTAGACCTTGTCACCGGCGCGCGCGTGCCGTGCCAAGGTGCCTCCGCAACCCAGTTCGACGTCGTCGAAATGCGCGCCAATCGCAAGCACATTCATTCAAACGCTCCTCGGGAACCGCCTGGAATCTTCGACAGCGCGTACACGGAAAACATGCTGAACCAGGCCGGGCGAACCGCGGCAAGCCGGTAAAGCGCCCGCGCCAGCCAGCCAGGCGCATTCGCCTGCCGCCTCAGGTCATCGAAGATATCCTGAGGATGTGCGCCACCCGCTTCGCTCTCCGCTTTGCCAAATGTCCGGTTGTACTTCTGCATCGTCAGATACCGCAACGATTCGAGCACGCCATAGAGATGCGCAGTGTGAACATGCTGCTCTACATGCAGGCCGGATTTCGCGGCCATCGCCGCAATCTCGCCACTGCTGAAGTGAAGCGCCAGGAAGTCTTGCGGCAGTTTCTCGCCCCTGCGCCTGCCGATCCAGCGCGAGAGCCTGATGCTCCAGCGCAGCAATGTAGCGTCGTTCCAGACCACCAGCACGAAAACGCCGTCCGGTTTGAGCACCCGGGCGGCCTCGGCAAGCAGGAGCAGACGATCGGCTTCCTCGCGGTACAGGATCAATACGCTCGAAAGGATCACGATATCAAAGCTTGCGGACGCGAACTCGAGCTTGAATGCGTCACCAACGTGAAAGTTTACCCGCGGATACAGGACACGCGCTTTCTCGATGGCTTTCTCCGCATAGTCCAGGCCGTGGTACTCCACCCACGGAAACACGCCAGACAGCGGAAGGTTGATGCCGTTTCCACAGCCGATGTCCAGTGCGCTGCGGGGATGTTTTCGCAGGAATATATTGAAGACATGCCCGAAGATATCCATAAACCGGCTTTTCACCAGGTGGTCGTAATTCGTGAATTCGCCGCCGAACTCGCGCTCGTTCGAGAAACGCCGGTAGAACGCCTTATAGTCGACGATCTC
>CAZYTR010000263.1:0-8024 GCA_964650365.1 uncultured Alcaligenaceae bacterium | reverse complement strand
CTGGCGCAACTTCTGGATCTTGCGGCGATGCAGTCGCGCCTCACCGGCAAGTCCATTGCCTGGACCGCGGATGGGCCGGGTTATCGCTTCTGGCGATTCAACGAAGACACTAACTGGTCCGAGATCCTCGACGACGATTCTTTGCGCGCGCGAACGCTACCGCAGGGAATGGCGATCGCCGGAATGCGCGTGGAAAACATGCGGACGCCGGAGCGCGTGCGCCTGGAGTTCAACCCCTACGGCGTCACGCCCTCCTTCAGGATCGAGATGGTCCTTGGCGCCGCGCGTTGCACGGTTGCGGGTTCCCCGATCGGTGAAGTGCGGGTGTTACCGGATCAAGGAAAAGACAATGGCGAACTGGCGCGACGCTAGGCGAAATGGTTTTACGCTGGTCGAGGTGCTGGTCGCCCTTGCAATCATCTCGATCGCACTTCTCGCGGCGCTGCGCGTCGCCGGCGGCAGCACGAGCAGTTTCGGCGATCTGCGTGCGCGTCTGCTCGCCGGCTGGGTTGCAGAAAATATTCTGGCGGAGCAGCGTGCCCGCGGGGATTGGCCGTCGCTTGGAATACTGACGGGCACGCAGCGTCAGGGCGGTGTGGACTTCGTCTGGCGCGAGGAGGTCATCGCGACGCCAAATGCCGCTTTCCGGCGGGTTGAGGCGCGTGTGTTCGCAGCGTCCGAGGAGGCCCACGCGCTCGCGCACCTCACGGGATTCGTCGTGCGTCCTCCCGGAGTAAACAAGTGAAGACTCTCACGGGGTACTCAACGCGCGGTTTTACGTTGATCGAGCTGCTTGTCGCACTGCTCATTCTCTCGGCGCTGGCGCTGATGTCCTACCGCGGACTCGGCGCGGTGCTCGATGCGCGCGAGCACGTCACCAGGGAAACCGACAAGTGGCGGCGCGTGGCCGCGTTCGTCGCGAGATTCGAGCGCGACGTCAAGCTTGCGGCGCCGCGCCCCGTCCGGTCCGCCTCGGGCAGCGCACCGGCCTGGCTCGGCACCCCCGGTGCTACGTCGGAGCCGCTTCTCGAGTTCAGCCGTTTTGCCTCCGTGGAGGGCATGGACAGCGCGCGGCGGCTGGCTTACCGGCTCAACGACCGGCAGGAGATCGAGCTGTGGCTGTGGCCGGGTCTGGATATCGCGCCTGGCGCGCTGCCCGCGCGCTACCCCGTGCTGGCGGATGTAACGGCATTCGAGCTGCAGTACCTCGATGCCAATCTCGCCTGGGTGAACGGGTGGCCGGGCTCGGCGGTCGATGTGCCGATTCCCCAAGGCGTTCGGCTGCGCATCGTGCTCGCCTCGGGCGAGGAAATCGTGCGCATCTTCGGGCTGAGATCATGAGCGCGCGACAAAGGGGTGTGGCCATCGTTCTGGCCATGAGCGTGGTCGCATTGGCCGCAATGGCGGCGACGGCGATGATGGTTACGCAGAGCACCTGGTCGCGCGCATCCGAACTCGCCGCCGCCCATGTCCAGGCGCAGACCCTGGTACAGGCGGGCGTGGATTGGTCGCGCGCGGTGCTGAGCGACGATCGCCGCCTGAGCAACGTCGATCATCTCGGCGAACCCTGGGCATTGCGGTTACCGCCGATGTCGGTCGAAACCGGCGAACTCGCCGGTTACATCGAAGACCAGCAGGGCCTGTTCAACCTCAACAATCTGGTGAGGGATGGCAAACTGAACCTCGCGCAGCACGCGCACTTCCAGCGCCTGCTATCCACGCTCGGTTTGCCCACCGCGCTCGCCAACACACTGACGGACTGGCTTGACGCCGACAACGAGCCGCAGCCGCAGGGCGGGGCCGAAGATGATTTCTATCTGGCGTTGCAGCCGCCCTACCTCGCCGCCAACCGTCCATTGACCGACCTGGCCGAATTGGCCCTGGTGCAGGGCTTCGACGACGACGCGCGCGCGCGCTTGCGCCCGTTTGTCACCGCGCTGCCCCGCTTCACCACAGTAAACGCGAACACTGCTTCGCCCGAAGTCCTTGCCGCAATTGTCGAAGACCTGGGCCTGGACGGTGCACGCGACCTGGTCGCGCAGCGCGAGCGTTCCTATTTTCGCGACCGCACCGATTTATTCAGGCATCTTCCCAAGGGCGCCCTGGTGTCGGCTGAGGACATTTCTTTCAGCAGCGATTTCTTCATGGCGACGCTGCGGGTGAGCATCGGCGGCGCACAGGCGCACGGCATGGCGCTGCTGGCGCGCGGGAACATCGGCTGGCCCGCCATCGTCTGGCGTAAAGCGCTGTGAGCCTGCTGCGCATCTACGCTTCGCTGCTCGATCCGCCCCAACGGTGTCAGTGGGCGCTCGTAGGCAGCGGCCCCGAACCGGTTTTCGGCGAAGGCGGGCTTGCGGAGTTGCCGCGGCGCGCAGAGCACATTCAGTTAGTGGTTCCCGCGGCGCAGGTGCTGATCACCCGCGCGCGCGTGCCGCAGGCGGCGCGGCGCCGCCCCGGGTTGGCACTGGCCTTCGCGGTGGAGGACAAGACGGCAGGCGAGCCGGATGCGAACCAGGTGAGTTGGCTGGGCGCAATTGGCGACGAAGACGCGCTCGCGGTTGCGGACAAGGAAGGACTGGAGCGCTGGCGTCACGCGCTCCGTGCCGTGGGCATCCGTGCCTACGAAGTCCACTGCGAAACGCTTCTGTTGCCACGGCGAACCGGGGAATGGAGTCTTGCGTGGAATGGCAACGAGGGGTTTGTTCGCACCGGCGAGCTCGAAGGGGCCGCGACCGATTGCGGCGACCACAAAGCTCCGCCGCTGTCCCTGCGCCTGATGCTGGAAGAAGTGCAAGCACGCAGCACCGGCCCGACGTCGATCGCGATCTATCCAACGTCGCCGGAGGCTACGCCGGACGTCGCGGCATGGCAAAGCGAGCTTGGAATCGCCTTGCGCATGGCGGGAACATGGGATTGGCGGACCGCGCCTGCCGGCGCCGGTGTCAGCCTGGCCCAGGAGCGTCAACGCTGGCGGCTTTTCTCCGGCGCGGCTTCGCGTCTGCGGCCGGCGGCCTGGATCGTGGGCGGCGCGCTGGCGCTGCACGCGGTTGCGCTGGTGGTCGATTGGACACTGCTTGCAAACGAGCAGCGGTCGTTGCGCCGGCAAATGGAATCGCGGTTTCGCGCATCTTTTCCCGAGGCAGTCGCCGTGGTGGACCCGGCGCTGCAAATGCGCCGCAAGCTCGCCGAGGCACGCCATGCCGCAGGCCAATCGGACAACGGTGACTTCCTGCCGATGATCGAGAAGGTGATGGCGGGAACGAAGGGCGTGCCCGAGGGCGCCCTGCGGGTCCTGTCCTACGAGAGCGGGCGGATGACGCTGGAACTCACTGCAGCCGAAGAGGCGGCAGTGAACAGCATCGTCACGCGGCTCACGCAGTCGGGCATGAGTGTCGAACGCTCCGTGGCCACGAATCGCCCGGGAGGCGGAACGGTTGTGATTACGGTCCGGGCGTCATGAACGCGAACCTGCGCAGGCTCTGGCAATCGCGGGCACCGCGCGAACGCGTGGTCATCGCGGTGCTGGCGGTACTGGCGGGCGCTGCGTTGTATGTGTGGCTGGTGCAGTCGGCGGACCGTGCGCACACGCGATTGCGCGCCAGCGTCCCGGCACTGCGGGCGCAGGCTGCCGGTCTCGAACAGCAGGCAGCAGAGCTCGAGGGCTTGCGCGCCGCGCCGCCGGCGTCGGCATCGAAAACGGATTTGCGCACGCTGGTGCAGGCGCACGCCGATGCAGCCGGGCTGTCGCGCGCGCTGGTGCGAATCGATGCCCCGGACGCCAATCAAGTGGTGGTGGTGTTCGGCGCGGTAGCCTTCCCGGATTGGCTCAACTGGGTCGCCAGCCTGAAATCGCAGCAGGTCCGGCTCGACACCTGCCGCGTTGAAGCGCTGTCCACGCCGGGCCTGGTCAGCGTGACCGCGACGCTGGTTCGGCCCAGACCTCGATGAAACGCCGGCACCTGATCGCAATCGGACTGTTTGTTTACGCCGTTGCAGTCATTACCGCCGCGCCGGCAACGTTGATCGACGCCGGCTTGCGGCAGGCAAGCCACGGCAGGCTGCGGCTTGCCGAGGCCCAGGGCACGCTGTGGTCGGGGTCGGGGCAGATCGAAGTCCGCGATATGGGCGGGCGAACCGGGGTCGCCAAGAGGCTCGCCTGGCGTGTTGTTCCGCAATCGCTGCTGCGCGGACACCTGGTTTGCGAAGTCGGGCTGGACCAGTCGGCCAAGCGTTTTCCCGTGACGATATCGTTGTCCCGGATCGAAATCGCAAATGCCGAAATAGACCTGCCGGCCGCGGTGCTGGGTCTGGGCGTGCCCAAGCTTGCACCGCTCGGTCTCACAGGCGACGTACTGCTGCACGTCGCCAGCCTCACCATTGAACGCAAGGAAATGCAGGGCAACGCCACGCTGCAATGGCGCAACGCCGGATCCGTGCTCACGCCGATCTCGCCTTTGGGCGACTACGAACTGCGCCTCGATGGTGAAGGCGCTACCGTCCATGCCTACCTGCGCACCATTCAGGGCCCGCTTCGGATTGACGGAGAGGGATCCTGGGCAAATGGGAACCGTCCAGTATTTCTCGCCACGGCACGCGTTCCCGCCCAGCACCAGCAACAGCTCGCACCGCTGCTGCGCCTGATCGCGGTGGAACGCGGCGAAGGCAACTTCGAACTGCGGCTGAACTAGAAAAAATTCCCGGCCGCGCCGGCGGCCGCTGTGACGAGCTTGCCTAGCAGCGATGGGGTCAAGTCGAGAATCGCAGCATCACCGCCTTAATCGACGCCGCGTGAACCAAGAGGGGCAATGCTTTAGCTTCTGGACGCTCTCGACATAAAAATTTCGTCAGTGTCAAGAACCAGCCGCATTAACCGCGGTTTTGATTGCGTCTCTCGGCGCGCATCGCGCGCACTTCTTCGACGATCTCCTGCTCTATTTCGGGCGTGAGTTCCTCGCGCGGCTTGCGCGCCCACATTGCGCGCAGGTTCTCGCCTGCGCGCTTTCTTAGTTGTTCGCACAGCATCGACTCGATTGCTTCGGACGTGAGCAAGCCCGCGCTTTGGGCGCGCTGCGCCAGATCATCGGGCAGATTCAATTGTAATTGCAAGGTAGTCATGTCACTCTTCCAAAGAGGACTATAAGCGTGGATTCTACGCGCTGCCATGCGGATCCGCCAACGGCAACGCGATTACCATTAGCCGGATTTGCAGCCGCTTCAACTGCGTGGCACACGCACATGATCAACCGCAGCCACGGCCACGTTGGCAATGTGTTTCAAGATTGATACCAGGCGATCCTCGTCGAACTGCGGCTGAACTAGAAGAATTTCCTGGCGGCGACGGCGGTCGCTGTGACGAGCTTGCCTAGCGGTGTCCGAGCAACACGATAATCGAGGCGATCAATACAACCGCGGCACCGAGCGCGAGCATCCAACCGGCGGTTCGTGGAAAGGTCTCGACCCATTCGTCAAGCGTCAGATGCATCGTATCCGCGCCCTTGGCGAGTTGCCGTGGCGAAAACCACCGGTTCAGGCGCGCTTCCAATGCGCGCAAGTCATCGGTGGAAAAGACGAGCATGACGCCGATGACGACGGCCAATGCGCCGCCTGCAACCAGGATCCATTTCAGGCTTTCGACCAGCCATGCGGCGATTGCGGGCGTCGCGCTCCTGCCCAGCGCGGAAACGACAGCCGCGACGTCGACCTTGGCGAGCAGCATGAAAATCGCAAAAGCGCCCCCGACGGCGAAGGCAGCGCCGAACCAGCGCCGATGCCCGTATACGGCCTTGCCGATATCGTGCGGTTGCTCCAACGGCATGAGACTGGATCGCAGCGAGACCCAGCGGTTCGTGGTGCCGAGAAAGCGCAACGTCCACGGACTGCCGGCGATCAAACACGCCCCCAAGGCGATACCGACGGTGCCCGTGGCGATGAAAAACCACAGGATGAATGGAATCAGCAGTTGGTCGGCCAGATAGTCACCGGTATGCAGCATGGATCCTCCGCTTACACTAAGCTCACTATAAACCAAAGTGGGAGGCTGCAAGTGGATACAGGCTCGCTGTTCGACCATCTGCGCGGCTTTGACACGCCGACCATCGCCAACGCACTGGAAATCGCGCGCGGGCAGCGCACCATCACTGGTTTCACCCGGCAGACGCTGATCGCCGCATTCGCGCGATTGCCGCCGATCGTCGGCTTCGCCAGGACGGTGACCATCCGCTCCTCCACGCCTTACGATCCGGCGGTGCGCAGGAAGAACCAGCTCGACTACTACGAGTATCTCGCGCAGCCGCCGCAGCCCACGATTGCCGTGGTTCAGGATATCGACAATCAACCCGGACTGGGTGCGTTCTGGGGGGAAGTGAACACCCATATTCATTGGGGCCTGGGCTGTGTCGGCGCAGTAACGAATGGCTCAATGCGCGATCTCGACGCGATGCACCCGCAGTTCCAGTGTCTGGCCGCATCATTGAGCCCCAGCCATGCCTGGGTACAGGTCGTCGATTTCGGCAGGCAGGTCGATGTGTCCGGCCTGGTGGTATCCGATGGCGAAATCGTCCATGCCGACCGCCACGGTGCCATCGTGATCCCGCGCGACCTGCTCGACAAGCTGCCCGCGGCAATCGATCTGATGGCGCGACGGGAGAAAGTGATACTTGATGCGGCGCGCCAGCCGGGATTCGACATGGCGAAGCTGCGCGCCGCGTTCACCGATTCCGATCGGATCAAATAGCCGCATCGCCGCTCCAACTCCGGCGTACGTTCTGCCGCGTGTTGCCCCCGGCCGGTTTCCCATCCCCCGGGTAATTGCCTACGCGATGGGGTAGCATGCGGCCTTTCCCGACACTATTGCGGAGGAGAACAAAATGGGCGCGCACAACAAGATAGCCATCGTTACGGGCGCAGGAAGCGGCATCGGCAAGAGCGTTGCGCTTGCGCTCCTGAAGGACGGCTACAGCGTTGCACTCGCGGGACGGCGCAAGGATGCGCTGGAGCAGGCTGTAAAGGAATCCGCAGCGGGCGCACGGGCGCTGGCCGTGCCGACCGATGTGAGCGATCCGCAGTCGGTGAAAGCGTTGTTCGCCAAGACGAAGGAGGCCTTCGGCCGCCTGGACCTGCTGTTCAACAACGCCGGCGTCAACGCGCCGGGAATTGCGCTCGAGGACCTGACCGTGGAGCAATGGCGCAACGTGGTGGACATCAATTTCTCCGGCATGTTCTTCTGCATCCAGGAGGCCTTCCGGATGATGAAGGACCAGAACCCGCGCGGCGGGCGCATCATCAACAACGGCTCGATCTCCGCGCATGCGCCGCGCCCCAACTCGGCGCCTTACACCTCGACCAAGCACGCCGTGACCGGGCTCACCAAGTCGGCTTCGCTCGACGGACGCAAGTACGACATCGCCTGCGGCCAGATCGACATCGGCAACGCGTTGACCGAGATGGCGGCAAGGATGACCAAGGGCGTGCCTCAGGCCAATGGAGAGATCAAAGTGGAGCCGACGATGGACGTTCAGCGCGTGGCGGACGCAGTGCTGCACATGGCGAGCCTGCCGCTGGATACGAACATGCAGTTCGTGACCATCATGGCGACCAAGATGCCTTTCGTCGGGCGCGGGTGAACTCATGGCCGCCAAAGCGCGCTACATCTTCATCGCCAGCATGGACGTGGACCCCGAAAAGGAAGACTTGTTCAACGAGGTCTACGACACGGAACATGTGCCGCTGCTGCTGAAAGTGCCCGGCGTGCTTTCGGCGAAGCGTTACAAGACCGAACCGCTGACGATTTTCGTGCGCGGCGCGAAACAGACCGTCGTCCACGAAGACGAGCCGCGCTACAGCGCCGTTTACGAGATCGAAAGCCCGGAGGTGCTGGTGAGCGACGCCTGGGCCAAGGCGGTGGACAAGGGGCGCTGGCCGAGCGAGGTCAGGCCTTACGTCCGCAACCGCCGCCTGGTGTTGCGCCGGCTGCTCGAACCCGGGTCCTGACCCCCATGGCACTACCTTAAGGAACTAGATTCCCT
>CAZYTR010000262.1:0-3253 GCA_964650365.1 uncultured Alcaligenaceae bacterium | reverse complement strand
CGCAGACGCGCCACATCGCGCGTCGCGGGCGGCACTTCCGATGCTTCGGTATCGATGATCTGCGCGATCTTGCCTGCGAGGAGCTCCGCATACAGCGGGTAATCGACGAGAGGCCGCGGGAACGCGGCTTTCAGTGCCTCGTCCCCGACCGGGTTGGTGGGCGTGAACGCCACCAGATGGAGCGCGTCGCCGATGACGCGAAACACCGCCGTCGAGAAGCCACCGATGAGGCGGTTCGAAGTCGATGCGATGGCGTCGAACACCGGCTGCACGTCCGACGGCGAGCTGGCGATGACCTTCAGAATCTCCGCCGTCGCGGTCTGCCGCTCCAAGGCCTGCTGGGTCTCGTTGAACAAGCGCGCGTTCTGGATGGCGATCACGGCCTGGTCGGCAAAGGTCTTTAGCAGCGCGATCTCCTTGTCGGAGAACGGCTTGGGCGGCTGGCGCATCATCATGATCGAGCCGATTCCGCGGTCCTTCCACAGCATCGGCACCCAGACGGCCGAGTGATTGCCGCTGAGTTCGATCACGCTGCGCACCGCGGCCGGCGCATCGGTCATGGCAGCCGCGTCGGGCACGTGAACGGGAAGTCGCGTGCGAATGACCTGCGATGTGATGGTCTCATCGAGCGGCTTGGGGAAGGTACGCGCAATGGCATCGAACGCCGACCCGCGATACGCGGCCACATGCACCAGATTGTCGTCGCCGAGCAGGGCGATGCCCAGCTGCTCGACGGCGAACAGGTGCCGGCAACTGTCGAGGATCTTGTCGAACACCGGTGCGGCGTCGGCCACCGAGCTGCTGATCACCTGCAGCACCTCGGCCGTGGCGGTTTGCTGCTCCAGCGCCTCCTTGGTCTCGTTGAACAGGCGCACGTTCTCGATCGCGATCACGGCCTGGTCCGCAAAGGTCTCGACAAGCGCAATCTGCCGGGGCGTGAACGCCTCGACATGGTGGCGCCAGAGCGTGAACACGCCAATCGGCTTGCCATTGCGCAACAACGGGACAGCAACGATCGAGCGATAACGTTCGATCGATTTGCCCCCGTAGACGTATTCCGGATCCGCCTCGACGTCCAGGATATGGATCGTGCGTCCCTCCAGCGCGGCGCGCGCGGTCGCCGCGCCGCGTCCCGGCGCAATCGGATGCGTTGTCACATATTCCACGAACGCCTCGCTGATACCGGCTGAAGCCGCAAGATGCATCAGTTCGCCTTCTTGGCGGAAGATCATGCCGGTCTGCGAGCCCGACAATCGCACCGCACTTTCGACCAACGTGCGGAACACCGGTTCCAGTTCGAAGGTCGAGCGCGATATGACCTGCAACACCTGCGAAGTGGCCGTCTGCTGCTCCAGCGCGTCCTGCGTCTCCTTGAACAATCGCGCGTTTTCGATTGCGATCACAGCCTGGTCGCGGAAAGATTCCGCCAGCGCGATCTCCTTGTTGCTGAACGCGCCCGGCCGGGCACGGATCAAGACCAGCACGCCGATGCAGACGTCCTCGCGCAACAGCGGCAGCATGAGCGATGCATTCACGCCGCCGGAGGCGTGAATTCTTCGCTCGTGCTCGGGCAGCTCGATGGCCGACCAGTCGGGCAGGTGCAGCATGGTCTTGTCCACGATGACCCGCGCCGGAAAGGTGGCGGCCGGGTCGACGGGAGCGACCGGACTCGCCATGCCTGCCATCAAGCCGTCGGGCCCGGCCCCGGCGGCCAGCGTGTAAGTGCTGCCGTCGCACCGCAGGAGGTATGCCTTGTCGCAGGCAATCAGGGAAACGGCCGTGCTGACGATAGCCTCGAACACCGGCTGCACGGCGGTCGGCGAACTGCTGATGACCTTGAGGATCTCCGCGGTGGCTGTCTGCCGCTCCAGCGCCTCCTTGGTCTCGTTGAACATGCGCGCGTTCTGGATTGCGATCACAGCCTGGTCGGCAAACGTCTCCAGCAACGCGACCTCCTTGTCGGAGAACGCAACGGGCGGCTGGCGGGTGATGTAAAGCGAACCGATGCCCCTGCCCTGCCACTGCATGGGCGCAAACACCTGCGAATAATTGCCAATGTCAAGCCCTCGCGCTACCTTGCGCACGCTCTCGGGGACATCCGCACCCTCGAGTACGTCGTCGTAACGCAGGACCCGATGCTCACGAATCGAGTTGTGGACCTCCGAGTCTGTGAGCTTCAGCGGAAAGATCCGCGCCAGCCCGCCTTCCGCGGGGCCGCGGTGGGCCCCAATGCGCATCAGCGCGTTTTCGTTGTCGATGAGAATGATGCCCTGCTCGCTCCCGGTGAACAGCCGCTGACAGCTTTCGAGAATTTTCTCGTGCACCGGCGCGGCGTCAGCCATCGAACCGCTGATGACCTTCAGCACCTCCGCGGTCGCGGTCTGCCGCTCCAGCGCCTCCTTCGTCTCGTTGAACAGGCGCACGTTCTCGATCGCGATTACGGCCTGGCTGGCAAAGGTTTGCAGGAGGGCGATGGACTTCTCGGGAAACACGCCGGGTTCCTCGCGCGCTACGCCTACGACGCCGATAGCCCGACCATCGTGAAGCAGGGGAACGGCCAGCAAGCTGCGATAGCCGGCCTGCTGGGCCGCCTCATTGAGCTGGTACTCCGGATCGAGGAGGATATCGGGAATCTGTATCGGGGCCCGTTCGACGACGGCGCGGGTATTGATCGCGCCGCGCCCGAGTTTCATTGGAAAGGCGGCCCGCATCGTGGCCTCGGCTTCCGGCCGCGCGCCGTGGTAGCCCACCAGATGCATCAGCTCGCCGTCGAAACGCGTGGTGAAGCCGAAACGCGCTCCACACAGCACCCTTGCGCGCTCGGCAATCGCTTCGAAGACCGGTTTCACGTCGGTGGGCGAGCTGCTCATCACGCGCAGAATTTCCGCAGTTGCCGTCTGCTGCTCTAGCGCTTCCCTGGTCTCGTTGAACAGGCGCACGTTCTCGATCGCGATCACGGCCTGGTCGGCGAAGGTCCGGATCAGGGCGATCTGCCGCTCGTCGAACGGCCGGACTTCCCGGCGCCAGGTGGTAATGACGCCGACGAGCGTGTTGTCCCTCAGCATCGGCACGGAGAGAACGGTGCGGACATTTTCGCGTTCGTAGAGGTCGCGCGGCGTCGGTGTGAACGTGGCATCCGAGAGCAGATCGGTTACGTGAACCGTGCGCCGCTCCAGCGCCGCCAGCCTGGTCGTTGTTTCACGGCTGGGCTTCGGTCGTCCACGCCGGAGAATTTCAGCGAATTCGGCCGTCG
>CAZYTR010000261.1:0-5474 GCA_964650365.1 uncultured Alcaligenaceae bacterium | reverse complement strand
GAAAACAGCCGCCGCCCGACGCGGTTACGGCCCGCATCATCAGCTTATTTGATTGATCCTTATTGCACTGCATCCCAGTGTCCCCTCCCGTTGAGAAGCTGCTAAACTTAAAGCCTTATTAAGCAGGTGAAGCGAGCGAGGGCATGGATAAGCAGCGCACCGCAACAATTTCCTTCGACGACGGTACCGCTCCCGTCGAGTTCCCGGTGCTTTCCGGCACCGTTGGGCAGGACGTGGTGGATATCCGGGCCTTGCATGGCAAGACTGGCAAGTTCACCTACGATCCCGGGTTTCTTTCCACCGCGAGCTGCCGCTCCGAAATTACCTACATCGACGGCGACGCGGGCGTGCTGCTGTACCGCGGCTATCCGATCGAGCAACTTGCCGAGCAATGCGACTTTCTCGAAGTCTGCTATCTGTTGCTTTTCGGGGAATTGCCCAACAAGAATCGGCTTCAGGAGTTCAGCACCACGGTTATGCGTCACACCATGGTGCACGAGCAACTGGCGCGGTTCTATACCGGCTTCCGCCGCGACTCCCATCCGATGGCGGTGCTGGTGGGGGTGGTGGGGGCGTTATCGGCGTTTTATCACGACTCGCTCGACCTGAATAACCCGGAGCACCGCAAGATATCGGCTTTCAGGTTGATCGCGAAAATGCCGACCATCGTGGCGATGGCGTACAAGTACTCCGTCGGCCAGCCGTTCATCTATCCGATGAATTCGCTGTCCTACTCGGCCAATTTCATGCGCATGATGTTCGCGGTGCCGTCCGAGGAATATCGGATCAATCCGGTACTGGTCAAGGCGCTGGACCGGATCTTCATCCTGCACGCCGATCACGAACAGAACGCCTCGACTTCCACGGTGCGCCTGGCCGGTTCTTCGGGCGCCAATCCATTCGCCTGCATCTCGTCGGGCATTGCCTGCCTGTGGGGCCCGGCGCATGGCGGCGCCAACGAGGCCTGCCTGAACATGCTCGAGGAAATCGGCGACGTGTCGCGCGTCGGCGAGTACATCAACAAGGCCAAGGACAAGAATTCCGGTTTCCGCCTGATGGGCTTCGGACATCGCGTGTACAAGAATTATGATCCGCGCGCGAAGCTGATGCGGGAAACCTGCCACGAGGTGCTGAGCGAACTGGGGCTGCACGACGACCGCCTGTTCAAGCTGGCGATGGCGCTGGAAAAAATCGCCATCGAGGACGACTATTTCGTCCAGCGCAAGCTCTATCCCAATGTGGATTTCTACTCGGGAATCGTGCAGCGCGCGCTCGGCATCCCCAACAACATGTTTACCTGCATTTTCGCGCTCGCCCGCACCGTCGGCTGGGTGGCGCAGTGGAACGAAATGGTCGGCGACCCGGAGCAGAAGATTGGGCGGCCGCGCCAGCTCTACACGGGCCCGGCCCAGCGTGCCGTCGTTCCTATTGAGAAGCGGTGAATGAGAAATTCGGTGATTGGGTGATTGAGTGATTAAGTGATTAAGTGATTAAGCGATTAAGTGAGGAAGCCGTTTGAAGTACTCAATCACTCAATCACCCAATCGCCCAATCGCCCAATCACTGTCCTGAAAGGTAATCGAAATGATGAAGGAATTCCTTGGCAGTTCTTACCTGTTCGGTGGCAACGCCCCTTTCATCGAGGATTTGTACGAGGCCTACCTGCAAAATCCCGATGCGGTTACGCCGGAGTGGCGGCGTTATTTCGATCAGATGCAGCAGTCGCCGGGCGCGCGTGACGTAGCGCACGCGCCGATCGTGGAATCGTTCGTGCAGCGCGCGCGGGCCGGGACACCCCGCGTGAAGCACGCCGCGGCCGGGCTCGACCGCAAGCAGGTTTCCGTGATCCAGTTGGTCGCGGAGTATCGTTTCCGCGGCGTGCTCCTCGCCCAGCTCGACCCGCTCAAGCGGCGCGAGCGCCCGCATATCGCCGAGCTTGAACCCGGGTATTACGACCTGACCGAGGCGGACATGGACGCGGTGTTCAACACCGGCTCGCTGATCGGCCCCGAGCAGGCGACGCTGCGCGAAATCATCAAGGCGCTGCAGGAGACCTACTGCGGCACCCTCGGCATCGAGTACATGTACCTGAGCAGCCGTGTGGAAAAGCGCTGGATACAGGAACGTCTCGAGCCCATTCGGGCCAAACCCGCCTACTCCCCCGATTACAAGCGGCATATCCTCGAGCGCCTCACCGCGGCGGAAGGACTGGAGAGACATCTGCATACCCGCTATGTCGGGCAGAAACGCTTCTCGCTCGAAGGCAGCGAAATGCTGATCCCCATGCTCGACAATCTTCTGCAGCGCGCGGGGGAGGCCGGGGTGCAGGAACTGGTGATCGGCATGGCTCATCGAGGCCGACTAAACGTGCTGGTGAATACGCTGGGGAAAATGCCCAAGGACCTGTTCTCCGAATTCGAGGGCAAGCACGACGACGCGCTGCGTGCGGGCGACGTCAAGTATCACCAGGGATTCTCCTCCGACATCATGACGCCGGGCGGGCCGATGCATCTGACAGTGGCGTTCAATCCGTCGCATCTGGAGATCGTGAATCCGGTTGTCGAAGGCTCGGTGCGGGCCCGCCAGCACCGCCGCAAGGACCGGCAGGGCAAGGAAGTGCTGCCGGTATTGATTCACGGCGACGCCGCTTTTGCCGGCCAGGGCGTGGTAATGGAGACGTTGAACCTTTCGCAAACGCGCGGCTACGGCACCGCGGGCACCGTCCACATCGTTGTCAACAATCAGATCGGATTCACCACTTCCGATCCGCGCGACAGCCGTTCGACTCTGTACTGCACCGACGTTGCGAAGATGGTCGAAGCGCCGATCATCCACGTCAACGGTGACGATCCCGAGGCGGTGATCATGGTGACCGAGCTGGCGCTGGACTACCGGACGAAATTCAAGAAAGACGTGGTCGTCGATCTAGTGTGCTTCCGCAAGCTCGGCCACAACGAGCAGGACGAGCCAATGGTCACGCAGCCGCTGATGTACAAAATCATCAACGAGCACCCGGGGACGCGCAAGCTGTACGCCGACAAGCTGGTGGCGCAGGGCGTGATCGGCGCAGACGATGCGGATCAGATGATGGCGACCTACCGCCAGGCACTCGAGGCGGGTTATCACACCAACAAGACCATTCTGTCGAATTACAAGCCGCCTTTCGCAGTGAACTGGAGTCCGTACAAGAACACCAAGTGGAACGAGAACGACGACACCACGTTGCCGCTCGCCGATCTGCAGCTGCTGGCGGAGAAGCTCACCACCATTCCGCCCGACTTCAAGCTTCATGCGCGGGTAGAGAAGATCATCGCCGACCGCCGCCTGATGGGGCAGGGCAAGATGCCGGTGGACTGGGGCATGGCGGAAAACCTCGCCTATGCCTCCTTGCTCAAGGACGGCTTTGCGGTGCGCATTTCGGGTCAGGATTCAAGCCGTGGCACCTTCTTCCATCGCCATGCAGTGCTGCACGATCAAAATCGCGAGAAATGGGACTCCGGAACCTACACGCCGCTGCAGCACATCGCCCCCAACCAGGGCGATTTCCTGGTCGTCGACTCGCTGCTCTCGGAAGAAGCCGTGCTCGGTTTCGAGTACGGCTATTCGACTTCGGAGCCCAATGAGCTGGTGGTCTGGGAAGCGCAGTTCGGCGACTTCGCCAACGGCGCCCAGGTGGTAATCGACCAGTTCATCGCTTCCGGTGAAGTCAAGTGGGGCCGCATCTGCGGAATGGTGTTGCTGCTGCCGCACGGCTACGAGGGGCAGGGGCCGGAACATTCCTCGGCGCGACTCGAGCGCTATCTTCAGATGTGCGCCGATTACAACATCCAAGTGTGCGTGCCCGCGACCCCGGTGCAGATGTTCTTCTTGCTGCGCCGCCAGATGATCCGCCCGTACCGCAAGCCGCTGGTCATCTTCACGCCAAAGAGTCTGCTGCGTCACAAGGAGTCGGTATCGCCGTTGGAAGAGTTCGCGCAAAGCAAGTTCAAACCGGTAAACGGCGAGTGGGATGCCGACATCAAGCCGGACAACGTGAAACGCGTGATTTTCTGCGGCGGCAAGGTGTTCTTTGACCTGCGCGCCGCGCGCCAGGAGCACGGCATCAAGGACGTAGCCATCGTGCGCATTGCCCAGCTCTATCCGTTCCCGCACGATGATTTCCAGGAGCAAATCAATCTTTACAGCAACGCCCGCGAGGTCCTGTGGTGCCAGGAAGAGCCCGGCAACCAGGGCGCGTGGCACCGAATCCAGCATTATCTGCTGCGCCACATGCGCTCCGACCAGGTTCTGGGATACGCGTTGCGGCCCTCGTCGGCGTCGCCAGCGGTTGGCTACCTGTCGTTGCACAACGAGCAGCAGAAGGAAGTGATCAATGCAGCCTTCAGGGAGATCACGGACAATCTCGTTGTCCCGGTACAGGGTACGGCCAGAGCCGTACGCTAGCCGCGCGACAACTACTGAGTTCACGATAGGAAACCAGCATGCTGATTGAAGTCAAAGTACCGCAACTCTCGGAATCGGTTGCGGAGGCGACATTGCTGTCCTGGCACAAGAAGCAGGGCGAGTTCGTCAAGCGCGACGAGAACCTGATCGATATCGAAACCGACAAGGTGGTGCTGGAGTTGCCGGCGCCGGATTCTGGTGTGCTCTCCAAAGTCATCAAGGGCGACGGCAGCACCGTCGTGGGCAACGAGATCATTGCCACGATCGACACCGACGGCAAGGCGGTTGCCGGGGCGGCGGCATCCGCGACGACTACGGTTGCGGCGCCCGCCGCCAAAGCGCCGGGAAAGCCGGCTTCGGCACCGGTGACTTCCGCCAAGGCCGAGGCGCCCGCGGTCATGCCTTCCGCCAGGAAGATCGCCGCTGACAACAATCTCGACACCTCGCAGATCAGCGGCAGCGGGCGCGGCGGCCGCGTCACCAAGGAAGACGTGGTGGTGAAGCTGCAGGCGCCGCAGGCGCCCAGGCCGACGGCGCCGTTGCCCTCACCGGTGAACGTGGATCAGATACTGGGCGACCGGCCCGAGCAACGCGTGCCGATGTCGCGGCTGCGCCAGCGCGTGGCGGAACGCCTGGTGCAGTCGCAATCCACTGCGGCGATCCTCACCACGTTCAACGAAGTCAACATGCAGCCGGTAATGGAGCTGCGCAACCGCTACAAGGACAAGTTCGAGAAGGAACACGGCATCAAGCTCGGATTCATGTCTTTCTTCGTCAAGGCTGCGGTGCATGCGCTGAAAAAGTATCCGGTGGTGAACGCGTCGGTGGACGGCACCGACATCGTTTACCACGGCTATTTCGACATCGGCATCGCCGTGGGTAGCCCGCGTGGGCTGGTGGTGCCGATCGTGCGCAACTGCGACCAGCGGTCTTTCGCCGGCATCGAGAAGGGAATCGCGGATTTCGGCAAACGCGCCCAGGACGGCAAGCTCACCATCGAAGAGCTGACCGGCGGAACGTTCTCGATTTCC
>CAZYTR010000260.1:0-1853 GCA_964650365.1 uncultured Alcaligenaceae bacterium | reverse complement strand
CTTTGTTTGGGTGAATTTCAGCCACATGCATTTCCGCACCCACACGAAGCCGGCGAGCCTCGGTCAGTCGGGGCGCTTCCAGAGCCCGTACCACGACACCATGATCGACCACGACAAGAATGTCGGCCAGGTCCTCAAGGTGCTGGATGATCTGCGGATCGCGGACAATACCTTCGTCATGTACAGCACCGACAACGGCCCGCACATGAACAGCTGGCCGGACGGAGCGACGACGCCCTTCCGCAGCGAGAAGAACTCGAACTGGGAAGGCGCCTACCGGGTTCCGGCCATGGTGCGCTGGCCGGGCAAGATCAAACCGGGCAGTGTGTCCAACGAGATGGTCGCCCACCACGACTGGCTGCCAACTTTTCTGGCCATGGCCGGCGACTCGCAGGTGAAAGACAAGTTGCTCAAGGGCTTCAAGGCTGGCGACATGACCTACAAGGTCCACCTTGACGGCGACAACCTCGTCCCCTACCTGACCGGGCAAGCCCAAAAGAGCCCGCGGGAATCCTTTCTGTACGTCAACGATGACCAGCAACTGACCGGCCTGCGCTACGACAACTGGAAGATCGCATTCATGGAGCAGCGGGCCCAGGGCACGTTGAGCATCTGGTCGGAGCCGTTCGTCAACTTGCGGATTCCGAAGATCTTCAATCTCCGCACGGATCCGTACGAGCGCGCCGACATCACTTCGAACACCTACTACGACTGGCTGCTTGATCACGCTTTCCTGCTGGTGCCCGCGCAGGCCTACGTGGGCCAGTTCCTGATGACGTTCAAGGACTACCCGCAGCGGCAGAAGGCGGCAGCCTTCAATCTCGACGAGGTGATGAGAAAGCTGCAAGAAAGCCACGGGTCGAAGTAGCACGGACGCAATACTGCTGCACCCGCCGTGGAATCCGGCGGGTGCAGCAACAAATCCAACGAGGAAGAGGCCCCTCAATGAAAACCAGAAACAATAGACCGGTCGCGGCAGAGGACTGCAGTGACGCCTTCACGCTCCTGTCGCGCGATATTATCTCCCGTCGTGAGCTCCTGGCCGGCGCAGCGGCTGTCGGCGCCACGATTTTGCTGTCCGGAGAACTCACCTCGGCAGCGGACGGGAAAAAGACCTTCACCATCCTGCACACCAACGACATGCACTCGGCCTTCATCGGCATGGGTCCAGCCGCGGACTACACGCCGTTCACGCTCAACGACGACACGACGCGAGGCGGGTACGCGCGGCTGGCCGGCCTGATCGCAAAGAGGAAGGAAGCGCGCAAAAGCCAGGGTCCGGTGTTGGTGCTTGATGCGGGCGACTACAGCATGGGGACCGCGTTCGGCGCCGCCACCCGCGAGACCGGCGGCGAGCTGCAGGTCATGTCCCGGATGGGCTACGACGCGACTACCTTTGGCAATCATGAATTCGACCTCGGGCCGGATGGCCTGGGCAAGTCGATCGGCGCGGCCAGCAAGGCCGGTCGGGTTCCGGCGGTGCTCGCCTCGAATACCAGTTCCGCGGGGAGCGATCCAACGCTGGCCGACCTCCAGCGTCTGGTCAAGGCTGGGGTGATCCGCCGCCACCTCGTGATCGAGCGCGGGGGCATTCGCTTCGGCATCTTCGGGGTGCTCGGCAAAGAAGCCATCTTCTACACGACTGGCGGTGCGGTGTCGTTCTCCGACGCCATCGAGACCGCCAAGGAGATGGTGAAGATCCTCCGCGAGACGGAAAAGGTGGATGTGATCATCGCACTCAGCCACGGCGGCCTCGAGAAGGGGAAGGACGGGCGCTACACCGACGGCGACGACGTGCGCCTGGCCAAGGCGGTGCCGGGCATCGACGTGGTGATCGGCGGCCACAGCCACAC
>CAZYTR010000259.1:0-2051 GCA_964650365.1 uncultured Alcaligenaceae bacterium | reverse complement strand
GATCGTGATCGCCCAAGGCACCGACTGGCGGTTTTTGAACGAGCTGAAGAAGGAGTTGAAGGCGTGACGTATTCCACCTTCCTGACCTTCCCCCGCAAGCGAGGGAAGGAATCCATTCCCCTCCCTTGCACGCGGGGGAGGGTTAGGGTGGGGGCAATCTTACTGAGGAGGTATCACGCGCAATGAACAAGTCGACGTTACACGGATTCAGCCGCAGAGAGTTCCTGGCGAGCACTTCGATGCTTGGCGCTGCAACTTTGCTCGGGCTTCCGCGCACTGCCGCCGCCGAGCCACCGCCGGAGACGAAGAAGATTCGCCTGGTGAGGGTGCCGGCGATCTGCCTCGCGCCGGAGTATCTCGCAGAGGAACTTCTGCGTCTCGAAGGATTCACTGAGGTGGAGTATGTGGAGATTGACATCAACGCGCCCGGGGGCATGCTGCTGGCAAATCTTGCAGACATCACGGCCGAATCTCCGCCGACCCTGCTGCCGTCGGTGGATGCAGGGAAACCCATCGTCGCTCTCGCTGGGTTACACGGCGGTTGTTACGAACTGTTCGGAAACGAGCACATCCGTGCGATACGGGATCTCAGAGGTAAACGGGTCGCCGTCGAAGTCCTCGGCACAACGCCCGACTATTTCTGGATTGCCAGCCTGATGGCTTACGTCGGCATGGACCCGCGCAAGGATATCGAGTGGGTCGAGGGAAAGACTTCCTCTGCGACGATGCAGCTTTTCGTCGACGGCAAGGTCGATGCGTTTCTCGGCTTTCCGCCGCAACCCCAGGAACTGCGCGCGAAGAAGATCGGACATGTCATCGTCAACACGGCACAGGACCGGCCTTGGGAGCACTATTACTGCTGCATGATCGCTGCCCGTCCGGAGTTCGTCAGGAAGAATCCGGTTGCGACCAAGCGAGCGGTTCGTGCGATTCTCAAAGCCACAGATTTGTGTGCCCGGGAGCCCGAGCGCGTCGCCCGATACATCGTTGCAAAAGGTTACGAGCCACGTTACGAGGTCGCGCTGGAAGTACTCAAATCACTCTCCTACAATCGCTGGCGGACCTATGATCTGGAAGACACGTTGCGTTTCTATGCGCTTCGTCTGCACGAAGTTGGGTTGGTGAAATCGGACCCGCAGAAGCTCATCGCGCAGGGCACGGACTTGCGGTTTCTCAATGAGCTGAAGAAAGAATTGAAAGCATAAGGAGGAGATATGACCAACGACAAGCTTGCAATCGATCACGTCACGAATTTGGAAGTCCGGCGCGGCGGGACTTGGGACCGGCGGGAGTTCGTGAAGGGTGTCGCCGCGCTAACGGCTTCCGCGGGGTTACTCGGTTACGACCTGAGGGCGGCGCGGGCGGAACCTCCTCCGGAGACTGCTAGATTCAGGATCGCCCAAGGGCCGTTCATCTGCTATGCACCGCAGATGGTGGCCGAGGAGCTGTTACGAATGGAAGGGTTCTCGGACGTCCAGTACCTCAAGGTACCGGCAAATGACACCTACGCGACAATGGTCGCGAATGGCGGTGTGGACCTAGCTGTTTTCGGACCGCCGAGCGCCGTAACGGCGATCGATGCAGGCAACCCCGTTGTCATGCTCGCGGGCCTTCACGTTGGCTGCTGGGAGTTGTTCGCAAACGAGCGTGTGCGCGGGGTACCTGATTTGAAGGGCAAGACTATCGCGGTGATCGGTATGGGCGCTGTGGACCAGCTCTGGCTCGCCAGCATCCTGAGCTACGTCGGCATGGATCCGTCGAAGGACGTCAACTGGATTCCGGCGCAGAAGCTCAGCGAGACGATGCGGCTGTTCGTCGAAGGCAAGGCGGACGCGTTCCTGGGGTTTCCTCCCCATCCCCAGGAACTGCGCGCTAAAAAAATCGGGCACGTCATCCTCAACATCACGCAGGACCGGCCGTGGTCGCAGTACTTCTGCTGTATGGCTTCGATGCCAGTCGAGTTCGTCAAAAAGTATCCCATCGCCACCAAGCGCGCGCTACGCGCGCTGCTGACGGCGGCTGATATCTGCGCGACCCAGCCGGAGCGGGCG
>CAZYTR010000258.1:0-4146 GCA_964650365.1 uncultured Alcaligenaceae bacterium | reverse complement strand
ACCGCAAGCTTGCGCAGCTTCCATCCCGGGCGCGCCAGGTCTTGCGCCGGTTTCGCCACACAGGGATGCTCGATTCCACTGACCACAATTTGAGTGGGCTTCAGATACGCCGCCGCCCCCTTGATGAACAGATTGTTCGCTTCGGTTCCGCCGGACATGAATACCACCTGCGCGGCTTGCACGTTCACCAGTGCTGCGACCTGCTCGCGCGCCCGGTTCACCGCCTTGCGCGCACGCGTGCCGAATTCATGGCGGCTGGAGGCGTTGCCGTACTCCCCTTTGAGGAACGGCAGCATTGCCTCGAGCACGCACTCGTCCGGGGCCGTGGTGGCGTTATGGTCGAAATAGACGTGCATCGCGATCAAATCAGACCGGCGCCGGTTCTTTCGGCTTGGCCAGGTTCTGGCGGTTGTCGTGGATCTGCATGACCGCAACTTCGGAGGACTTCTTCGCTTGCTTCGCCACCAATTCGGATAGCTTCACCGCGCCGAGGTAGTCGAAGATGCGCTTGTTGAGGTCAGCCCACAGATCGTGGGTGATGCACTTCTGCTCATCCTTGCAGTTTTCCTTGCCGCCGCATTGAGTCGCATCGATGGGTTCATCCACCGCAACGATGATGTCGGCGACCGAAACTTCCGCGGTCGGCCGCGCCAGGTTGTAACCGCCGCCCGGACCACGCACGCTGGACACCAGCCCCCGCCGGCGCAACTTGCCAAACAACTGCTCGAGGTAGGACAGCGAGATCTTCTGCCTCTCGCTGATGTCCGCCAGCGTCACCGGACCTTTTCCATTGCTCATCGCCAGATCGATCATCGCGGTTACAGCAAAACGTCCTTTGGTCGTCAGTCGCATGCTCGCCTCTGCTCAATAATTCATTAAAACAGCAACCTACAAATCCTAGTAACACACTCAAGTATACTCAAACCCGAGCACTTTAGTCAACAATTCGGTTCAGGTAGTCGGGATCGAATTTGTCGGCGGTAGCGCGCGCGTCCTCGACCTTGACGCCCATTCGCGCAAGTTGCTCCAGGATGTACTCGATGCGTTTGTCCGCGGACACGCTGTGGTCGATCAGGCCGTGGATCGCCTTCACCACCGGATCGTTCATGTCCGGGCCGATGCCGTAAGCGGAAAACCCCATTTTTTCAGCGGTCTGCTCGCGTGCGCTCATGGTTTCGTCGTCGAGGATCCGCGCCGGAATGCCGACCGCGGTAGCGCGTGCCGGCACATCCTTCACCACCACGGCATTCGAGCCGACCTTGGCGCGGTCACCGATCGTGACCGGACCAAGAATCTTGGCCCCTGCTCCTACCACCACGCCGTTGCCGAGCGTGGGATGGCGCTTACCCTTGTTCCACGAGGTGCCGCCCAGCGTGACGCCGTGATAGAGCGTGCAATCGTCTCCGATCAGTGCGGTTTCGCCGATCACCACACCCATGCCGTGGTCGATGAAAAAGCGTCTTCCGATGGTCGCGCCCGGGTGGATTTCAATGCCGGTCAGCCAGCGCCCGATGTGGGAAACGAAACGCGCCAACCACTTCAGGCCCCAGCCCCAAAGCGGATGTGCGAGCCGATGGAACAGCAGCGCGTGAAAACCCGGATAGCAGGTAATGACCTCCCAGGCCGAACGAGCCGCCGGGTCCCGGTCGAATACCACGCAGATCTCTTCACGAATTCGGCTGAACATAGGGTAAACCTTCGAAGTTGCAGGTATTTTCGTAATTATGACTGATTTAGTCAACTATTCGTTCCCACCGCCCATACGATCCCGAACCGCGCGCAGGAATCCGCGAAGGATGTTTACTTCCTCTTTTTCCAGGCGCGCGCGGGCGAACAGCCGGCGCATGCGCTGCATCAGGCGCTTCGGCTGCTGCGGGTCAAGAAATCCGCTGGCTTGGAAGACGCTCTCGAGCTGGCGATAGAAGCCCTCGACTTCGTCGTGGGTCGCCGCCTCCGATGAATTTCGTGGCGGACCCGGCGCTGTGCCGGCGGCGCTCATGCGCAGTTCGTACGCAAATACCTGCACCGCCTGCGCAAGGTTCAGCGAGGCATAGTCGGGATTGGCGTGAATCGCCGCAATCAGTTGGCATTTGTTGACGTCGCGAACGGTGAGCCCGGTCCGTTCAGGACCGAAGACCAACGCAACTTCGCCGTGTGAGGCCTCCTGCACCAGGCGTTTGCAGGCCTCGCGGCAATCCACGACCTCGTGTGTAAGGTCGCGATGACGCGAGGTAGAAGCCACCGCCAGAACGGTTCCTTCGAGTGCCGCGTCCAGGCTGTCGCAAGTGACGGCTTCGCGCAATACATCGAGCGCACCGGAAGCAAAAGCGTCCGCGTCGGCATGGGGAAAGTGCTTCGGCTTGACCAGAACCAGGTGCGAAAGTCCCATCGTCTTCATCGCGCGCGCGGTTGCACCGATGTTGCCGGGGTGACTGGTCTCGCAGAGCACGACCCGCACCCGGTCAAGTGCGGCTGGGGTCATCATCGAATAGAATTGCGGCTTCGTTCTTTACCAGCGCTCTACTCCTCATGCATCCGATGCTCAACATCGCGGTGAAAGCCGCGCGCCGTGCCGGCGGCATCATCAGCCGCGCATCCCAGAACCTGGACGTTCTGACCATCAAGCACAAGAGCCTTAACGACCTGGTCTCCGAAGTGGACCGCGTATCGGAAGAAGCGATCATCGACGTGATCAAAGGCACGTATCCGGAGCACGCGATTCTAGCAGAGGAGAGCGGCGCCTCCGGCGACTCGGAATACGTCTGGATCATCGATCCGCTGGACGGCACCACCAACTTCCTGCATGGCTTTCCGCAGTACTGCGTTTCCATCGGCCTGCTGCACAAGGGCGTGCCGACGCACGGCGTGATTTTCGATCCCACCCGCAACGACCTCTATACCGCCTCGCGCGGCCGCGGCGCCTATCTCAATGACAAGCGGCTGCGCGTATCCAAGCGCGACAAGCTGATCGATGGCCTGATCGGCACCGGCTTTCCGTTCCGCATGTTCGAATACCTGGACGCCTACAACGCCATGCTCAAGGACATGATGACCAAGTGCGCAGGCGTGCGCCGAGCGGGCTCGGCCGCCCTCGACCTGGCCGCAGTCGCGGCCGGGCATTTTGACGGCTTCTGGGAAATCGGGCTGTCTCCGTGGGACATGGCGGCAGGAGTACTCATGATCACCGAGTCCGGTGGTCTGGTCGGCGACTTCGAGGGCAACGACAAGTACATGGAGCGCGGGCAGATCGTCGCCGGCAACCCGAAGATCTTAAGCCAGATCCTGCACGTGCTCCAGCCTCACCTGACTGCGAAAATGAAGGCCTGAACCGCTTTATTGCGGAAACGCTTTTTAAGGAAGTCCGGCGCAAAGTAAAGAACGGGACTATTCGCTCCGTTCGGTCGGCGCCTAATAGGACCCCGTCGCCTTGCCTTCTGCTGCTGCGCCATTCTCGCGCATCTCTGCTACTGCACTCTTGGCAGCGGCGGCCAGGAAAGCGTTATCGGCCAGCAATGTCACGAACTGAAAGCCCAGCCCGATCATCTGTTTTGCCATCGCTGTCGACCCGCAATGGATTCCCGCATGGATTCCATGGCGCTTCGCGCCTGCCACGATGGTCTTGATCGCGCCTACAACGATCGGGTCTGTCGGCACGCCGGACGGAGCGCAGCCGAGAGAGATCGCCAGATCGTTCGGACCGATGTAGATCGCGTCGAGACCCGGGACTCTCAGGATGTCGTCGAGATTGTCGACCGCCTGCCTGGTCTCGATCATCGCCATCGCGATCATCGTATCGTTGGCGTGTTTGAAGTAATCCGCTCCTCCATACCACGTCGCACGCACCGGACCAAAACTGCGGTAGCCCGCGGGCGCGTACCGGCAGGCGCCGACGAACGCCTCGCACTCGGCCCGGCTGTTGATCATCGGACAGATGATCCCGTAGGCGCCGGCGTCGAGCATCTTCATGATGATGCCGGGTTCGAGCCACGGTACGCGGGCAAGGGGTGTCGTCGGCGTCGTGCTCACGGCTTGAAGCATGGTGACGGCTGTCTGATAGTCCACGTGGCCGTGCTGCAGGTCCACGGTGAGTGAATCCCAGCCGGCCTGCGCCATATTCTCGGCCGAGATGGAACTGGGAATTCCCAG
>CAZYTR010000257.1:0-1574 GCA_964650365.1 uncultured Alcaligenaceae bacterium | reverse complement strand
GGTTACCGATCTCGGGCCATGATGGGCTATTCGCGCGCCAGCTCCCTTTCGCTTTCCCGTGCTTTTCGCACTTGGTCATTCTCGGGTTCTGCCGGCGCCGGTTCGACCTGTTCGCCATCGTTCAGCTTGCTTAGCAATCGTGAGTGAGATGCTCCTTCTGTTGCCTGCGTAGTCGGTCCGTCTGGCTTGGGCGTCAGCCCGTTACCCGATCGGGCTGGTAATTGGTGCCGTTTCTCAGCATCGCCCAGGCCATGCGCGTGGTCTTGTTGGCCAGCGCCGCTGCCACGACGTTCGGGTGGCGACGCGCCGCCAGGCGAGTGACCCACTGACTGAGCCGGTCGTCCTTGTCCTTGGCGGTTCGGATCACGGACCGCGCCCCGTGAATGAGCAAGGTTCGCAGATAGGCGTCGCCGCGTTTGCTGATGCCAAGCAGCCGCTCCTTGCCTCCTGAGCTGTGCTGCTTGGGCGTGAGCCCGAACGCAGCCGACATCTGCCGGCCGTTGGCGAAATGCTCGCCATTACCCACCGCTGCCACCAGCGCGGTGGCGATAATCGGTCCGACGCCGCGAAGCTGCTGCAGGCGCTTTGCAACGGGATCGCTCTGCGCGATCAGCACGATTTCCCGGTCCAGTTCCCCCACACGAGCATCCAGCG
The DNA here is from genome assembly GCA_964650365.1 of uncultured Alcaligenaceae bacterium. Lineage (GTDB taxonomy): Bacteria > Pseudomonadota > Gammaproteobacteria > Burkholderiales > JACQAP01 > JACQAP01. Next base: position 920 of record CAZYTR010000257.1, on the reverse strand, counting down.
CCAGGAGGTCGCCCCAGAGTCCGTTCAACAGTCGACGGAACCGTTCACTCAGGCCGTTCTGCACATCATCCAGCCAAAGCGGTAATGCCACTCGCAGATGCGACAGCTCCTTGGGAGCAATCAACCCGTACTCGGCGACCAGGCCGCGGAGCTGGTTGGCTTTGGCCGTACGCTGTTTGGTCAGCTCTGAACGAATACGGTGCGCCGCTTGGATGTCCTGCTGCTCAACCGTCTTCACCGCTACATACCGCATCCCTGGGCGGCTCATCGCCTCGCAGATCGCTTCAGCGTCGTTGGCGTCGTTCTTATTGCTCTTCACGTAGGGCTTCACGAACTGCGGCGCAATCAACTTCACCGTGAATCCCTTCTCCTGCAGCTTGCGCGCCCAGTGGTGCGCGCCACCACAAGACTCCATGCCGATCTCGCAGCCCGGTTCAACGGTCTCGAGTAACACCTTGAGCCAGTCCTCGCGCCTGAGGCGCCGACGCCAGAGCGCCTTCTCTTTACGCTCTACGCCGTGCACCTGAAATACGTTCTTTGCCAAATCAACCCCGACGCGAATAAGCTTCATGGTGGACCCCTTCTCCTTTTTGACTGGTGGGTGAGACTTCCAGTCTGGCACCTCGATGCCGATCAGGTGAGGAGGGGTCCATCCCATTGCTTTCGGCCAGGAAAGGAATTTCGCGGAAGGGCCGATCAGTAGCGCCTTGGCTTAACGTCCCGGTTTTGCCGCGCAGTGCGCGGCGCACGGCGACGCGCGGAACGCGTCGGTCAAGAACGGTACGGTCTGGACACATAGGTAACAGTTTAGTTGGGGGACATGGGTAACAGTTTGAACACACTTGCGGGCATCGAAGGAGATGCCCATGCCGTGGAGTCAGACCTCGCCTATGGACCAGAGAACCCAATTTATCGCAGAT
>CAZYTR010000256.1:0-2053 GCA_964650365.1 uncultured Alcaligenaceae bacterium | reverse complement strand
ATGTGGACGCCGTTGCGCGTTTTCATTTTGCGAATGACCGGATGATATAGTAGCAGCCATGCGCATCGCGATTGGCCAGATCAACTGTACGGTCGGGGATCTCTCCGGCAACGCGCGAAAAATCCTCGACTATGCGGGCCGCGCCAAAGCGGGCGGTGCTGATCTTCTTCTCACCCCGGAACTCTCCCTGTGCGGATATCCGCCGGAGGACCTGCTACTGCGTGAGGATTTCTGCGCCGCTTGCGAGCGAACGCTGTCCGACATGGCCTCCACGGTCCGCGGCATCAGCGTCATCGTGGGCCATCCTCACAAGGTTGCCGGCAAGCGTTATAACGCCGCCTCGGTCCTGCAGGATGGACGCATCATCGCCACTTACCACAAGCAGGATCTGCCCAACTACACGGTGTTCGACGAGGAACGTTATTTCGAATCCGACGCCAGGGCCTGCGTCGTCGACGTCAAGGGTGTGCGCCTCGGAGTGAACATCTGCGAGGACCTGTGGGGCACGCAAGGCGCGAGCATCGCACGCGTGTCGCCGAACGCGGATGGCGTCAACATCGGCATCAATATCTGCGCCGACATTTGGGAGCCGGAGGCGCCGAAACTGGCGCGCGCAGCCGGGGCACAGGTGCTCTTGGTGCTCAACGCCTCGCCTTTTCACATCAACAAGCTCAAGACCCGCTACGAAGTGGTCCGCGAACGCAGCGCCGAAACCGGGATGCCGGTGGTGTTCTGCAATCTGGTGGGCGGACAGGACGAGCTGGTTTTCGACGGCGCGTCCTTCGTCATCGATGCGCATGGCAAGCTGACCCATCAGTTGCCTGCGTTCGAGGAACATCTCGCTTTCGTTGACATCGAAGGCGCTCGCGCGATTCCGGGGGAGATCGTGCCGGAGCCCTCGATCGACGAGAGCATTTACAAGGCACTGTGCCTTGGCGTGCGCGATTACCTCGGCAAGAACGGCTTTCCCGGCGCGCTCCTGGGACTCTCCGGCGGAATCGACTCGGCGCTCACGCTGTGCATCGCCGCGGACGCGCTCGGCCCGGACAAGGTGCACGCCGTGATGATGCCTTCGCAATTCACCGCCGGCATGAGCGTCGAAGACTCGCGCGCGATGGTCAAGGCCCTCGGCGTGCGCTACAGCGAGATCGCCATCAAGCCGGTGTTCGACGCCCACATGAACGCGCTCAAGGCGGAGTTTGCCGATCGCCCGTTCGAAACCACCGAGGAAAACCTGCAGGCGCGCATCCGCGGCACGCTACTGATGGCGTTGTCCAACAAGTTCGGCTCCATCGTGCTCACCACCGGCAACAAAAGCGAGATGAGTACCGGCTACGCCACGCTCTACGGCGACATGGCCGGCGGTTTCGCGGTGCTCAAGGACATCACCAAGAAGTACGTTTACCGGCTGTCACGCTATCGCAACACGCTCGCCGCGGTCATTCCGGAGCGCGTGATCAACAGGGCGCCGAGCGCGGAACTGCGCCCCGGCCAGGTGGACCAGGACAGCCTGCCGCCCTACGACGTGCTTGACGCGATCGTCGAGCGCTATGTCGAGAAGGACATGAGCATTGCCGAGATCATTGCCGGGGGCTTCAAGCGCGCTGAGGTCGAGCGCGTGGTCAAACTGGTGCATATAAGCGAGTACAAACGCCGCCAGGCGCCGATCGGCATCCGCATCACCGCGCGCGGCTTCGGCAAGGACTGGCGTTTTCCGATCACCAACAAGTACCGGGGCGGGCTGTGATGGGGGTTGTTGTGGCTTTCCGGAATCTTCAATTGAAGTTTATACTTGCCGTCCACGTGCCGGTGCGGCGCGGCGAGTCCGGATTTACAGGGGAGTGGTCATGAAAAAAATCGAAGCGGTGGTTAAGCCATTCAAGCTGGATGAAGTGCGTGAGGCGCTGTCGGGGATCGGGGTGACCGGGCTGACCGTGACCGAGGTCAAGGGTTTCGGCCGGCAGAAGGGCCATACCGAGCTCTATCGCGGGGCGGAGTACGTGGTGGACTTCCTGCCCAAGGTGAAGGTCGAGGTGGTGGTGGCGGACAAGCT
>CAZYTR010000255.1:0-4391 GCA_964650365.1 uncultured Alcaligenaceae bacterium | reverse complement strand
GGTGAGGATGACGACATTCTGCGTTATGGCGATTACATGGACGGGGGCAGTGGCGATGACCGGCTTGAAAGCGGACAGGTGCTGGTGGGAGGCGCCGGCGACGACACGCTCTTCGACGGGACAACACTGAGTGGCGGCTTGGGAAACGATACGCTGGACGGTGGCAGCGGCGCGGACCGCTATGTCTTCAATCCTGCCGAGCCTGGGGTTGACCTGATCGCGGATAGCGGTGGGTCTCGCGATGCGTTTTTAGATGCCTATTATATTTCGATCGGGATCCCGGACTGGAGACAGCGCGGCGGTATCGCCACGACCGCGTACGTCATCTGGGGTGGTGAAGGTCCTACGTTCAATACGGAGGAGGAAGTGCGCGCGTTTTTCCAGAACCGAGGGATGACGCTGGAGGAAGCAATCGCGAATCGAGATCTCGAAATTCTGGAACCGCTACCCCGAGCACCTGAGATCGCAGCAAATAACTATGAGGCATTGGAGCCCTACTATCAATCCGGAATAATCGAACTGGACGCGGTAGAGTTCGGCGCAGGAGTTTCCGTCGGGGACTTGATGTTTGCGTGGGGGCGAGCGCGGGTCAATCTCGTGGATCGCAGCAATGAGCAGGCGGCATCGGATCACGTCACTCTGGATATCAGTTGGGGAGTAGGAAAGGCGGTACGGATCGTCATCCCGCGCGCTAACGACCCGATCGGCAGCGGCATCGAGCGATTCCGGTTCGCTGACGGTTCCGTAGTGAGCCTTGCGCAGCTTATAGCGCTTGCCCCGCCCCGTGTGATTGTCGCCACGGAAAACCCGGATCTGCTCGTGGGCACAAGCTTGAATGATTCGATTCTGGGCCTTGGCGGAGACGACGAAATTGACGGTGATTGGGGCGACGACACTTTGGATGGTGGGTCGGGCGATGATTTGATCCAGGGCGGCGCCGGTCGCGATGTTCTTCTCGGCGGTGAGGGCGCCGACATTCTTGAAGACTTGCAAGGCAATAACATATTTGGTGCTGGCGCAGGCAATGACTTTGTTTATGCCGACGGCAAAGCAAGTTTCGTTGCAGGTGGCCAGGGCGGCGATCAACTTGAAGTCCGAGCAGCACACAGCGTTGTCGCGTTCAATGCCGGGGACGGGCAAGACACTGTCTATGTCGCAGGCGACCTGACGCTGTCAATCGGCGGAGGAATCCGCGCCGCGGATCTTTCCTTGGCCAGCGATGGTACGGATCTAATTCTCTCCCTGGGCGCAGACGACACGATTCGACTTACGCGGCAGTGGGAAATCGACCCGCAAACCTGGCCGAGCATCACGCTGCAGCTGTTCGGCTCGGTTTATACCTACGATTTCAACGCTGTGATCGCCGAGTTCAACATGCAAGCAGCGGGGAACCCGTCGCTAAACATTTCACTTGGCGAGATCCTGCCATTTCACCTTCTTTCTTACAGTGCAGACGAAGCGCTAGGTGGAGCAATAGCATATCGCTATGCGACAACGGGCAGCTTGGCCGCGCTTTCAGATATTGAATTGCAAAACGCGCTGGGTGATGAGAATTTCGGTGTGGCACCTCAGCAAATCTCTTCAGGTACCAACAATCAGACTCCCATAGTCGCCAACGCGATCGCGGACCAGGCGGCGAGCGAAGATATTCCATTCGAATTCACGATACCGGGCAACACTTTTCTGGACCCGGACGTCGCCGATGTTCTCGGCTTCACCGCGACTCAGGCCGACGGCGCCGCGCTGCCGTCCTGGCTCAGCTTCGATGCCGCGACTCGCCGCCTTGCCGGTACGCCTGAGAACGCGGACGTAGGCACGATTCGCGTTCTCGTCACCGCGGGCGATCCTGATGGCGAAAGTACCTCGGACGCGTTCGATCTCACGGTCGCCAACGTGAATGACGTACCCGAGTTCGTCGGCACGTTGCCGGAGCTTTCCGCGATCAACCACGTGAAGCTGCAGTTCCGAATCGTGGATGGTCTGTTCACCGATGTCGATTTCGGCGATCGCCTCAGCCTCTCGGTCCATGGCGCCGGCGGATCGCCTCTACCGTCGTGGCTGAACTTCGACGCGGTCACCGGACTGTTGACGGGCACACCGGGAGCCGCAAATAGTGGCGTCATAGGTCTGGAGGTCGTCGGCACTGATTTGCAGGGCGCATCGGCGACCGCGGCCTTGATCGTCGCAGTTTCTGCCGTACTCACCGGCTCTAATGGAGCCGATACGCTTACCGGCAGCGCGGCCGACGATCTCGTAACCGGCAGGCGCGGCAACGACCGACTCATCGGACTCGGCGGCGACGACGTGCTGGTCGGCGGAGACGGCCGTGACCGTCTCGTCGGCGGCGCCGGCAACGATTTCCAGATGGGCAAGCAGGACCGCGACAGTCTATTCGGCGATGCTGGAAACGATTTGCTCATCGGGGGCAAACAGGACGACATGCTGACTCTGGGGGCCGGCAACGATATCGTGGCGTTCAACCGCGGTGATGGCCAGGACATGGTTTTTGTGGGCGAGGGCACGGCGACGATTTCGCTGGGCGGCGGTCTGGCATATCGCGACCTGGCGTTGCGCAAGGATCGCGATGATCTGGTACTGGAAGTCGCCCCAGGCGGCAGGGTGGTGTTCGCTGACTGGTACGCGGCAGGATGGAACCGGCCCCCGATTACTTTGCAGGTGGTCGCCGAGTCCATGGCCGGATTCGCGCCGAACCGCGCCGATCCACTACTCGACGACAAGATCGAAACCTTCGACTTCAACGCCCTGGTGTCGAATTTCGACGCAGCTCGCGCGAGCGCCCCCAAGTCGAACAAATGGAAATTGATGAATGGCCTGCTGGATGCGCACCTGGCTGGTAGCGATACCGAGGCGATCGGCGGGGATCTCGCCTATAGATACGGCCTGAGCGGCACGCTCGCCGGAATCGGATTCACGCAAGCACAAGAGGTCCTGAACTCCCCGCAATTCGGTACCAGCGCGCAGACGCTGCGGCCGCTCGCTGAATTGCAGCAAGGACAGATCAGGTTGTCGTGAGCGGAAGGGAGGATAGATCATGGCAAACATGATGAGCCGCGGCGAACCAAGAGCCCTTGATCCGGTCAACTTCCACCGGCTGCAGCAGGCACTTTCGCCGATGCCGGGGGCGGTACTGTACGCCACGCTGTTGCTGTTCGCGGTGATGCTGGCGTGGGCGTTCCTGGGCCGGCTCGACATCGTCGCCGTGGCCCAGGGCAAGCTGGTGCCCTCGAGCTACGTCAAGATCGTGCAGCCGGCGGAATCGGGCATCGTGAAGGAAATCCTGGTGCGTGAAGGCGACGAGGTGAGCACCGGGCAGGTGCTGATGCGCATGGACACGCAGGTTTCCGACGCCGACTCAGCGACGGTTGGTAACGACCTGAGTCTTCGCCAACTGCAGTTGCGGCGTATCGATGCCGAGCTAGCCGGTCGTCCGTTTACGCTGCTCAAGGGTGACCGCGCCGAGCTGTTCCGCCAGACATCGGACCAGTATCGCGCCAACCGCGAGTCCCTGCGTCATCAGGTCGACGGCGAGCGCGCGGTCCTTGCCGGGGCGCAGCAGGATTTGGGAAGCGCGGAAGAGATGCAATCGCGGCTTGAGCAGACGCTGCCTATCTACAGGGAGCAGGAGGCGGCCCACGACAAGCTGGTGAAGGATGGTTTCATGTCGAAGCTGGCGGGCCTGGAGAAAACCCGCGAGCGAATCGAGAAAGAACAGGAACTCAAGGCTCAGGTTCACCACGTGGCCAGCCTGCGGGCACAGATCGAACAGTCGTACAAGAAGCTGTCGCAGGTCAACGCGACCTATCGGCGGCAGTTGCAGAACGAGCGCGCTGAAGCGCAGGCGCAACTCATGAAGCTGGAGCAGGAATCCGACAAGCAGGCCTATCGCCGTGGCCTGCTGGAACTCAAGGCGCCGCACGACGGCATGGTGAAGGATCTGGCCACGCACACGCCGGGAACGGTGGTCTCGCCTGGAACGATCCTGATGACGGTCGTGCCGCACAACGAACAAGTGAAAGCCGAGGTCTGGGTTGCCGACGTGGACGCCGGTTTCGTCGAGATCGGACAACCGGTGAAGGTGAAGCTCGCCGCGTATTCATTCCAGAAGTACGGCATGGTTGAAGGCCACGTCGAGTACCTCAGTCCCGATGCCACCGAGCTGCCCGACACCCGCGAGCGCGACCGCAAGGATACGCGGGCGCACGTCATGCCGCCCTCCGGATTCCGTGCGCTAGTCGCGCTGGATTCGCCTTACTTGGAGCGCGATGGCAGGCAGTACCGGCTCAATTCGGGAATGCTGGTCTCCGCCGAGATTCATCTCGGCACGCGCACGGTGATGGAATATCTGCTCTCGCCGGTCAGCCAGACGTTGC
>CAZYTR010000254.1:0-15938 GCA_964650365.1 uncultured Alcaligenaceae bacterium | reverse complement strand
AACATCTCGGTGGAGCCGATGCCGTCGAGCAGTTCGACGCCAAAATGCTCGTTCCAGCGCCTGCCGATATCGGCGGGTAGCGCTTCGCCAGCCGACGTGCAGATTCTCAATGCGACTTCGTCCTTGCGCGGCAAGTCCGGGTTCGCGAGCATGGCGGCGTACAGGGTCGGAACGCCATAGAAGATGGTGGGGCGCTGCTCCTTGAGGCGCATGAATACGGCGGCCGGCGTTGGCCGTTCCGCCATCAGCACCGTGGTCGCGCCAACTGCCAGAGGAAATGTCAGCGAATTGCCCAGGCCGTAGGCAAAGAAGAGTTTCGCTGCGGAGAATACTATGTTGCTTTCACGAATGCCCAGGACCGGCTTGGCATAGAGCTCAGCGGTCTGGATCAGGCTGGAATGGACGTGTACCGTTCCCTTCGGCGCGCCGGTCGAGCCCGAAGAATAAAGCCAGAAGCAGACGTCATCGCAGGTTGTCGGCGCGGCTTCGAACTGGATGCCGGCCTTCGCCATCAGGGATTGCAGGTGCGTATGTCCATGCGAATCCTTGCCGGACACCACAACGTGCTTGAGGAACGGCAGACTTTTCAGCAGCGGCTCGAAATTCGACAGCAGCGCCTCCGACACGATCAACACCCGTGCGCGAGTGTCCTCGAGCATGAACCTGTAATCGGAGGTGGTGAGCAGGGTATTGGCGGCGATCGGCACGATGCCGGCCTTGATCGCGCCCAGGAACACACTGGGGAAGTCGATCGTGTCCTGGTGCGCAAGCAGGATACGGTCTTCAATTCCAAGACCGAGCGCAGAGAGCGCGTTGGCGGCGCGATTCACCCGCTGCGCCAGCTCTGCATAGGAATAGCGGCCAGTATCGTCGATGTACGCGATTCGGTCGGCGCGCCGGGCGGCAAGGTTGCGCTCGATCAGGTCATGCGCGGCGTTGTAGTCGCGCGCAATGGTGATGGTTGGCGGGCTGACGCTGTGATCTGCCTGGCTTAATCCTGGCACGCTCTACTCCCTGTATTTCGTTCCGGTCAGGGCAGCCACTGCCCTGTCGTTCCTGGACGAAATATACCAGCCGTTCTACCGTTGGAGCGAAATCAAATTCAACACCTCAACGCAAAGGCGCAAAGAACGCAAAGAAAGGCAGGAAAGGAAAGCGAGATCTGAATGAAAACCCGTGATTGATTATTGGCGTGCGCACTGGGCAACTTTCGTCGTATCTCTGTGGTTTTCCTTTGCGACCTTTGCGTTCTTTGCGCCTTTGCGTTGAGAATTTCCGTATTCGATTTCAGGCCGAAGCCGTCGCGCCGAGTTGTTCGCGGCACAGGGCGATCCAGCCTTCCACCCATTCGGCCGCGACTTCCTCGGGCATGGTGCCTGAGCTGGCGTCATGCAGCATGATCTCGCCGATGCGCCGGGCGCCAAGTTCAGAAAGGACGCGGTCGAAACGCTTGCCGCCGTTGCAGAAAGTTTCGGTATAGGTGCGGTCGCCCAGCGCGATCACCCCGTATTGCACGTTGGACAGATCCGGCCGCGCACTCTGCAGCGACTCGTAAAGCTGCTTGGCATTGTCCGGAACATCGCCCTGGCCATAGGTCGAGGTGCAGATCAGGAACAGTCCGCCGCCGGCAAAGGCCGCGGAGTCCAACCCGTCCATCAGCCGGGTTTGCGCCTGCAGGTCGCCGTCGTCGAGCCGCAGTTCGAGTTCCTGCGCTACCGACTGGGCGGTGCCTGTCATGGTGCCAACCACGATTGTGAGCTTCAGTGCCACCGCCCGGGCCTCCGGATCATGAATTCCATTGAATTCGCCCGCATATGTATTATCATGCCACTTTACCAGATAATAAGCAGTATATTGCATTACCTCCCGGGAGTCCCGATGGGCGCACGCGATCCAAAGCCGGCGGAACCGAAGCAGAGCGCAGACGATGCAACTTTCCTGCAGAAGCTCGGCGAACGCGTGCGCGAGGCCCGCGCGCGGCGCGGCATGACCCGCAGAATTCTCGCGCGCGATTCCCGCGTCTCGGAGCGCTACCTCGCCCAGCTCGAAGCCGGTCAGGGAAACGTCTCGGTATTGTTGCTGCGGCAAATCGGCGCAGCGCTCGGCATTCCGCTGAACGATCTGCTGCGCGACGACGACAATCAGCCGGTGGAACTGACGCTGATCCAGCAATTCCTGCAGCGGCTGCCGAAGCAGCGGCTGGCTCGCATCCGAGCCCAATTGCTGCGCGATTTCGGCAGCCCAGCGGCCGATCGCGGCAAACGCATCGCGCTCATCGGACTGCGTGGAGCAGGCAAATCCACACTGGGCTCGGCGTTGGCAAGGAAGTTCGACGTGCGTTTCGTGGAACTGGACCGGGAGATCGAGCGCGATGCCGGAATCAGCCTATCGGAAATTTTTCTGCTCTACGGCCAACAGGGCTACCGGCGCTACGAGCGTCGCTGCCTCGAGAGGGTGATCGAAAGCCAGGAACGCTGCGTGATCGCCACCGGCGGCAGCATCGTGTCCGAGTCCGGCACTTACGATCTTCTGCTGTCGACCTGCTTCACCGTCTGGCTCAAGGCGGCTCCCGAGGAACACATGGCAAGGGTGGTAGCGCAGGGCGACACGCGCCCGATGGCGGGCAACGCGCAGGCCATGGAAGACTTGCGCCGCATACTCGACGGCCGCGGCATGCTATACGGCCAGGCTGATGCGACTGTGGACACAGCCGGTCGAACAGCCGAACAGAGTCTCAGGGACCTGAAAAAGGCCGCCAGCCCGAAACAGGTGAAAACATCATGAACGCAGACCTTGAAAAAACTCCGCCCGAGCCGCAGCCGCCCACTCTGTACGACACGCACCCCGACAAGTACGTCCACTGGCGACTGTCCGTTGAGGGCGCAGTAGCAACGCTGTCGATGGACGTGAACGAGGAAAAAGGCCTCAGGCCAGGCTACAAACTGAAACTGAACTCTTACGATCTGGGCGTGGACATCGAGTTCTACGACGCGCTCAATCGCATCCGTTTCGAACACCCCGAGGTCAAGTGCGTCGTGATCACGAGCGCGAAGGAGCGCATGTTCTGCTCCGGCGCCAACATCTACATGCTGGGGCTTTCGAGCCATGCGTGGAAAGTGAATTTCTGCAAATTCACCAACGAAACGCGCAACGGCATCGAGGACTCCAGCCGCAACGATGGGCTGAAGTTCCTCGCTGCGGTGAACGGCACGGTCGCCGGCGGGGGCTACGAGTTGGCGCTCGCCTGCGACGAGATCCTGATGATCGACGACCGGTCTTCCACCGTGAGCCTTCCGGAGGTGCCGCTGCTGGGCGTGCTGCCTGGCACCGGCGGACTGACGCGGATTACCGACAAGCGACGCGTGCGGCGCGATCTGGCCGATGTGTTCTGCTCGACCTCGGAAGGCGTGCGTGCCGATCGCGCGAAACAGTGGCGACTGGTGGACCAGATCGCCAAACCGCAACAATTCGCGCAAACCGTGAAAGAGCGCGCCCAGGCGCTCATCGCGCAGAGCACGCGCCGAGGATCAAGGAAAGGCGTCGCGCTGACTGCATTGGCACGCGCCATTGATGCGGCCGGTTATCACTACGACAACGTCGACGTGGCAATCGATCGCAAGGCACGCACAGCGACGGTCACGGTGGGAGCACCCGCTGCGCCACAACCGGCGGATCTCGAAGGGATACACGCTGCCGGTTCAGGCTGGTGGCCGCTGGCAATGGCGCGCGAACTGGATGACGCAATTCTGATGCTGCGTACCAACGAACTGGAAATCGGCACCTGGATCCTGAAGACGCGCGGTGACGCGCAAGCGGTGCTCGCAGTCGACGCGATGCTCGAGCGGCATCGGGACGACTGGTTTGTGCGCGAAGTAACCGGGATGTTGCGCCGGACCCTTGCGCGTTTCGACGTATCCTCGCGCACGCTGTTTGCGATCATCGACCAGGGCTCGTGTTTCGCCGGCACGCTTGCCGAGCTCGCATTCGCCGCCGACCGCAGCTACATGCTGCTGCTACCCGAAGGTGAGCCCGATACGCCTCGCATGGTGCTTTCCGAAATGAACTTCGGCGCCTACCCGATGGTGAATCATCTGACGCGGCTGGCCACCCGCTACTGCGGCGACGAAGGAACGATCGCGACGCTGCGCGCGCGCGTCGGCGACACACTCGATGCCGCAGCGGCCTGGGAACTCGGCCTGGTTACCTTCGTGCCGGACGACATCGACTGGGACGAGGAGGTGCGCATCGCCATCGAAGAACGCGCCAGCCTCTCGCCCGACGCGCTCACCGGAATGGAGGCAAACCTGCGTTTCGCCGGTGCCGAAAGCATGGAGACGCGCATTTTCGGCCGGCTCTCCGCATGGCAGAACTGGATCTTCAACCGCCCGAACGCCGTCGGCGAACAAGGGGCACTCAAGGTGTTCGGTTCCGGTTCGAAGCCGCAATTCAACTGGGAAAGAGTTTAGATCGAACCCTTCAACGCAGAGGCGCAGAGAACGCAGAGGACACAGAGAGAAAGAATGGGCAAATTAATTCGTTGTTAGGCAGCCCGCGCCATCGACACAATTGTGTATAACCGGATCGCAGCCAACGCAATGTGTTATCAAGGTCATCCTCTGCGTTCTCTGTTCTTCTCTGCGCCTCTGCGTTGGGTGTAGACCGGTGTAGATTGGAGTAAACAATGAGCATCGACTACAGCGAAAGAATTCCGAACAACGTCGATCTGGCAAACGACCGCGCGCTGCAGCGCGCGCTCGAGCACTGGCAGCCGAAGTTCCTCGACTGGTGGCGGGAAATGGGGCCGAACGCGTTTTCCTCGGCCGACGTCTATCTGCGCACCGCCACCGGAGTGGATGCCCAGGGCTGGGCTACGTATGGCACGGTGAAGATGCCCGACTACCGCTGGGGGATCTTTCTTGCGGAGCCGGTGCCGGAGCGCACCATCGGCTTCGGCGACAACTACGGCCAGCCCGCCTGGCAGCAAGTGCCGGGCGAGCTACGGTCGCAATTTCGCCGCATTATCGTGACCCAGGGCGACACCGAGCCGGCGTCGGTGGAGCAGCAGCACCTGCTGGGTCTCACTTGCCCGTCACTCTACGACCTGAGGAACTTGTTTCAGGTCAACGTCGAGGAAGGCCGCCACCTGTGGGCGATGGTCTATCTGCTGCATGCCTATTTCGGCCGCGACGGGCGCGAGGAGGCCGCGGAAATGCTGGCCCGCCACTCGGGAGACGCCGACAAGCCGCGCATTCTCGGCACGTTCAACGAACCGATCAACGACTGGTTGTCGTTCTTCATGTTCACGTACTTCACCGATCGCGACGGCAAGTTCCAGCTCAAGAGCCTCGCCGAATCGGGTCTCGATCCGCTTGCGCGCACCTGCCGCTTCATGCTCACCGAAGAGGCGCACCACATGTTCGTCGGCGAGACCGGCGTGGGTCGCGTGGTGAAGCGCACGCTGGAGGTCATGAAGGAGCTTGGTACCGACAATCCGGAAGCTGTACGCTCACACGGCGCCATTGATCTGCCGACCATCCAGCGTTACCTCAATTTCTGGTTTACCTCTTCGCTCGATCTGTTCGGCTCCGAGGTCTCTTCGAATGCCGCCAGCTCGTTTGCTAACGGCATCAAGGGCCGGCCGGACGAAGCGCAGTACCAGGACCACATCTGCACCGAAGCGAGCTACGAGCTGGAGACGCCGAAGGGAAAAGAATCGGTGAGCCTGCGCAACGCAATGAACGAGGTGTTGCGCAACGCCTATATCAAGGATTGCGAAATCGGCGTCAAGCGCTGGAACATGCAGATCAACCGTGCGGGATTCGACTTTCAGTTAAAGCTTCCCAGCCCGCGCTTCCGCCGCGCCATCGGCGTCTGGGCCAACGCGCCGACCGATCCACAGGGCGAGACTCTCGGCAGCGAAGAATTCAAGCGCAGTATGCCGGGATGGATTCCGAGCGAGGGCGACCGCGCGTTCGTGATGAGCCTGATGCGGCGCGTTGTGGAGCCCGGGAAGATGGCAGGCTGGATCGCCCCACCGGACCGCGGCATCAACAACCTGCCGGTGGACTACGAGTACGTACACTTGAATTGACGCCGGCCGCCCCAGGGCTTGCAATCGCACGCGATCGCGATGCCTGACCAGTCTTGACCCGGGGACGCCACGCAAGGCTACGGCACCCGGCTTATTAAAGGTTCGGGCCGAATCCTTTAATTTCACCATTCCGAATTAAGGGATCCATGGGCAAAATCGGGCAATGCAACGGCATTGGCTCTTATTGCATTTTTTGCCTTAATAATGCAATAAAGGTAAACTTCATTGTATCGTGAAGCCCGAAGACATCCTCAGCCGCCGCGCCGGCGACCCAGTCAGACAGGGGACGGGGTATTGGGCATTCTTGCCGAAACCGCTACCGCCGAAGCTCGACTACTCCCCTGCATTGGCAAAGCTTCTGGACCAGGCATCCCACCGGCTTGGCGAACTGGCCGGATTGGGACGGATGCTTCCCAATCCGTGGCTGGTGGTCGAGCCCGCGATCCGGCGCGAGGCTGTCCAGTCTTCGCGCATCGAAGGCACCAGCACCAGTATCGAGGCTCTCTATCGATTCGAGGCAAAGGCCGGGCCGGTCGACAATCCCGCCGATGCGCGCGAGGTTCACAACTACGTCGCCGCGCTGGAATATGCCGTCAAGCGCGTCACCACTCTGCCGCTAAGCCTGCGACTGATCCGCGAAATCCACGAACGACTGATGCGCGGCGTGCGTGGCGGCATTGCCAACCTCGGGCAGTTCCGCACCACGCAGAACTGGATCGGTCCGCCGGGCGCGAACCTGACCGAGGCGACCTATGTCCCGCCGCCGCTGCCGCAGATGCACGAAGCACTCGACGCCTTCGAGAAGTATTTGCACGCCGAAGACGACATGCCGCCGTTGGTGCGCCTTGGCCTCATTCACGTGCAGTTCGAGATGATTCACCCGTTCGCCGACGGCAACGGCCGGGTCGGGCGTTTGCTGTTGATTCTGCTGATGGTCCATTGGGGACTGCTCCCCCAACCGCTCCTGTACCTCTCTTCGTTTTTCGAACGCTATCGCGACGACTATTACGCCAACCTGAAACGTGTCAGCCACGAAGGCCGCTGGGAAACGTGGATCGAATTTTTCCTGCGTGGAGTGCGCGAGCAGTCGGGCGATGCGGTGCAACTCGCGCACGCGCTGCTGCAATTGCGCGAGCGCTATCGCAAGCGTCTTGCCAACCGCCGTCTTTCCAAGATTACCGGGGACCTCGCCGAGCGGATATTCGTCAATCCATGGGTAACCGCTCCGGCGGTGCGCGACCGCTGGGATGTGAACTTCCGCACCGCACAGCGCGCCATTGACGAACTTGCCGAACTCAAAATTCTGACGGAGGCCACCGGACAGGACCGCAACCGCGTGTGGCTCGCCCGTGAAATCATGACCGTGGTAGGCGGTGAAAAACCGGCCCGCAGAACAAGAAAATGAGCGAGAACAAAGCTGCGCAGGGCGCAAGAACACCAGCAGATCAGATCACAACTTGGCTGCACCGCAGGCGAACATCAGCCAGGGCGGTGAATGCGCCGGTAGTAGCCCTGCTCAATTTCATGTACCAGCGGCACGCCTTGCGGCTGCCAGCCCAGTTCGGTGCGCGAGCGTTTCCCTCTCACCCGGCTGTTCGATCCGAAGGATGAATGCGCCTTGGGTCCGAGCGCGACTTCCGCGTCCTGCGGAGACCATTCCCTCGTCCTTCCGCCGAAACCAAGCATGCGGCTGATGGACGCGGCCACGTTCTTCAGCGCTTCCTCGCCGTTCTCCGCGTAGTAAAGCGCTCCGGCAGGCGCTTTTTGCAGCGCCAGAAGATAGAGTTCGGCGACGTCGTCGATGTGCACGTTGGCCCAGATGTTCTCTCCCTTGCCGATGTGCAAGCCGATGCCGGTCTTCTTCGCATTCTCGATCAGTGCCGGCACCTGGGCGCTCTCCTTGTGCGCGCCGCGGCCTTCGCCATAAATCATCGTGGGACGTATCACGACCGAACGCACGCCCTGTTTCGCCGCATCGAACACGACCTGGTCGATCGCGGCCCGTTGCTGCATGCGCGGTATGGCGGGCGTGAAGCTGGAGTATTCGTCGTAGATCGAGTCGCTGCGTTCGCCGTTCGCCACGGTGGCGACGATGCCGGATCCACTGGTATGCAGGAACGGTTTTCCTGAGCCACGCAGGGCGGATACGATGGCTTCGACAACCCCCGCATGGTTTGCTTCTGCCGTATCGATCACCGCCTCGGCTTCACGCGCGGCGCGCGCAATCACATCGGAATCGTCAAGGCTGCCGCGCACCGCGCGCATGCCCCGGGTCGCGACTTCCTTCGCGCCGGACTCGCTGCGTACGAGGCCGGCGATGGCGTGACCCTCTCGCAGCAGACGCTCGGCGACCGAACCGCCGATGTAGCCCGTCGCACCCGTCATGAAAATCTTCATGGCCATCCCTTGAAATGATTCGACGCCGCGATTCTACAACTGCTTTCGAATCGCGGCGCCGAACCGCCCAGCATATCGGCAATTCAGGCGCGTTCTTCGAGCCGGCCCATGCGGCCGGCCAGATAATCGTCGCGTGCCTGGATGATTTCTGCGCGCGTGTTCATCACGAAAGGTCCCCAAGACACGACCGGCTCGTCGATGGGTTCTCCGGCCAGCAGCAGAACGTCGAGGGCGTCCGATGCCCTCACCTGCACGCTGGCGCCGTCTCCACGATACTCGACCAGTTGGTTGGTCGCGAAGCCGACGGTCGAAGAGCGGCCGCTGCCGCGAACGGCATAAAGGAAGGCGTTGAAACTGGCCGGGATCGGCAGTTCCACGCTGGCGCCCGCCTCAAGTTTCACATGCGCCACGATGATCGGCGTATAGGTGCGCGCTGGACCGCGGAGCAGGGGCCCCGCTTGCGGGGATGGGACCGGGGAGGCGCGCACCGCCCGCACACCCTGACTCGACGACGGATCCCCTTCTGATACGTGCGGGCGCGCCGGACCGCACACGCCAAGCAGTTCACCCGCCACCACGCGCACCTCGCCGCCGGCAAATTTCGCGACGGCGAACTTCTCTGCAGGCAGGTCCTGGTAGTGCGGCGCTTCCATCTTGAACTTGCGCGGCAGGTTCACCCATAGTTGCACGCCTTCCAGCACGCCGCCGCTACGCGCGAATTCCTTTTCGCGGTACTCCGCGTGGACGATGCCGGAACCTGCGGTCATCCACTGCACGCCGCCGGCGCGCAAGAGGCCGTGCCCGCCGGACGAGTCATGGTGCTCCATCGCACCCTGGAACAGGAAAGTCACGGTTTCGAAGCCGCGGTGCGGATGTGGATTGAGCCCGCCTTTTTCGCCCGGACGGATGCGTTCGGGTCCGAAGTGATCGAGCATCAGGAAAGGGCTGGCGTAATCGAGATCGGGCCCTGGAAACGGGCGCAACACCCGCAACCCCGGCGCAGGCTCGGCGTGGTGGCTACCGATCACGCGCAGCGCGCTGCGCGGCTCCAACCGAGTTTCAATTTTCACAGCTGTGGTCATTGCAATCTCCTGTCCGGCGCTTACGCCATGTCGAACAACAGTACTTCCGCCTTGTCAGCCTTGTCGATGACGACTTCCGATTCGCCGCTTGCCTTGAGCGCATCGCCCGCGCCCAGCGGTTGGCCGTTCACCGTTGCCGCACCTCGCGCGACATGCACGTAAGCCTTGCGGCCATCGGCAAGCTTGTGCGAAACCTTGTCATCGCCATCGAGCAACGCGGCATAGAGTTTCGCATCCTGGTGAATCAGGACCGAGCCGTCGCGCCCGTCCGGCGAGGCAACCAGACGCAGCTTGCCGTGCTTCTCCTCGGGTGCAAAAAATTTCTGCTCATAGCTCGGCTCGATACCCGTGACCGCCGGCTCGATCCAGATCTGCAGGAAATGCACAGGATCTTGTCGCGATGGGTTGTACTCGCTGTGCAATACGCCGGTACCGGCACTCATTCGCTGCACATCGCCCGCCCGGATCACTGAACCTGTGCCCATGCTGTCCTTGTGTTCCAGTTCGCCGCCCAGCACATAACTGATGATTTCCATGTCACGGTGGGGGTGCGTGCCAAAGCCTTTCCCGGCTGCGACCCGGTCTTCATTGATCACGCGAAGCGGACCGAAACCCATGTGCTTAGGGTCGTAGTAACCGGCAAACGAGAAGGTGTGAAAGCTCTTTAGCCAGCCGTGGTCGGCATAGCCGCGTTCGTTGCTTTTCCTGAGTGTGATCATGCGTTTAATTCCTTTTCAGACTGTACGACTTTCTGTGTCCAGGACTCGACAGATCCATATATAGGGGCTAAGTATCGGAATTGTTATCGAAACAATTAGCCCCATTCCATCAAAAATTTTGAATAACTAATCTTGGATCGCGGTTCCGAGGACTTCGTCGCTGCCCGGGTTGAGTCTGCGAAAGGCTGAAAAAGACCGGTACTACAGAGACTTGGTCATGCAAACCGCGGACTCGGGGCAGAGCCGGGTAAATTCCGCGGCGGCCAGCAGCACTACAAGGACGACTTCGCGTCCGACCTTCTGATAGCGCCGGCTGGCGAAGAATTCCCGGGCCGTGGTCGTCAGCAGGAATAGCTTCGCCACCGCCAATGAGCGGCAGCGGGCTTCAAGCTCCGCCACCAGTTGCGCACCCACCCCGCGATTTCGATAGTCCGGGGCGACAACCAGAGAGCGCAGCATCGCGTCGCGTCCGTAGCGTTCGATGCCGATCGCGCCGATGACCTTGGCAGAGCCGCTGCGGGCTGCCAGGAAATGCACCATCGAGCTTCGTTCGAGGTCCTCCGTGGGAAGGGACGAGGCGTCGAGCAGCGCGACGACTTCCCCATAGTCTTTCTCGCTCGCGGGCGCGACGTTCCAACCAAGACTCGGCTGCCTCATGGTCGCCTCCGATCAAACCAGGTTGATCCAGCCTTCCGACATCAGCACCGTGCGGCCGCCGGCATGAACGCCCGGCCAATGAATACATCGAGCGTGAAGAAGTGATACCGAGCCATTTCCTGCGGTCAGCCGACCGGTGCAGCGAGAGCACAAAGTTTCATGTTGGCAAAATCGATCATCGCCGACGCAGACAGATAACCCTGCAGCGCGAACATTACTAGCGCCAGGCAGACGAGCGCGAGCGCGATCCACCAGATAACAGCACGCCAACCCGGAACGATCACGCGGGGCGCACCTCCGCGCGCACGACCGGGCGCTCGTCGATGGGCAGATTAAGTATCGCCGCAATCACGCCCAATGCGATGCTGCCGATCCACACCAGATGATACGAGCCGGTGGCATCGAACAGGTACCCGCCAAGCCACACGCCGACGAAACTGCCGATCTGATGGCTGAGGAAGACGATGCCGAACAGCATGGATACGAAGCGCACGCCGAATATCTGCGCCACCAGGCCGTTGGTGAGCGGCACCGTGCCCAGCCACAGGAAGCCGATACCGGCCGCGAACAGATAGACGGTTGCCGCCGACACCGGCAATACCAGGAACAGCGCGATGATCACCGCGCGAAGAATATAAATGCCGGAAAGCAGGTACTTCTTGCTGAAGCGCCCGCCCAGATAACCTGCGAAAAACGAGCCGGCGATGTTGAACAACCCGATCAGTGCCAGAGCAGTCGCGCCCACGGCGGGCGTCATCTTCACGTCCAGCAGGTACGCCGGTAGGTGCACCGAGATGAAAGCCACCTGAAAGCCGCATACGAAGAAACCCGATGTCAGGTAGCAGAAGCCGGAATGCGCGCCGGCTTCGTGCAGTGCCTGACCGAGCGATTGCTGGGCGCCGGTGGCGACCGGACGCGGTCCCTCCATCATTGCCGCAGCTAACGGAACCGTCGCCATGATGGTTCCGGCCAAAATCAGCAACGCAGTTTGCCAGCCCAGTGCGGAAATCAGGAGCTGCCCGAATGGCAGCATCAGAAACTGGCCGAACGACCCGCCGGACGACGCGATGCCTAGCGCGAGACTGCGCCGCTCCGGCGGAAACGCTCGGCCCACCACCCCGAGGATGACGCCGAAACTCACGCCGCTCAGCCCCAGGCCCACCATCAGGCCGGCGCTCGCATCAAGCATCAGCGGCGTCGCGGAAAACGGCATCAGAGCCAGGCCGCCGGCAAACAGCAAACCGGAAACGGCGACCACGCGCCCGGCGCCCTTCTTGTCGGCCCAGGCGCCAAAGAACGGCTGCGCCAGCCCCCAGATCAGATTCGACAGCGCCATGGCGAAGGAAAAGTGGCTGCGCCCCCAGCCGAGGTCAGTGCTCATCGGTTGCAGGAACAGTCCGAAGCTCGCACGGACGCCCAATCCCAGCGTGAGGATGATCGCGCCGCAGAACAATACGAGGACCGGGGTGCGCCAGTTGGCAGGGGAATTCATTGATGGTGGGTCCGGGTCAAAAGGCGAGGCAGGCATTCCAGGAAATCATTGCGAACCGCATTCTCCGCAGCTCCGATTTGGGCACAAGCGACATTTCAGAATGCTTCGCATGCGTTTCGGGAATGGCAAGGAAGTCGACTTCCCGAACGCGGCGATTTCTTGATGGCCTCAAACGCTGTGCGTTTCGCGCACACATGAATTCATCCTTCATCCTTTGCCTCCGGCGTAACAAGCCCTCAGGGCGTGTTGTCGCCTTCATCCTTGTTTCTATCGACTATAACGACAAAAAAGCGGCAAGTGCGTGAACACTTGCCGCTTCTTTCGCGAGTGCCGTACCGGATTCGCTCAGTGCTGCCTGTCGTGAGGAACCGTCAATGGACCGGCACCGCCGGCGGCCGCCAGCGCCTCCCGCTCTTCGGGGATCATATGGATTCGGCGCACGATGAGCGTGTAGAAGGCGGGGATCACGAACAACGTCAGCAGCGTTCCCAGGCTCATGCCGCCCACCACCACCCAACCGATCGCCTGACGGGCCTCAGAGCCGGCACCGGAGGAGATGGCAAGAGGGAGCGAGCCCAAAACGGTGGCAAGCGTCGTCATCAGGATCGGGCGCAGGCGCAATGTCGAGGCCTCGACCACGGCATCGTACAAAGCCAGGCCCTGCCGGCGCTGCTGGTTGGCGAAATCCACGATCAGAATGCCGTTTTTGGTGATCAACCCGACCAACATCACCAGACCGATCTGGCTGTAAACGTTGAGCGTACCACCGTTGCCGAGCTTGGCGTTGATCCACATCGCCAGCAACGCGCCCGTCGCCGCGAGCGGCACGGTCAGCATGATTACCAGCGGTCCGACAAAGCTTTCGAACTGGGCGGAGAGTACGAGATAAATGAAGATCAATGCGAGCGCCAGGGTCACGTACAGCTCCAAGCCGGTCTCGCGGAATTCGCGGGATTGCCCGTCCAGGTCGGTAATCACGTTCTTCGGCAACTCGTCGGCAACGACTTTGTCGATTTTGGTGAGCACTTCACCGAGGCTGCCGCCCGGACCGACGTTGCCGTTGATCACCGCCGCCCTGAACTTGTTGAAGTGGTTGAGTTCTTTCGGCGCGACCGTTTCCCTGAGCTGAACGAGATTGGAGAGTTGCACCAGATCGCCCCGTGCTCCGCGGACATAGATCGAAGTGAGGTCGTCCGGACGACGGCGCTTGTCGTCCTCCACCTGCACGACGACATCGTATTGCTTGCCTTCGCGCTTATAGCGGGTGACATCGCGCCCGCCGAGCAGCGTTTCCAGTGTGCTGCCGATCGTTGCCATCGACACACCGAGGGCTGAGGCCTTGTCGCGATCGATCTCGACGCGCAGCTGCGGCTTGTTGAGCTTCAGGTCGGTATCCAGTCCGGTAATGCCGGGAAAATCCCGCAGCTTTGGAATGATCTTGTTTACATATCCCTGCAGCTCTTCGTAGCTGTTGCCGTAGATGACGTACTCGATCTGCTTGGACACGAAACTGCCCCCAAGCGAGGGCGCGTTCACCGCGAAGCTGATGACGCCGGGCAATCCAGCGTAGAGTTTCGGGGCGATTTCCTGGGCGATCTGCATCTGCTTGCGGTCGCGCTGATTCCAGTGCTTCAGCACTGCGAATCCGATTCCAAGATTGACGGGATTGGGCCGCTCCAGACCCGGCGCCACGACCTCGAACAGCGTCTCGATCTCCGGCACCGATTTGAGGATCTCACCGACGCCGCGCATGTAGTTGTCGGTGTACTGCATGGTGGACCCTTCGGGCGCCACCACAAAAGCCATGAAGAAGCCACGATCCTCGACGGGGGAAAGTTCGGACTTGAGTTGCAGGAACAGCCAGGCCATTGCGGCAAGCACCACCAGATAGACAGGGATGGCTGCCCATCGGACACGCAGCGTTCGGTGTAGCACCGATCGATAGCCGCGGTTCATCCCCTCGAAGAAACCTTTGGTGTGATCATAGAGCCAGTTCGATTCGTGCTCCTTAAGAACCTTCGAACACATCATTGGCGTGAGCGTCAGCGCCACGAAGCCCGAGACCAGAACAGCCGCCACCACTGTCATCGCAAATTCGATGAATAGCTGGCCAACGCGGCCGGTCATGAACACCAGCGGCGTAAACACCGCAGCAAGCGTGATGGTCATCGCCACCACCGCAAAGCCGATCTCCTTGGCACCCTTGAGCGCCGCCTTGTACGGCGGCAAGCCTTCTTCGATGTGCCGGTGAATGTTTTCCAGCATCACGATGGCATCATCCACCACCAGGCCGACGGCGAGTACGATGCCCAGCAGCGTCAGCACGTTGACCGAGAACCCGAATACATGAAGAAAGAAGAATGCGCCGATCAGGGAGACCGGAATCGTAACCGCCGGAATCAGCGTCGCCCGGAAGCTGCGGAGGAAAAGGAAAATCACCAGCACAACGAGCGCAAGCGCCTCGGCCATCACCACATACACCGAGTTGATCGCGGCCTCGATGAACTGGGAGGTGTCAACCGCCACTTTCATGGTCATGCCTTCCGGCAGACCTGCCTTCAGGCGCGGCACCAGCTCCCGAATTCCCGCCGCGATCGCGAGCGTGTTACCGGTTGACTGTTTAACCACGCCAAGGCCGATGGCCTCGTTGCCGCTCACGCGCACGATCTTGCGGTTCTCGTACGGCCCGGGCGCGGCGCGACCCACGTCCTTGAGGCGGATCGGATAACCGGCCACCTCGCGGATAATCATGTTGTTGAACGCCTCGGTGCTCTGCAGATCGGTCTCGGCAAGCACCGTCAACTCTCGCTGAGTACTTTCGATCCGCCCGCCCGGCGAATCGAGGTTCTGCCGGCGGAGCGCCTCCTCGACATCCTGAGCGGTCATGCCGTGCGCGGCGAGCCGCTCGCGGTCGAGCCACACGCGCATCGAGTACTTGCGCTCGCCGCCAATGATGACAGTCGCGACCCCGGGAACCGCCTTCATGGCATCGGTAAGGTAACGGTCCGCGTAGTCGGTCAGTTCCATCGGCGTATGCCGGTCGCTGGTAACAGCGACCCACATCACCGGAAAGGCGTCCGCCTCTATCTTGTTGACTACCGGATCGTCGGCCTGATCCGGCAATAACGAGCGCACGCGCGAAACGCGATCGCGCACATCGTTGGCGGCGGCCTCTACGTCCCAGTCGGTGACGAAGGTGACCGTGACCTGGCTCACCTCTTCGCGGCTCTGCGACTTGATGGTCTTGATGCCTTCGATCCCGGACAGCGCGTCCTCGACCGGGGTCGTGATCGTGCTCTCGACCACCTGGGCGGTGGCGCCTTTCAGCACGGTACGCACCGAAACAATCGGCGGATCGATCTTCGGATATTCGCGCACCGAGAGACGGTCAAACGCAATGACCCCTAGCAGGACGATGAGCAGGCTCATCACCGTGGCGAGCACGGGGCGCTTGATCGAAATATCGGATAAGACCATGGCGAAACCTCTGCTAAGTATGC
>CAZYTR010000253.1:0-2097 GCA_964650365.1 uncultured Alcaligenaceae bacterium | reverse complement strand
CCACATCGCCCGCGGCGACGTGGTGGCCGACGGCGCATCAACCGACATGGGCGAACTGGCGCTGGGACAGAACCTGCTGGTGGCGTTCATGCCCTGGAACGGCTACAACTTCGAGGACTCCATCCTGATCTCGGAGCGCGTAGTGGCTGAAGACCGCTTCACCTCGATCCACATCGAGGAGCTCTCGGTGGTGGCGCGCGACACCAAGCTCGGACCCGAGGAAATCACCCGCGACATCTCCAATCTGTCCGAGGGAATGCTGGGACGGCTGGACGAGTCCGGCATCGTTTACATCGGCGCGGAAGTCGAAGCCGGCGACGTGCTGGTGGGCAAGGTCACGCCCAAGGGCGAAACCCAGCTCACCCCGGAAGAGAAACTGTTGCGCGCCATCTTCGGCGAGAAGGCCTCCGACGTGAAGGACACCAGCTTGCGCGTGCCCTCCGGCATGTCCGGCACGGTGATCGACGTGCAGGTTTTCACCCGCGAAGGCATCGAGCGCGACAAGCGCGCCCAGCAGATCATCGACGACGAACTCAAGCGCTACAAGAAAGACCTGGCCGACCAGTTGCGTATCGTCGAGGACGACGCCTTCGGCCGGATCGAGCGCCTGCTCACCGGCAAGACCGCCAACGGTGGTCCGAAGAAGCTCGCCAAGGGAGCCAAGATCACCAAGGCCTACCTGCAGGATATCGAGCGCTACCACTGGTTCGACGTGCGCCTCGCGAACGAGGACGCGGCAAAGCAGCTCGAGCGGTTGCAGGAGGGAATGGAGCAGACCCGCAAGGCATTCGATGCGGCCTTCGAGGAAAAGAAGCGCAAGCTCACCAGCGGCGACGAACTGCCCCCCGGCGTGCAGAAGATGGTGAAGGTCTACCTGGCGGTGAAGCGCAGGCTCCAGCCCGGCGACAAGATGGCCGGCCGCCACGGCAACAAGGGCGTGATCTCCAAGATCACCCCGATCGAGGACATGCCCCACATGGCCGACGGTACCCCGGTGGACATTGTGCTGAATCCGCTCGGCGTGCCGTCGCGGATGAACGTCGGCCAGATCCTGGAGACCCACCTCGGTTGGGCGGCCAAGGGACTTGGCAAACGGATCGGTGAATTGTTGAAAGCGCAGACGAAGATCGCCGACATTCGCAAGGCCCTGATGCTTATCTACAACTCCAGTGGCAAACCCGAAGACATCAGTGATTTCACCGATGCGGAAGTTATCGATTTGGCGCGCAATCTCCAGTCCGGTGTGCCTTTCGCTACGCCGGTCTTCGACGGCGCAACGGAAGAAGAAATCAAGACCATGCTCGAGCTCGCCGGCCTGCCCAAGTCGGGACAGGTAACGCTGTTCGATGGGCGCACCGGCGAGAATTTCGACCGGTCCGTTACCGTGGGTTACATGCATGTACTCAAGCTGCACCATCTGGTAGATGACAAGATGCACGCGCGCTCCACCGGCCCGTACTCGCTCGTCACCCAGCAGCCGCTTGGCGGCAAGGCGCAGTTCGGCGGCCAGCGTTTCGGCGAAATGGAAGTCTGGGCGCTCGAGGCTTATGGCGCCGCGTACACACTGCAGGAAATGCTCACTGTCAAATCGGACGACGTGGGCGGCCGCACCAAGGTGTACGAGAACATCGTCAAGGGCGAACACAAGATCGACGCCGGCATGCCGGAGTCCTTCAACGTGCTCGTGAAGGAAATCCGCTCGCTTGCGATCGACATCGATCTGGACCGCTACTGACGCGTGAAGGATGAATGAACGCTGAAGGGTCAATGCGCACCACCTTCACCGACGATCCTTCGACTTAGGCGAACTACTCCTCACATAACGAGGTTAGAAATGAAAGCATTGCTCGATTTGTTCAAGCAGGTTACGCAGGAAGAAGAGTTCGACGCCATCAAGATCGGACTGGCTTCCCCCGAGAAGATCCGCTCCTGGTCCTACGGCGAAGTGAAGAAGCCCGAGACCATCAACTATCGCACTTTCAAGCCGGAGCGCGACGGCCTGTTCTGCGCCAAGATCTTCGGCCCGGTGAAGGATTACGAGTGCCTGTGCGGCAAGTACAAGCGCCTGAAACACCGCGGCGTGATCTGCGAAAAATG
>CAZYTR010000252.1:0-9967 GCA_964650365.1 uncultured Alcaligenaceae bacterium | reverse complement strand
ACGCAGAGAAATGCAAATTGGGTAAAAAGCTGATGAGAAGCCGGTCCGACATTCTCTCCGTGTACCCCGTGTGCTTTTACAAGTTATCTGGTTTCGCTTTCCTTTGCGTTTCCTCTGCGCCTTTGCGCCTCTGCGGTGAGGTGTTATTGCGAAGCCGTATCAGTGAACGACTGGCGCGACGCGGATGCCGCTGTCGGCGAGTGCGCGGCGGATGCGGCGGGCGAATTCGACCGCGGTCGGCTCGTCGCCATGGATGCAGAGGGTATCGGCGATGACCTCGACATCCGCACCCTGAACGCTTTTGACCTTGCCTTCGCCGACCATGCGCCTGACCTGCGCGATCGAAGCCTCGACGTCGTGGATCATCGCATTCGGCTGGCTCCGCGGCGTCAGGCTGCCGTCCGATTGATAGGTGCGATCGGCAAATACTTCGTTGGCAACTTTGAGCCCCGTCTCGTGGCCGGCGCGGACCAGTTCGCTTCCCGCCAACCCGAACAGCACCAGCCTCGAATCGAAGTCCTTTACCGCCTTGGCGATTGCACGTGCCAGGCCGCTGTCCCTTGCTGCCATGTTGTAGAGCGCGCCATGCGGTTTCACGTGTGCGAGCCGGCCGCCCAGCGAACGGGCGAATCCGGCCAGCGCGCCGATCTGGTACAGAACCATGTCGTAGGCTTCGCTGGGAGTGACCTCGATGGCGCGGCGGCCGAAGCCCTGCAGGTCGGGCAGCGACGGATGCGCGCCAACGGCCACGCCTTTCTCGATCGCCAGCTTCACGGTGCGATGGATGGTGCCGGGATCACCGGCATGGAAGCCGCAGGCGATGTTGGCCGAGGTGACATGATCCAGCAGCGCCGCATCGTCGCCCATCTTCCAGGCGCCGAAGCCTTCGCCCATGTCGCAATTGAGGTCGAGTGTTCGCGTCATTGCGTCAAATGTTTCTCAATTGCCTCGCGGATGGTCATGATCTCCTGCTCGCGCGCGAGCCACAGTGCCTGCGCCTGAGCTAGCGATACCAGTTCGAATCGCAGCGGGTCGCCGGGCTTGAGCTGCGCCAGCAGATGCAGGTCCACGCTCGACACCTCGGCGATCTTTGGATACCCGCCGACCGTCTGCCGGTCCGCCATCAATACGATCGGCTTGCCTCCAGGCGGAATCTGGATTGTGCCAAAGGCTACGGCTTCCGACAGGATTTCCAGCGGTTTCTCGGGCTGGATCGCCGCTCCGTCAAGGCGAAAGCCCATGCGGTTGGAATCCGGCGCGATTCGGAATTCGGTGCCTGTGAGCGCGTCGCGTGCCGTAGCCGGGAACGCCTCCCAGTGGCGGCCGGGTATGATCCGCACCACCTGCGGCGTGCGCCCGAGTTTCTCGATGTGCTGATTCACCGCCCATTTCGGAAATGCAAATGCGCGCCTGGAACGCGCGAGTTCCGCGTCCAGATCAGGGTAGATGTCCCCGGCTGATTCGCCGATGCGTAGCCGGTCGTCCTTTCTGAGCGCGCGCCCGTGCAGGCCGCCGAGTTGCGCTGTTTCGTAGGTACTGCGGCTGCCCATCACCCGTGGCACGTCGAAGCCGCCGCGAACGGCGAGGTAGGCACGGCAGCCCACGCGGCACGCGCCGAAGTCGAGCACACTGCCGGCGCGCACCCGTATTGCCTTGCCTTCGGGAATCTCGGCGCCGCCGATCGCGGGAGACAGATCGGCGCCGCAGATCGCGATCACCGCATCCTGATCGAACTCGAAGCGCGGCCCCTGCAGCGTCATTTCCAGCGTAGCTTCGTCCCCGTGGTTGCCGACCAGGATGTTGGCGACCCGGTGCGAGAACAGGTCCATCGCGCCGGAAACCGGTACGCCGTAGTGCTGATAGCCGTTGCGGCCGCAGTCCTGCAGCGTGCTATGCACGCCCGGCTTGAGAACTCGAAGGTTCACGCACCCGTCTCCGACAAGGCGTCGAACTCGGCTCGCGAGATCGGCACGAAGCGCACGCTGTCGCCGGCACCGAGCAGGCAGGGCGGCTCGGTTTCGGGGGTGAACATTCTCACCGGGGTGCGGCCGACGAGATGCCAGCCTCCCGGCGTATCCAGCGGATACACGCCGGTCTGGTCGCCGCCGATGGCTACACTGCCCGCGGGAACGTGCGGGCGCGGCGTATCACGGCGCGGCGTGACGATGCGGGAATCCAGGTTGCCGAGATAGGCGAAGCCCGGCACGAAACCGAGCAGGTATACGCGGTAATCCGTGCTTGCGTGGATCGTGGCGACTTCCTCGGGCGTGAGCCCATGCCGGCGGGCCACCTCTTCCAGGTCTTCACCGAGTTCGCCGCCGTAACAGACCGGAATCTCGACCAGGCGTCCGGGCGGTAGTTCTGCGTCCGTCTGAGCGCGCAGCCACTCCTCGATCTGTTCGATCAGGGTCTCGTAGGGCGCATCGCCGGCGCCGATGATCGCCGGGTCGTAGTGCAACGCGAGCGTGGTATAGGCCGGCACAACGTCGAGCACGCCGGGCAACGCGGACGCGCGCAGATGTTGCGCGGCAGCGGCGATGCGCGCGCTCAGTCCGGAATCGAGCCGGTCGCCGAATTCGATGACCAGCGCCCGGTCTCCCATGGGAATGAGGCGCGGATTGGGCAGCATGGTTCGCTACAACGGGCGTGCGGTCAGGGCAAGCCTGCGTCCGCCGTTATCCTGTCGCGGAACTCGCGCCGGGTTTCGATGCGCCGTACGGCTGCGCGCCTTAGCAGTTCATCGTAGATCGTCAGCGGGTTCATTTTGAAGATCGCGTCCTCGTCAAGCGGCAGCGTGTACCAGCCGCCCCGGGCGATTTCGAACTCGAGCTGGCCTTGCGCCCAGCCGGAGTAGCCGGCGAAGAAACGCTGCTCGTTGGCGTTCTCCGGATGCTTGAGCAATTCGTCGAGAACCTCGCTGAATCCGCTGATGTAGATGTCCCCGGTCACGCTGAGGCCTTTCGGCGGTTTAACCGCGGAGCGGAAGGCAAACAGTAGCGCATCGGGTTGCACCGGCCCGCCGAAGAACACGAGATCGTCGCGGCCAGTCAATTCGGTGCGCTCCGGATAGAGCTCGCGCAACTGGACGTTGGTGGGACGGTTGAGGATGACGCCGAGCGGGCCGCTGTCATCGGGGCGCATGACCAGCACCACCGTGCGGAAGAAATTCGGATCGAGCATGTCCGGCTGCGCGACCAGAAGGAAAGTGCTCGCCGTCTCCGCCTGCGCCAGCACTGGCGTCGGCGCGAGCAACAAGGCGGCGGCGAGGGAGAGCAGAATGTTGACGGATCCGCGCATCTGTGTACTTTTACACCCTCTCCACGCTTTTTCGAAACACGAGGCTCGCTCGTTTAGCAGCCGTAGACGCCGCCGTTGATATCGAGCGTGGCGCCGGTAATGAAACCGTCGAACTCGCTGGCGAGAAACACGGCGGCGCGCGCAACATCATCTGCGTTGCCGCCACGACCGAGCGGTATGCCGGCCACCGTCGCTTTGGCGGACTCGGGGGTCGTGTGTGTGTTGTGAAAACTGGTGCCAAGAATCAGGCCGGGTGCGAGGGCGTTGACGCGCACGCCCCGCGGACCGAGTTCGTTGGCAAGGGCGCGCGTAAAAGTGAGAATGGCGCCTTTCGCGGTCGAGTAGACCAACGAGCCGGGATGGCCGCCTTTGCGGCCGGCGAGCGAGGACAAGTTGACGATGCTGGCGCCACCGCCAGTCTTCGCAGCAGCTATGAGATGGGGCGCGGCGGCGCGCGTGACGCGGCGAGCGCTACCGAAATTGAGCGTCATGACCTCCTCCCAGAACACGTCGTCGGCCTCGGCCAGGGTTCTGCGCGCCACCAGCGAACCGGCGTTGTTCATCAGCACATCCAGTCCACCGAGAAACTTCACCGCTTCGCGGACGAGCCGTTCGCACTCGGGCGATTCCGTGAGATCGGCGGCAGCGTGAGCGTACCGTCGGCCGAGCGCTTTGGCTTCCGTCTCCAATCCGCGGGCGGCATCGGCGCTGCTGCGATAGTGAACAAATACGTCGCAGCCGGCCGCGAGCAGCTGGCGGCTGATAGCGAGACCTATTCCTTGAGCGCCGGCGGTGACAAGGGCGCGTTTGCCGTGGAGTTTATGCATGGGCAGAGCGAAGCCGCACTTTCGCTGACTATTGTAATTCGTCAGACACTGTCTGTAAGTTCAAGTACGGGCTACTGCAGGTTGAGGGTTGAAGGAAAGCCATGCCCCGGCAACCCAACCCTGTGCCTGCGTCCTGCGCGCTATTCGATGATCGCCTGATACACCAGATTGCGCAGCAGTGAGCGAAGGTGCGGACGGCGCACGGGTTCCTGCGACATCATTACCGGCACCAGGTCTTCGCGCGGATCGACCCAGAAGTAGGTCCCGGCGTAGCCCCCCCAGTAAAACTCGCCGGGTGTCCCGGGCCATTCCGACTGTCCAGACTCGACCCGCGTGCCGAAGCCGAGTCCGAAGCCGTAGCCGGGCCCCGGAAGGAAGTTTGGACCGAGGCTGATGTTCGAATGCAAATGGTTGGCGGTCATGTACTCCACCGTCTTCAGCCCAAGGATGCGCACACCGTCGAGCTCGCCGCCATTCTCGAGCATCTGCGCGAATCGCAGGTAGTCGCCGGGGGTGGACACCATGCCGTGGCCACCGGCAAAGAACGTCGCCGGCTTGGTGACGTCGATCAGTTCCGGGGTCTTGCCCGTGTACACATCGGGCGCCGGTTGCGCAAGGCGATCGAGCTTGTCGGCGGGCACGTGAAAGCCGCTGTCAACCATTTTCAGCGGCTTGAGAATGCGCTCGGCGAGGAACACATCCAGAGTCTGGCCGGAGACGACCTCCACGACGCGCCCGAGCACGTCGGTGGAATGCCCGTATTCCCAGGTGCTACCGGGTTCGAAAGCGAGCGGCAGCTTGGCGAGCGCTTTGACGAAATCCGACAGCACCCACTTCTGCGAAAAAATCTCGGCGTCGCGGTACATTTTCTTGATCGGCGTGTCCTGTCCGACGGCGGCGTAAGTAAGGCCCGAGGTATGGCGCAACAGGTCCTGTACCGTGATCTGGCGCTTTGCGTTCACCAGCGAGAGCGTGGACGCACCGGTAGCGGCATCCTTGACCTCGACGCCGACTTTCATCTCCTTGAACTCGGGTATGAACTTGGACACCGGCTCGTGCAACCCGAGCCTGCCTTCCTCGACCAGCATCATCGCCGCGACGCTGACGATAGGCTTGGTCATCGAGTAGATGCGGAAAATAGAGTCATTGCGCATCGGTATTTTCTTTTCGCGGTCCTGCCAGCCGAAGCTCCTGGCATAGGCGAGCCGGCCGTCGCGCGCGATCAGGATGACCACCCCGGGCAGCTCGCCGGAATCCACCGCTTTTCGCATGGTGGCGTCGATCCGGGCAAGACGTTGCGAGGACATGCCGACGTCCTCCGGGTTTGCTTCCGGCAGCACGGCGGCGTGCGAGGTGAATGCGGCGCCCGTCAGAATGCACACCGCAGCCGAACGAATGAGCTTGTTCATGGAACTCCTCACGATCATTGTGATGGTCTGCCTGGAATCATGCTCTGCATTGTCTGCATCCGAATCTTACCGCAGGTCGATCCGGCGCCACGCCCCGGAGCGCCAGCGCAGGAAGATCAGACTGCCGAGAATGCAGGTGTAGACCAGTGCAACCGCCCAGCCGCCGACGGTGCCGTAACCGAACTGCGGCAGGAATTCCACCCAGCCCTGTCCGGGCGCGAACGTAAACATGTGCGTGAAGGGCACAAACCCGAACCAGGAGAGAAAGACGATTGCCACGGTCGGCACCCGCATGTCGCCCGCGCCGCGCAGGCAGAAGCCGGCGCCGAGGTTCAGGCCGTCGAAGATCTGGTAGCCGGCCGCGAACCACAACAGCGTGCGGCCCAGCGAGATGACCGCTGCGGCGTTCGGATCGGAAGGGTTGACGAACAGCGGAATCAGCCACGGTCCGATCACGGCCAGGAATACCGTCACCACGCCCATGTATGCGACCGCCAACTTGATGGTTGCATTGCCCACCCGGCTAGCCCAATCCCTGTCACCGGCGCCGATGCTCTGGCCGACCAGCGTGGTTCCGGCGAGCGCGAAGCCCATGGTCGGCAGGTAGGCAAGCGAAGTGAGCATCATCACAATCTGGGTGGCGGCCCCGCCGACCGCGCCGGCAGCCACTTGCATGGCCTGGAACATCGCCAAGCCGCCAACGTCGATCGCCGGAAACAGGCCTATGGGGATGCCGACGCGGAACAGTCTGGCCAGTTCGGCAGCGTTTGGACGCCAGGTCCTGCGCGAGTGATATTCACCGTCGATGGCGCGGCTGGTGAACAAAGCGAGCGCGAGCATGAAACCGGCGAACATGGCCGCGGTAGTGGCCCACGCCGAGCCTGAAATCCCCCAGCCCAATTCGAAGATGAATAGCTGATTCAGGACGGCGTTGAGCACCGCCACGAAGGTCATGATCGCCAGCGTCACGCCAGTGCGGCCGATGCCGTTGAAGAACCCGGTGGTGCCCCAGATTCCGACCGCGAGCATGCCGCCGAGCATGCGCGGAAACCAGTACTCGGCGGCGAGATGCGCCACGTTGGACTCGAGTCCCAGCCAGCCGATGATGACTGGGCCGCAGAACGCAATCACCACGAATGCCGGCGCGATGGCGGCCATGCCCCACACACCTGCCCACACCGCGCGCGCGGCAGAACGGTTGTCGCCCGCGCCATAGGCCTGCGCGGTCAGGGTCTGCACCGCCAGGCCCGCGCCGCCGAACAGCAGGATGGCGACGATCAGGAACCAGTACGAAGCGCCGACCGCGGCGGTGGCGTCCGTGGACAGGCGGCCGATGAACCAGGTGTCGGTGAGGTTGAGCAGTGCCTGGATGCTGCTGTTGACGAACAGCGGAACCGCCAGCGCCACCACGGCGCGCAGGTCGACGCTGCGCTGGCCCCGGGCGTCGTGCTTGACGGCGGGTAATCGCGTGGAAGAGGCTTGCGCCGGAACGGTCATGAGGCCTTACAAAAAAAGCGCCCGGGGTGATTCCCGGGCGCAGATGTCTGTAGGAATGCAGTCAGGCAATTACGTCATTCACGACATTCACGTATTCACGACATTCACGGCTTCTAGTGCAGATGCTTTCTTCCCGTAGGCATCGGCACCACTTCCGAAGAGCCGCTGCCGGCCTGTGCCGCGGTTGTTCCGCCTTTCCAGTTGCGCTCGAACAACTGGTTGATGAGCGCCGAGACCTGCGCGACTTCGGGCTCGGTGAACTGGCGTGAAAGCAGGTTCTGCACATCCTCGATCATGCGCCGGCGTTGCGCCTCGTAAATCGTCTCGGGCGTTGGGCCGACGAATACCATGCTGAACTCGTCCTGGCCGTCCTCCAGGTAGTAGCTCACCTCGAAGGCCGCCGCTTCCTCGCTGAAGGGGTTGAGCGAGGCCAGCGCCCCGGAGACAATCTGGTGGAAGCTGCGCCCAACGTCCCCGGTCCAGCAGACTTCGAGCACGCGCCGGCGCTTGTCGAACACCACTCCGGGCTCATCCGGGTGAACGCTCTTCGCGTCGGCAAGATTGTCCTCGTCTATGTAGTCAAGCCACGGACGCAGTGCCTCCTCGATCTGCGAGGTGGTGGTGCCGGCTCTCAACAGGACGGTTCCGTGCACGTGGGCTTCCATTCGCATTACTGGAGACTCCTGGACCTGAATGAATCGGGGCTGGCCCCTAATGATACGGCTTTTGCCAGGCGCAACGAAGCCCGCACAGGAGAAAAGGGCAGTCATGGCTCCGCCGGACGACCACGAAGTGGCGCCCCCGTCGGTCTTGAGTTCGGCTAGAATTCGCCGCTTTCCTCAGCCTTCACCGCGCCGTAATTGACCGCCTCCTTTGTCACGCGCTTTCGCGCGCTCCGACCCGCCACTCGCGCCGTCCTCTATATGATGGTGATGGTGCTGTGCTTTTCGGTGCTGGAGACGACCGCCAAATATCTCAGCAGTTTCTATCCGGTGCCGATGCTGGTGTGGTGCAGGTACACCGTGCACACGGCGCTGATGGTGCTGTTGTTTGCGCCGAGGTTAGGCGCCGGTTTGTTGAGGACAATGCAACCGGGCGGGCAGGTTTTGCGGGCCGCGCTGTTGGTGGGTTCGACGTCCTGTTATTTCGGCGCGCTGAGTTTTCTGCCGATGGCGGAAGTCAAGGCTGTCAGTTTCATTTCTCCGCTGCTGGTCACCTTGTTCGCGGTCTGGTGGCTGCGCGAGCAGGTGAGCCTCACGCGCTGGCTGGCGGTGGTGGCCGGGTTCCTCGGTGTGCTGTTCATCATCCGGCCGGGCAGCGCCATGCTCCAGTGGCCGGCGCTGCTCGCGGTGGGCGCTGCGTTTTGCTACAGCCTCTACCAGATCATGACGCGCAAGTTCAGCGAGACCGAAAATGTGTTCACCACGCTGTTCTACACCGCGTTCGTGGGCTGCGTGCTGATGAGTGTAGTCGTGCCGCTGTTCTGGAAAACGCCGGATATTCGTCATGTGCCGCTCTTGATATTGCTGGGCTTGGTGGCAGGCTTCGGGCACTTCATGCTGATCAAGGCGCTGGAACTGGAGAACGCTTCATTCCTGTCGCCGCTCGGGTATGTCCAGTTGCTGTGGGTGATCCTGTTCGGCTTCCTGGCCTTCGGCGACCTGCCGGATGCTCATTCCCTGATCGGCATGGCCATCGTCGTCGGCAGCGGGTTATACGTGGCGCTCGGCCATCGATTCAAGCCGCGGGAAGAGCCGGAGACGGCGATTGAATGAGGTGCGAGGTCCGAGGTGTGAGGTCCGAGGGATGAGGGATGAGGGAAGAACGAAAGAGCTCTAAAGTTTTAGTAGTCGCGACGCCATCTGACAAACAATGTCCGCTTCCTGGGAATTTTAGACCGACAAGCGACAGGCAAAAACCGGCCAAGAGCAGACATTCGCCGAACATCTCCTTGTAGGCGCACGCACGCTTATCAGCGCGTGTCCTTACACGGCCATTTCGTCATCATCGCGTTGATCACCGCTTGCGCTCCGGAGCCAGCCCAAGTCATCTTCGCTACGTCCGGGCGTCGAATGTATTCGCGCACCACGGTAAGAGCAGCACCTCGCGTAGTGCCGTCCGGGACGCAATTATCTGCACCACGCACGTCGTACAGATTGGGCACATCGAGAACGCCGTATACATAGCCGACGCACTCGCTCGTTCGCATCATGTTGCTTGATATGCCGGTGGAGTCTGGTCGTTCATCAAAGGCCGCACAGTCGTCGCGCAACTGGACTCCGGTTTTCGCTTGTGTGGCGATAGGGAACAAAAGCGCGATGAGCAGTAAGCGGGTGAGTTTCATGTTTTTGTTTTGTTTTTTCCTCTGAGTAACCGCTATGGGTTGGAAGCCCACGGCAGCGATCGGCCAAAAGCGGTTACTCGCAGAAAGTCGAAGCCATTTGGCACTTAAAAACGGGGCTCAACGGGATTAAACCTCGCG
The DNA here is from genome assembly GCA_964650365.1 of uncultured Alcaligenaceae bacterium. Classification (GTDB taxonomy): domain Bacteria; phylum Pseudomonadota; class Gammaproteobacteria; order Burkholderiales; family JACQAP01; genus JACQAP01. Next base: position 455 of record CAZYTR010000252.1, on the reverse strand, counting down.
GCCTCTCTTTCCTGCGGCTTCTGGGTGAAGATAAGAAATATCGCGAATCCAAGCCAAGAAAAGAGGAATGCAATTATGAACCAGCCGAACTTGGCTCCCCCTGGGTACGGCTTGTAATCAGCACAAACAGCGGGCATATGATCCAGCCGCCAAGGATGATCGCGAGGATCAATAAAACGGGTGTCGCAAGTAGAGGTATATCAAAAACGTATATGTGTGAAAGGGATGAAAGGAACGAGCTCATCATCGGCATGCTGGTCGGGAAATGCCAAGCAATCCTAGCATAATTGCAGTCGATGCCTGAATGACCGCTTTGGGTCGAGGCTGTGTGAAAACTCGCATCGAGATTTTTGTGGTGGGACCACACATCTCCGAGCGGGTACAGATTGCGGCAGAAGTGGAATCCACTTGTCATTAGTTTTGAAGTAGCGAGATTCGAGTGGGAAAAATATTTT
>CAZYTR010000251.1:0-4044 GCA_964650365.1 uncultured Alcaligenaceae bacterium | reverse complement strand
CCAACATTCAGCAGACTGATTCGGTGCAGCAGTTCCTGGCCTACGAGAAGTGCTACAAGGTGACCGGTGGTTATCAGAATTGCGTTTCCGCGCACGAGCCTCTGTCGTACTCCGACAAGTACCCGATCACCAAGAAACACTGGGTGGGTATGAATGGTGGACGCCTCGCGGAGGTTGCCCTGGCGCCCGGAGAAAAGTCACGCAAGCCGTAATTGGCTGAACGCAAGTAGTGGACTCCGATGCGAGGAGCCGACACAATCGGCTCCTCGCATTTTTTTGCATGTCTGGTTTCCGTCACCTTGTTCAGCCGCGCTGCAAGAAATTTCATTTTGTTGGCCGCCTTTCTGCCGGTGGCTGCATTTGCTCACGATCCGAGCGCGTGGGGAGGCCTCTTCCGCTCCCGCGACAATGGCGCCACCTGGTTCCCGGCAGATGCGGGACTTTTCATCGGTGGCGCACTCTCACTCGCTGTCAACCCGAAGGACGCCAACCATCTGCTCTACGGTACTGACACGCGGCTGTTGCGCTCAAAGAACGGCGGTCGCGACTGGGTACAGGAACCGGGGGCGCAATTCGATGGCTCCGCCTATGCGGTGCGCTTCGATGACGACGGGAAAGGTGCAATCGCCTCCACTGCGAACCGAATCTATTTCAGCGAGGACGGCTCGGTCTGGGTGGATACGCTCGCGCCGGCCGGTACCGCACCGGCGCGTGCGATCGCGGGAGGTTCCCGGCGCCTCTTTCTTGCCGGTGAGCGTGGCGTGTTCGTGAGCGATGATCGTGGCCGCAGCTGGTCTGCGTCGGGCGAAGGCCTGCCAGAGGGTTCTGTTACCGCGCTGGTCGTGGTCACGCAGCCGCAGGAAATCGTTCTGGCCGTGATCCAGGGAGACATCCGGGGTAGCCGGGACGGCGGCGCTTCATGGCAGTCGCGCGATGCCGGACTTCCGCGAGGGCAGGTGGAGGCGCTGTTGTCCGCCGGCACGCTATGGGCGGCGGGCTCTGATCGCGTATACGCGAGTGACGACCTTGGCATGAGTTGGAAGCCTGTAGGCAAGGTCCTGCCCGAGAGCGGCACGACGATACGCGGTATCGCTGTCGCCGACGGCGGCAGGATCGTGGTGCTAAGTACTCACCGGGGCATCCTGCGCAGCACTGACGGCGGGGAGAAGTGGTTGTTGGTCGAAGGCAATCTCCCCGTGCACCTGGAAGCCGGCCCGCTGGTCCGTGATGCGCACGACACCGCGACGCTGTATGCCGGGTTTTCCCTTTCTCCTTACACCGAGATGTGGCGTCGTGGCTCAGGCGGCGCGAGTTTGCTCACCCGTCTGGATCCTGTAAGCCTTGCCGGCGGAATGGCCTTCCTGGTGCTTTTGATCGTGCTCGGGGGTGTGGGCGTACGCTGGTTAAATCGGGTCCGCGCGTGACGCTCGCTCCAAAAGTGAACCGGAGAATCGCTAAAGTGAAAATGAACCGGCTTTATCTGTACATCGCGGCGGCGTCAATTGTTGTAGCTGTAGCCGGGTATGCTTATTGGCGGTACGGCCCCGCATCTCGTGGGGATTTCATCGAGTACGCGATGACGGAGTCGACCGACATCCCGACGGCACTGGCAATCGCGCTGGACGAAACTGTCTGGTTCACCATGGATTCCGCCAACGCATTCGGCAGACTACGCGACGGAAAAATCGAGCGCGTCGTCACGGGAAAGCGCAACAACGTCGAACCGATCGGCCTCGGTGTGGATAGCAACGGCGTCGTTTGGTATACCGACGCCCTGAGCCAGGCGATCGCAAGCATGTCACCGGACGGCAAGCAGGCATCGTTTCCTCTCGATACGCCGATTGCGCGCCTGGGGCGGCTTACTGTTGCGCCAGACGGCGCGATCTGGTTCGCCGAGGGTACCGCCTACAGCATCACGCGGCTCAGGGACGGCAAGCTCACCCGCCACGAAATAAAGAACGTGCGCGGCGGTCCTTACGGCGTCAGTGTGGACGCGAAGGGCATCGTGTGGGCAACACTGCAAAGCGGCAACCAGTTGCTCAAGATTGTGCCAGGCGGGGCCATGACCGAGTACGAAGTGCCGACTCGCGGAAGCTCGCCGACCGACATCGCAGTGGATCAGAAAGGCGGTGTGTGGTTCGTGGAGTTCCGCGGTAACAAGGTCGGCAGGTTTGCCGAAGGGAAATTCACCGAATTCGAAGTGCCTGGCCCCAATTGGGCGGGGCTGTCAGGGATCGCGATTGCGCCGGACGACTCGGTCTGGTTCGGGTTGCTGCGCCACCACGCCATCGGCCGATTGCGCGACGGCCAGATGAAGATTTTCCAGCTTCCGCGGCCGGACGCGAGGCCCTATACACTCGCAGCCGATAAGGGTGGCAACATCTGGTACGCCGACATCAGTGGCTATGTTGGAATGCTGAAGGCGGACGCGGCGAAAAGATAAGAACCGGCGAAGACGTGAATATCGCGAATGTCGTGAATGCCGTGACTCGGAGCCGCAGTCAAGCTCTTTAAGTCACTCGCGCGATTGGCTGCGGATAAGCGATGCATGTCGCAAAGTACTATCCGTCGCTGAAACTCTCCGGGTTTGTTCTTGCGACATTCACGATATTCACGACATTCACGGCCGTTACGGTCCTTCACGCGAGCGTACCGAGCGTGGTCCAGGCCTTGAATGAAAGAATCGCGCCGACCAGCACGATCAGCAGCGAGGTCGAGATCTGCAGTCGCGCCGCCCACGGGCCCGCGAGCCAGTCGAGTATCTTCTGCCCGACCTTGGCTGCGACCACCCCGACGACCACCAGGGTCGCCGCAAAGCCGATGCTGAACACCACTACGGTTCCAAGGCCCAACATCACCTTGCCCTGGGCCAGCGCGTTCAGCAGGATCGCCAGCGCCGCCGGGTCGGGCAGTAACCCGCCGGCGATGCCCAGCCCGATCAATACCCAGAGGCTGGGGCGGTTGGTGGTCGCCAACTTCAGATCGTGTGTGTGCTTGAACCCCCAGCCGTGGCTGTGCGAACCTGCTTCCGCGTCGTGATGCGCATGCGCATGGTCATGCGCGTGATCATGGTCGTGCGAATGATCGTTGCCGTGTGCGTGATCATGTCCATGTCCGTGTTGATGGTGGCCATGTTCGTGTTTGCCATCGTCGGTATGCGGGCGGTAACGCATTTCGGCGTGCGATTGCTCTGGCTCATGCGCGTGATCGCGCGCGTGCCACGGGGCCGGCGCGACGCCCTGCAGTTGCAGCATTAGTTCCCGCTGCGTCCACAGCGTCCAGAAGCCGATGCCTATCACAAGGATCCCGGTAATCAACGCCATCCAGGCCTCGATTCTTTGCGGCACCATTCCCGGCAGTCCGAGCGACGCCAATACGCCCACCAGCACGATACCGCTGGTGTGCGATAGCGTGACGAACACGCCCAGGATCACGGCGTCCACCGGCTTGCCGCGCGCGCCGACAATGTAAGCAGCGGCGATTGTCTTGCCGTGGCCCGGCGTAGCGGCATGCACTGCGCCGATCCAGAAACTGGTGGCAAGATAGATGATTGCGTCGGTCATGGGAGGCGAATCGGAACCGCGAGGTGATTGTTATTGTTGTCCGGGCCCGAGGATAGGTGTGGCCCTCAGCCGTGTCAAGGCGCGCCCGTCGGCAAGGTGCGCGACATCATCGGCTTCATGCTCGCGACCGATCAACTGGCGCAGGTGCAGGACCTGGCGGGCAACTTGAAGCCTAAGAAATAGTGCCCAGATCTGTTTTCACCGCAAAGACGCAGAGAGCGCAAAGGAAAAACAGAAACTAGTTGTTCTGGCAGTCCACGCGAAACTAGTGTCGGTATACCTTGCCCGTGTGGTCTTGGCACAACGCTACATTTGGTTTCGGCCCACTTCCGTTTTTTCTTTGCGCTCTCTGCGTCTTTGCGGTAAGGACTGTTCTTACTTCACCCGATACTTCTTCACGATCCTGGCATCCAGCTCGACGCCCAGTCCGGGGCGGTCGGGCAATTCGATATCGCCTTTCTTGTCCACCACGAAAGACTCC
>CAZYTR010000250.1:0-6274 GCA_964650365.1 uncultured Alcaligenaceae bacterium | reverse complement strand
TCGGTGATCTGCTCACCTAACCACATCAGGAACATCGTGCCGGTCACCAGCGTCACCACGGTTATGAAACGGAACGCCAGTCCCGGCTCCAGCACCAGGCCGCGCTGCGATTCCAGCGCGATGGCGATGCTCAGCGCCTGGAAAGTCGACAGGAACAGCGTGCCGTAGCGCGTGTACTGGGTAATCTTCCTGCGTCCCGACTCGCCTTCCTTCTTCAACTGCTCCAGCTGCGGCGATACCACTGTGAGCAGCTGCATGATGATCGAGGCCGAAATATACGGCATGATCCCAAGCGCAAAAATGGTGAACCGCGACAGCGCACCACCCGAGAACATGTTGAACATGTCCAGGATGCCGCCCTGTTGCGACTTGAACAGCTCCGCCAGTTGCACCGGATCGATGCCCGGCACCGGAACGTGCGCGCCGACCCGATAGACGATCAGTGCGCCGAGCAGGAACAGAAGCCGGCGCTTGAGGTCGCCGAACTTCCCGGACAGTCCAAGCAATGAGTTCTCTGCCAAGCTCTATTCAGCCTTCAATGACGCCGCCGGCCTTTTCGATGGCCGCACGCGCGCCCTTGGTTACCAGCAATCCGCGCAGTTTCACCTTGCGCTTGATCTCGCCGGCAAGGATGACCTTGGCCGCGCGCGCCGAGTTCGGCACCACGCCGGCCTGCTTCAGCACCAGGATGTCGATGTCGTCGCCCTGCAATTCGTTGATCGCCGACAAACGCACCTCGACGGTATCGCCGCCGGTCAGCGAAACGAAGCCGCGCTTGGGCAGGCGCCGGTGCAGCGGCATCTGGCCGCCCTCGAAGCCGATCTTGTGGAAGCCGCCGGAGCGCGCCTTCTGGCCCTTGTGGCCGCGGCCCGCGGTCTTGCCGGTGCCGCTGCCGATGCCGCGACCGACACGCTTCCTCGCGTGTTTGGAGCCGGCCGCCGGTTTAATCTGGTTCAACCGCATTTACGCCTCCCACTTCAGCAGGTAACTGACCTTGTTGATCATGCCGCGCACCGCCGGGGTGTCTTCCAGTTCCACGGTGTGGTTGATGCGCCGCAGGCCCAGGCCGCGCACCGTGGCACGATGGCTCTCGCGGGTACCGATCACCCCGCGCACCAGCGTAACCCTGACCTTCTTGCCGGATTTCGCCGCCTCTTTTTTCCCGGCGCTTGTTTTCCTGGCCGGCGCTTTCCTGGCCATTTGCTTACCGGCCGCTTTTTCCTCAGCCATCGATTACCCCTGGATCTCTTCTACGGTCTTGCCGCGCTTGGCCGCGATCTCCGAGGGGGTACTCATCCCCTGCAGACCGTTGATCGTGGCACGAACCACGTTGTAAGGATTGGTCGAGCCGAGGCACTTGGCGAGCACGTTGGTCACGCCCATCACCTCGAAAATCGCCCGCATCGGACCACCGGCGATGATCCCGGTACCCTCCGAAGCGGGCTGCATGAACACTTTGGCGGCACCGTGCTGGCCGACCACCGCATGCTGCAGGGTCCCGTTCTTGAGCGATACCTTGACCATCTTTCGGCGCGCCTCGTCCATCGCTTTCTGCACCGCTACGGGCACTTCGCGGGCCTTGCCCTTGCCCATGCCGATGCCGCCATTGCCGTCGCCCACCACCGTCAGCGCGGCAAAGCCGAGGATGCGGCCACCCTTCACCACTTTGGTGACGCGGTTGACCGACACCATCTTCTCTCGCAGCCCGTCGCTGCTGCCTTCCTTGAACTGCTGCATCCTGGCCATGATCTGTCCTTAAAACTTGAGCCCGGCTTCACGTGCCGCTTCGGCCAGCGCTTTCACGCGGCCGTGGTATTTGAACCCGCCGCGGTCGAAGGCCACCTGCTCCACACCCTGCGCTTTCGCCTTTTCGGCGATGCGCTTTCCCACCACCGCAGCGGCCTTGACGTTGGCGCCGTTGGGCACTTGTTTGCGCACCTCCGGCTCGAGCGTCGAGGCAGTAGCCAGCACCTTCGCGCTCGGGTCGATCACCTGCGCATAGATGTGGCCGTTGGAGCGGTAAATAGCCAGCCGCACCGCCTTCATTTGGGCGATCCTTACGCGGGTCTGGCGCGCGCGCCGCATGCGTGACTGCTTCTTGTCGATCATGTCCGGTCCCGTTTACTTCTTCTTGGTCTCTTTGAGCACAACGCGCTCGTCGGCGTAGCGCACGCCCTTGCCCTTGTAGGGCTCGGGCGGACGATAACCACGCACTTCCGCCGCAACCTGTCCGACCACCTGCTTGTCGATTCCCTTGATGACGATTTCGGTCAGCTGCGGCGTCTCGACCTTGATGCCCTTGGGCATCTTGTGAACCACTGGATGCGAGAAACCCAATGTGAGGTTCAGCTTGTCGCCCTGCGCCTGCGCCCGATAGCCCACACCGACCAGTTGCAGCTTCCTCTCGAAGCCTTTGGTCACGCCCTGCACCATGTTGGCCACCAGCGCCCGAAGCGTCCCGGACAGCGCGTTCGCATGGATCGAATCGTCGAGCGGCTTGAACACCACCTTGTCGCCGTCGCGCTTCACTTCGACGCCGGAACCCAGGCCCTGCGACAACACGCCCAGCGGCCCCTTGACCGAAATCTGGCCCGGGGCCAAGGTCACTTCCACCCCGCTGGGAAGACTCACCGGAAGATTTCCAATACGAGACATTTGTTCTGCTCCCCGCCCGCGGCTACGCCACGATGCACAACACTTCGCCGCCGACGCCGCTCTGGCGCGCCTTGCGGTCGGTCATCACACCCCTGGAGGTGGACACGATCGCCACGCCCAGGCCGTTCATCACCTGCGGAATGTCATTGGCCGGTTTGTAGATGCGCAGCCCCGGACGGCTGACCCGTTCGATGCGCTCGATCACCGGGCGGCCGGCGTAGTACTTCAGGCCGATCTCTAGGGCCCGTTTGACGCCCTCTCCGTGCAGCGCGAAGTCCTCGATGTAGCCTTCGTCCTTGAGGACCTTGGCAATCGACACCTTGAGCTTGCTCGCGGGCACGGCAACCGAGGTCTTCTCCGCAAGCTGGGCGTTGCGGATGCGCGTCAGCATGTCGGCAATGGGATCACTCATGCTCATCCAATGTCTCCTGCTACCAGCTTGCCTTGGTCACGCCGGGAATCTCGCCACGCATGGCGATCTCGCGCAGCTTGCTGCGGCCCAGACCGAACTTACTGAACACCCCGCGCGGACGGCCAGTCAGCGAGCAGCGATTGCGCAGCCGCACCGGGCTGGAGTTGCGGGGCAGCCTCTGAAATTTCTCGCGCGCCTCCATGCGTTCCTCGTCGGAGGCCTTGCTGTTGTTGATGATTGCGAGCAGCTCGGCGCGCCTCGCCGCAAATTTCTTCACGGTGGCGCGGCGCTTCTTTTCGCGATTGACCAATGCGGTCTTTGCCATGGCGACCTCAGTTCTTGAACGGAAACTTGAAGGCGGCAAGGAGCGCGCGCGCTTCCTCGTCGGTCTTCGCTGTCGTGGTAATCGTGATGTTCAGACCCCGCAGTGCGTCGATCTTGTCGTACTCGATCTCGGGGAAGATGATCTGTTCCTTCACGCCCAGGTTGAAATTGCCGCGGCCGTCGAACGAGCGCGCGGGAATGCCGCGGAAGTCGCGAATGCGCGGAATCGCCACGGCGACCAGCCGGTCCAGGAATTCGTACATCCGCCCGCGGCGCAACGTCACCATGCAGCCGATCGGATAGTCCTTGCGGATCTTGAAGCCGGCGATCGATTTCTTGGCCTTGGTCACCACCGGTTTCTGGCCGGCGATCCTGGTCATGTCGCCCGCCGCGTTGTCGAGAATCTTCTTGTCGTTGACCGCTTCGCCCACGCCCATGTTCAGCACGATCTTGTCGATGCGCGGCACCTGCATGGCGGTCTTGTAACCGAACTGCTTCATCAGAGCCGGCACCACCGCTTCGCGGTAATGCTGCTGCAGCCGTGCCGGTTTAACCGCTGCCGCCTTCGCGGTTGCGGCTTTCGCGGTTGCGGCCTTCGCGGGAGCTGCTGTCTTGGCCTTCGCCGTGTCTTCCTTGGCCTTCGCCGTGTCTTCCTTGGCCTTCGCCATGTCTTCCTCTTAAGCGTCCAGCATTTCGCCGTTCGATTTGTAGATCCGCACCCGGCGGCCGTCGTCCAGCCGCTTTACGCCGACGCGGTCGGCCTTCTGGGTGGTCGGGTTGAACGCCGCCACGTTGGAAACGTGAATCGGCATCTCCTTGTCGATGATGCCGCCGGTGGTGCCTTTCATCGGATTGGGCTTCTGGTGCTTCTTGACCCGGTTGGCACCCTCGACCAGGACGTAGTCATCGCCGAGCACGCGCAGCACGGCGCCGCGCTTGCCCTTGTCCTTGCCGGTGACGACCACGACGTTGTCGCCCTTGCGGCTCTTGCGCATGATTTTTCCTTACAACACTTCCGGGGCGAGCGAGACGATCTTCATGAAACGCTCGGTTCGCAGCTCGCGCGTCACCGGCCCGAATATGCGGGTGCCGATCGGCTCGAGCTTGGCATTGAGCAGGACGGCGGCGTTGGTATCGAACTTCACCAGTGAACCATCCTGGCGGCGCACGCCGCTGCGTGTGCGCACCACTACCGCGTGGTAGATCTCGCCCTTCTTGACGCGCCCGCGTGGCGCGCAGTCCTTGATGCTGACTTTAATGACGTCGCCGACCCCGGCATAACGGCGCTTGGACCCGCCCAGCACCTTGATGCACATGACGGAGCGCGCGCCGGTGTTGTCGGCAACATCCAGCCTCGATTGCATTTGAATCATCTGCTTACTCTCTTTCCAACTTCGCCTGCCTCGTGCTTCCTGCTTGGGCAGACCAGTTTTGGAACCCGTCCGGGTCGGAAACCGGGACGCAACGGACAAAGGCGTCCCGGGAAAAAGGCGCAATTCTATGGAAAAAACTCCGCCCAGGCAAGGCTTTCAGACCTCTTCCTTGGCTTTCTCCACCAGTTTCACCACTTTCCAGGTCTTGGTCCGGGACAGCGGGCGGGTTTCCTCGATCAACACCAGGTCGCCCGGATGGAATTCGTTGTTCTCGTCGTGCGCGTGATATTTCTTGGAGCGGCTGACGAACTTGCCGTAAAGCGGATGCTTGACTTTGCGCTCAACCAGGACGGTGACGGTCTTGTTCATCTTATCGCTGACCACGCGCCCGGTCAGCTTGCGTGCGTTGGTTTGCTGGTTCTCGTTCATGATTGTTTAGCCTTCTCGCCGATCAGGGTGCGCACGCGCGCGATGTCGCGGCGGACCTTCTTGATTTCGCTGTTGTTGTTCAGTTGCTGGGTGGCAAGCTGCATGCGCAGCGAGAATTGCGCCTTGAGCAGCTCGTTGAGTTCCTTGTTGAGGTCGGCCGCGCTCTTGGCCCGGAGTTCACTCGCTTTCATCGCTTATCCCACCTGTCTGATTACGAACGTGGTCAGAATCGGCAGTTTGGAGGCCGCCAGCCGGAATGCCTCGCGCGCCAACGCCTCGTCCACACCGTCCATCTCGTAGAGCACTTTGCCTGGCTGGATCTCCGCCACGTAATACTCCGGGTTGCCCTTGCCGTTTCCCATGCGCACTTCCGCCGGCTTCCGTGAAATCGGTTTGTCCGGGAAGATGCGGATCCAGATCCGCCCCCCCCGCTTGATGTGGCGGGTCATGGCCCGGCGCGCGGCGTCGATCTGGCGCGCGGTCAAACGGCCACGGCCGATGGCTTTCAGGCCGTACTCGCCGAAACTCACCTTGGCGCCGCGGGTCGCGACACCGGTGTTGCGCCCCTTCTGCTCCTTGCGGTATTTCCTTCTAGCTGGCTGCAGCATGCTTGGCTCCCCGTCTTGCCCGCTTCTCCGGCTCCGGTGTTGGCGCCATCGCCGGCTGCTCGCCGCGGCTGAGCACTTCGCCCTTGAATACCAATACCTTGATGCCGATCACTCCGTAAGTGGTCTTGGCCTCGGAGAAACCGTAGTCGATTACGGCGCGCAGGGTATGTAGGGGCACACGGCCTTCGCGGTACCACTCGGTGCGGGCGATTTCGATCCCGTTCAGACGCCCCGCGCTCATGATCTTGATGCCCTGCGCGCCCAGGCGCATGGCATTCTGGATTGCGCGCTTCATGGCGCGGCGGAACATGATGCGCTTCTCCAGTTGTTGCGCGATGGAATCCGCGATCAGCTGGGCATCGATCTCGGGCTTGCGCACTTCCTCGATGTTCACGTGGACCGGTACGCCCATCAGCTTCTGCAGTTCGCCGCGCAAACGCTCGATGTCCTCGCCCTTCTTGCCGATCACCACA
>CAZYTR010000249.1:0-9527 GCA_964650365.1 uncultured Alcaligenaceae bacterium | reverse complement strand
GAGCGGGCCTTGCTGCGTCAACGGGCGCGGCTGGAGCCACTCCTGATGGCTTCGACGGCGCGCGTTGCGAGTCTGAAAGCAAATTGGGTGAGATCTTGTAGTGCCACGCCCTTTCTTTTCCAGGCGCGTGCAATGATGGTGTCCGATCCTATCCGGGCGGAGCAAGGCTCGTTGTCCACATGCCCGCAACGTTTGCACCGCCCGATGTGGAATACAGCTCTGGTTTCGGCAATCCGGATCCCCTCGGCCTGGCAGTCCGTGCAGAGGGTCGCGAAGGCTGTCTGCCCGCAATGCGGGCAATGAAACTCTTTCATTTTCTCCTCCCTTTAGAAGCAGCCGCACGACCGAGCCAATCTCTTGGTCTTTTGGTCATAGATACTGCGGCCGGTAAACAGCCTACCGCTGTTTCTCGCGATCCGTCAATACCTTAGGCACTATGTTCCGGTGAGGCTGCAATAACCCTGTCATATCCACGTGATCCAATACGCGCCACCATGATAACGAGACTCATGTTCTGAATCCAGGCGACATCCCCGCCCTCCGGGTGAACCGATACCGGTCCATCTGGATATCCGACATCCACCTGGGAACGCCCGGCTGCCAGGCCGGTTATCTTCTGGACTTCCTGCGGCACAACGAGTCCGATCACCTCTATCTGGTCGGCGACATCATCGACGGCTGGCAATTGAAACGCGGCTGGTACTGGACTCAGGCGCATAACGACGTCGTTCAGAAAATCCTGCGCAAGGCACGCAAAGGCACCCAGGTCACCTACATCGCAGGCAACCACGACGAGGTGTTGCGCCAGTTCCTCGGCCTTGCCTTCGGCGGCATCGAGATCCGCGACGAGGCGGTGCACACCATGGCGGATGGCCGCAGGTTCCTGGTGGTTCACGGCGATCTCTACGACGCGGTGGTGCAGCAGGCCAAGTGGCTGGCGCTGGTGGGCGACCAGCTCTACACGCTGATCCTGAAACTGAACCATTGGTTCAACCACATCCGGGCGAGGCTCGGGCTGGGCTACTGGTCACTGTCGCAATACCTCAAGCACAAGACCAAGAACGCGGTGAATTTCATGACGGCGTTCGAAGATGCCGTGGCGCGCGAGGCACGCCAACGCGGCTTCCAGGGCGTGGTCTGCGGGCACATCCACAAGCCGCAGATCAAAGCCATCGACGGCATCGTCTATTGCAACGACGGCGACTGGGTGGAAAGCCTCTCCGCACTGGTGGAAACCCACGAAGGCGAACTGAAGCTCGTCGACTGGAAGCGCTGCCTGCCGTCCACGGCCGCCCTTAACGCCCACGAAACCGAAGAGGAAGCGCACGCATGAAAGTCATGATCGTCACGGATGCATGGAAGCCTCAGGTCAACGGCGTGGTCACTACGCTCGGTCAGATCGGCGCGGGACTGAACCGGATCGGACATGAGGCCCGCTTCGTCACGCCACAATCGTTCAAATCGATCCCTTGCCCGACCTATCCGGAAATTCGCCTCAGCCTCATGCCTTATGCGGGCGTCAGCCGGGAGATAGAGGCCTTCGCGCCGGACGCCATCCATATCGCCACCGAAGGGCCGCTCGGCCTCGCCGCGCGCCGCTACTGCCTGAAACGGAAGATCGCGTTCACTACGGCTTTCCACACCCGATTTGCGGAGTATGTCCACGCGCGTATTCGCGTCCCGGTCGATCTGACCTACCGTTGGCTGCGCCACTTTCATTCCCCCTCGCGCGCGCTGATGGTCCCGACACCCAGCGTGCAGCGCGACCTCGTAGCCCGTGGTTTTGCCAACACCGTAGGCTGGACGCGTGGCGTGGATACCGAAACGTATTCTCCCGGTGCCCGCGACGCGCTGGTCAACCGCCGTCCCATCTTCCTCTACGTGGGCCGCGTCGCCGTGGAGAAGAACATCGAGGCCTTCCTGAAACTGGAATTGCCCGGTACCAAGTGGGTAGTTGGCGAAGGTCCCATGCGGGCGAAGCTGGAACGCCGGTATCCGCACGTGCACTTCGCCGGCATCAAGACCTCGTCGGAACTGGCCCGTTACTACCGCGCCGCCGATGTATTCGTCTTCCCTAGCCTAACAGACACCTTCGGACTGGTGATGCTTGAGGCGCTGGCCTGCGGCACGCCGGTGGCGGCGTTTCCGGTGCTCGGGCCGATTGACGTGATAGGCGCCAGCGGCGCCGGCGTGCTGCACGAGGACCTCGGCGTCGCCTGCTTGCGGGCCCTGGACATCCGGCGGGAGACGGCACGCGGGTACGCCGAAAAATTCTCCTGGCAGGTTTCGATCGACCAGTTCGTCCGCCACCTGACGCCGGTCGCGGCCCTCGCGACCGCGTAGCCTTCAGCGCTCGACGGCGACCACCTTGCCATCGAGGCACAACCTGAGCTAAACCGGTTTTCCGGGCACGCCCGGGTGGCGTTACAGTACGTGTGAAGGGAGGAGAGAACGACGGGGCAGGTCTTGTTTCTTGCACGGGTTGTAACCAGGCTTCTGCCCTAGGTCGAGGATCTGGCCCTTTTGTTTCGGGCCAGGCGCCACCATATGCGGTAAGAGCCGCCTTTCCCGTCAGGAATCTGCATGAACGACCCACTTCAAATCGTCTGCCCACATTGCAGTGCCACCAACCGCATGCCGCCGGAGCGGGCCGGTGACAAGCCCAAGTGCGGCAAATGCCACAAACTCCTGTTCGATGGCCATCCGGTCGACTTGGACGAAGCCGGCTTCGAGCGCCATATAGCAGCCAGCGACGTTCCGGTAGTCGTGGATTTCTGGGCGCCCTGGTGCGGGCCATGCCGGATGATGGCACCTGAGTACGAGAAGGCCGCGGCGATGCTCGAACCCAACGCGCGCTTGGCGAAGGTCAATACGGAAGAAGCGCAAGGCCTTGCGCAGCGTTTCAATATCCGCAGCATTCCGACTATGGCCATCTTCCGCGGCGGGCAGGAAAGGGCACGCCAGTCAGGGGCGATGAGCGCGGCGCAGATCGCGAACTGGGTACGCGCCAACGCCTGAAAAATTTCGCAGAGAGCAGAGGGTCGGGATGTGGCGATTCAGTGCCCGCCATCGCGCTGCATTAGGAACGGATTCATTATGTGGACTTTCGGGTCAACCAGCCCGTGCCGAAGCAAACGGGGCATTTCATGTCGTCTTGAGTTCCGGTGGCTCCGCACGGGTCGCACGCAATCCAAGCATTCTGGTCAAAGTGCCACGTAATGCGGCCGCCACAAACTTTTCCGTCCGCATCGGTCTCGAGACATAGACTTGTCTTTGACGGGTCGGTGAGATACGGGCGGCCGCAACGGACACAACTTGCGAACGGGCGAGGCCGTTTTGCGGACGGACCGGTACTTATGCTCATGCCGTCATATTAGACAAAAACCTGCAGAAAACGAAGGGCTCACTGCGAAGCGTTGAGGCCTCGTTCCTTGCTGGCAGAAGATGAAGTCCCAAGTGCAACTGGGCGGGGTCGGCAAGCTCAGACGGGATCGGCGCTCCGAAGACTACTCGACATCCACCGCCCGCCCGCTGCGCAGAGACTGGGTGAGCGCGATGCCGATGCGCGTCGCTTCGGTTGCATCGTGCAGCGTCAGCGGCAGCGGCAAATCGCCCAGCACCGTGTCGACGAAGGCCTGTGCTTCCAGCTGAAAGGCTTCGGCGAAACGCTCGTAGAACGTCGGCGTACATTCGTTGCGCACGCCGTGGGCGTCGGAAATCACGACGCGGTCAAGATGCGGGTTCTGCCCCACCATGAGACGTCCCTGTGTGCCGATGATCTCGGACAGGGTTTCGTGCCCGTGGGCCATCGTCCGCGACGCGTAGAAACAGGCGATCTGTCCGTCGCCGAATTCGCAGATTGCCACGCCGTTGTCGACGTCACCGCATTCGGTCAGGCCTTTGTGGATGGCGATCGTGCCGGCTGCATAGACGCGCTTGGCGCCGCCGGCTCCAAGGAACCAGCGCGCGACGTCGATATCATGGACACTCATGTCAAGCATGGCGCCTCCGCTGGTGGGCGCGAAGCGCACGAAGAATCCGCTCGGATCGTTCTGGTCGGCGGTCTGTGAGCGGACCAGGAAAGGCCGGCCGATCAGGCCGGCCTTGACTTTGTCGTGGGCAGCGCGATAACTCGGGTCGAAGCGGCGCACGAAGCCGATCATGACTTTCTGCTGCGGATACTTCGCGGCCTCCTGCTCCACCCTCAGGCAATCCGGAATGTTCAGCGCGAGCGGCTTTTCCGAGAACACGTGCTTGCCGGCCTGCAGGCCCTGGATGATCTGGTCGGCATGCAGCGTGGTCGGGGTCACCAGGAACACCGCATCAAGTCCCGGATGCGCAAGAAGGTCCTTGTAGTCCCGGTACACATGCTTGACGTTAAGCTTTTCCCGAGCCCATTCCAGTTCGCCGGCGACGGGACTGCAGGCCGCCACGAGCTGGGCGCCAAGGGTGCGATGCGCTAGATTCAGGGCATGGCGCTGTCCCATGCGCCCGATGCCGGCAATGCCTATGCGAAGCGGAGCAATCATCTTAGCTATTTCCTCAAGAAATATTCACCGCAAAGACGCAAAGAACGCGAAGGAAAAACAACTGACCAAAAAAGATATCGGGTTGAGAGCAGCGTGATTGTTCGTGAATTGCGTTGCCAATATTCACTGCGATGGCTCATCAGCCAAAGAATGGTTTTAACACGAGTATGTTTTTTGCCTTTGCCTTTGCCTTTCCTTTGCGTTCTTTGCGTCTTTGCGGTGAACACTTTTTAGAACTTAGAGCGTGACGACGCGACCTTCCTGCCACGAGCGCGTGGCCGCATCGGCAAGCTCGAGCGCCTTCACGCCGTCTTGCAGAGTGGTTCGCACCGGCTTGCCGTGGGTCAATGCGTCGAAGAAATGCGCAATCTCGAGCGCGTAGGCGGCACGGTAGCGCTCGAGAAAGAAATGTTCCGGTTTGTCCTCGCTTACGCTCATGGCGGTATGCGCAAAAACTTCCGTCGGCTTGTGGTTAGCGGCCTGCAGCTGTCCTTTCGCGCCGAGCACTTCGAAGCGCTGGTCATAGCCGTAGGCGGCGCGGCGCGTGGTGTTGATCTGGCACAGGCAGCCGGATTTCGCGCGGATGGTGACTGCGGTGGAATCGACGTCGCCGGCCTCGCCGATTTCCTTCTGCACCAGGCAACTGCCGGTGGCGTACACGCTCTTCGCTTCATCGCCGAGTATCCAGCGGAATACGTCGAAATCGTGAATCAGCATGTCCTTGAAGATACCGCCGGAAACCTTGATGTAGCTGACCGGCGGCGGGCCGGGATCGCGGCTGGTGATTAACAGCATTTCCGGGTTGCCGATCTCGCCGGCGTCGAGTCGTTGCTTCAAGGCCGAGAACGTCGGATCGAAGCGGCGCTGGAAACCGATCATGCACAGCACGCCGGCCTTCGCCACGATGTCAACGCATGTGCGCGCCCGTTCGAGTGCGAGATCCACCGGCTTTTCGCAGAAGATCGCTTTTCCGGCGGCGGCCGCTCGCATGATCAGCTCGGCATGCGTATCGGTACTGGAGGCGATGACGACGGCTTTGACCGCCGGATCCTTCAACGCAACTTCGGCGTCCGCGACTTTTGCGCCATGGTGTTGCGCCAGTTCGCCCGCGGAAGCAGCGTTCAAATCCACCACGTACCTGAGTTTGACCCCGGGTAGCGCCGCCACATTGGCGCCGTGAATCTTGCCGATGCGCCCCGCACCGAAGATTGCCACTTCGATCATCTCTCCTCCCTCTAGTGCACTGTTCCGATTGCTGCAATGCGATGCGATCGGGACGTCGTACAGTGTGACAGAAGATTGTACGAAGTTTTGATCAGGGAGGAAAATGCAACCTGCGACTCCGCAGCAACCATGACGGCCCGCACATTACCGGACGAACAGGAGGCAGCACATGAGCAGAACGATCCGCTTGACCGCCGCACAGGCGCTGGTGCGTTACCTGGCGGTGTTGCGCACCGATACGGCCGAGGGCGAGCAGCCGCTGTTCGGTGGCGTGTTCGCGATCTTCGGGCATGGCAATGTTGCTGGAATCGGTGAGGCGCTGTATCAGTATCGCGAACAGTTGCCGACCTTTCGGGCCCACAACGAGCAGGCGATGGCGCTCGCCGCGATCGCCTACGCAAAGGCGAACATGCGCCGGCGCATGATGGCCTGCACCACGTCGATCGGACCCGGAGCGACCAACATGGTGACCGCTGCCGCGGTCGCGCATGTGAACCGCTTGCCGGTGCTGCTGCTACCCGGCGACATCTTCGTCTCGCGTGCGCCGGATCCGGTATTGCAACAGGTGGAAGACTTCCACGACGGGAACGTGTCGGCGAACGATTGCTTCAGGCCGGTGTCGCGCTACTTCGACCGCATCGTCCATCCGGAGCAGTTGCTGACCGCGCTGCCCCGGGCGATCCATGTGCTCACCGACCCGGCAATGTGCGGCCCGGTCACGCTGGCGCTGCCGCAGGACGTGCAGACCATGGCTTATGACTGGCCGCAGGATTTTTTTGCGCCAGCGAAAATCGGGTTGCGCGCAGTGCCGCCCGCGCCCACGCAGTTGCGCGAGGCGACGGCTGCACTCAAGAATGCAAAGCGTTCACTGATCGTCGCGGGCGGCGGCGTGCTCTACGGGGAGGCAACGGCAATGCTGCGCGATTTCGCCGAGCGTCACGGCGTGCCGGTGGCGGAAACCCAGGCCGGCAAGGGCGCGCTACCGTGGAATCACGCGCTTCAGCTCGGATCGATCGGCGTCACCGGCTCAACCGCGGCCAACGCGCTCGCGCGCGATGCCGATCTGGTGCTGGCGGTCGGTACGCGGCTGCAGGACTTCACCACCGGGTCGCACTCCCTGTTCACCTACGCAAAGCTGATCAACCTCAACGTCAATGGGCTGGATGCGATCAAGCTGCGGGGACAGGCGTTGCAGGCCGACGCCAGGTCGGGACTGCAGGCGCTCGACACCGCGCTGAACGGATGGAAGGCGGATTCCGCCTGGACCGCGAAGGCAACGAAGCTTGCCACGCAGTGGCGCGCGAAAGTCGATGCGATCACCGGTCGCCGCAACGCGAAGCTGCCCTACGAGGGCGAAGTCATCGGCGCCGTGCAGCGCTCCACCGAAGATTCAGCTACGCACGACATCGTGGTCTGCGCCGCGGGTGCATTACCCGGCGAGTTGCACAAGCTCTGGCGCACCTCGGTGCCCGGCGGCTATCACCTCGAGTACGGCTACTCCTGCATGGGTTATGAGATTGCCGGCGGCCTCGGCGTGAAAATGGCGCGCCCATCGCGTGAAGTCATCGTCATCGTCGGCGACGGCAGTTATCTCATGATGAATTCCGAGATCGCCACCTCGGTGATGCTTGGCCTCAAGCTGGTGATCGTGGTGCTCGACAATCGCGGCTACGGCTGCATTCACCGGCTGCAGCAGGCCTGCGGCGGTGCGCCTTTCAACAACCTGTTCGACGATGGCACGCATACCGCAGACGGCGCACCGCGCGTCGACTTCGTCGCCCATGCCGCGTCGCTCGGTGCGGCGGCGGAGAAGGTCGATGGCATCGCCGGACTGGAAGCTGCGTTGAAACGCGCGCGCGCAAGCAAACGCACGTCGGTGGTCTGCATCGAGACCGATCCGGACCGCTCGACGACCGAGGGTGGCTGGTGGTGGGAAGTCGCCGTGCCGGAAGTCTCCCGGCGCAAGGAAGTTGTCGCGGCGCGCAAGGCCTATGAAAAAGGCAAACGGGAGCAGAAGGCCTGACCATGAAATCCTTCGACGTGAAGATCGGCATCAACCCGATCTCTTGGGCCAATGACGACTTGCCGCAACTGGGTGGTGACACGCCGCTTGAAACCATCCTGTCCGACGGAAGCCGGATCGGCTATCGCGGCTTCGAACTGGGCAATAAGTTTCCGCGGGAACCGGAAGCCCTGCGCAAGGTGCTGGCGCAATACGGCGTGGAACTGGTGTCGGGCTGGTATTCGGGCGAACTGGCGCGCCGTCCCGTCGAGCAGGAAATCCAGGCCGTCGGCCCGCATTTACGCTTGTTGGCGAACAACGGTGCGAACGTGATGGTTTACGGCGAAGTCGCCGATTCGATCCAGGGCAAACAGGACGTCGCGCTGTCCGGTCGTCCGCATTTTTCCAGCGCTGCGCAATGGCGCGCGTATGCGGAGAAGCTCGACGCCTTCGCGCGCTATACGCTGTCGCAAGGCGTTCGCCTTGCCTATCACCACCACATGGGCGCCTACGTTGAAACCGTCGAGGACGTGGATCGCCTCATGTCTCTGACCGGTCCGGACGTCGGCCTGCTGTTCGACAGCGGCCACATCACGTTTGCCGGCGGCAACGCGGTCGAGGTCTTGAGGAAACACATCGCGCGGGTCTGCCACGTTCACTGCAAGGACGTGCGCCCAGAGGTGGCGCGAGAGGCGCGCAAGAAGGACTGGAGCTTCCTGGATTCCGTCTTGAAAGGCGTGTTCACCGTTCCCGGTGACGGCCACATCGATTTCAAGTCGCTTCTGCAGATCCTCCATGACCACGGTTATAGCGGCTGGCTGGTTGTCGAAGCCGAGCAGGATCCAGCGCTTGCGCCGAGCTATGAATACGCGCAAATGGGATTTCGCCACCTGTCCGAACTCAAGCGCGCCCTTGAGCGCTGAAAAGAACGATCCTAAGCGCTCACCGCAGAGGACGCAGAGGGCGCGGAGGAAAGGCAACAACAAGGAAAGTGCTCAAATTCGAATGTTTTCGGAGCCGATGATCCGTCACTGCGAAAGTTGCCGGCGCAGATCTACGAGCAATCATTCTGCCCTTAACCCCGATATGCTCTTCCTCGATTTGTTCTTCTCTGCGACTTCCGCGTCCTCCGCGTCCTCTGCGTTGAGTGTTTTGGAAAAGAAACGGCCACCGCGTTTGCGGTGGCCGTCAGATGATGAGTCTTGCGATTACTTGGCGATACAGGTTGCTGCGGTTTCCGGCTCGCACACATCCAGGCCGGTGTAGATCGGATCGGCAACCTTCTTGCCCTCCTTGAGGTCCTTCAGGATGCTCATCGCCCGGTATCCCATGTCGAACGGGCGCTGGCCGACCTGGCCATGGCTGTATCCGGCGTTCATAAGATCCATCTGCACGGGCAGCGTATCGGCCACCACAAGGATGGTCTTCTTGCTCTTGATGCGCTCCATGTTCTTTTCCACCACCTGGCGATAGGCCTGCGGCACGAACTGCGGGAAACCGCCGGTTGGCAGGAAGGCCGTGAGGTCGGGATACTTGGCCAGGATTTCGCCGAGCTGTTTCACCGACAGCGGGAAATCATCGTTGGTGTACAGCGGGCAGCCATCGACTTCCTTCCAGCCGTTCTGTCCGGTCAGGCGGTCTCCGGGCGGCGGCGTGTTGCTGACTTTTCCGGCGATGGTGTCGCGGATGCCTTTCATGCGCTCGTTGTGGTTCGCCGCCGCCGGGCCGCCGGACTGGATGCAAAGCGTGCCGCCCTTGGGCTTGAGTTTCAT
>CAZYTR010000248.1:0-3944 GCA_964650365.1 uncultured Alcaligenaceae bacterium | reverse complement strand
GCCTTGAACTTCGATGAGTGGTTCCTGCGTGAGCGTTTCATGGTCTCTACTCCTTTGCATTGGCATTATCGCCGTTACGAGGGAGCAGTTCATCCACTTAACGCAGCCCAATTCTTTGTCCAAAAAAGCGCGGCCACCTCTCCCTTTGAGTTCCGCAAACGAGTCCAAGAGCAGATTGCAGCCGTTCAAGAGGGAAGGAAGTAGGCGGCACGCTCCTGCGCATTCGAGCGCCTCGCGCCATTCTACTGCCCGCGTCGCAGCTTCGATCCGAGTTGCGGGGGACGGCGCATGGCCAAACGCGCCACCTGTCGCCGAGTTGCGCGGAATAGGGGTTTAGCGAAACTTCGCCACCATAAAGGGACGCCTGGAGGAGTCGGTCATGAAAAGAGCAATCGCAATGTTTGCCGTGGCGCTAGTGCTAGTAGCTTCCTCTATCTCGACCGCCCAAGCTGACTTGATCTTCCTTGAGGAATTCCACATGGTCGGCGAACGGACGTCCTTGATGATAACGTTTCAGGGGCCTCCCGATTCTGCGGGAAGGATCACCATGGAACTCAAGTTCGGCGAAGGCCTGTCGGGCAAGGTTTCACAGGGACAGTTTCCGGCGATCCGAGACCCCAAGGCGTTCCGTTCTGCGATGGAGAAGCTCTTAAAGGCTCTGAACAACCCTACGAATGTCTACATCAACCTGCAAGAGGCGATGAAGAGTGCGGGCTGGGGTTCGTAGTGGAGCTATTGTCAAGAGTTGTGGATTGAGGGAGATCAGGCGACGGCCTTTTTCCGCTTCTTCTGTGGCTCGATCTGCACTCCATCCTCGAAGACCACGCCGGCGCGGACGAGCGGCACGAGTTCGGCCGCGTCGAGGCGGCGCCAGTGGCCTTCGGCGACTTGCAGCGGCTTGAACGCCATCGTGAGCCCGGCGGTCCGCGAGCCGGCGCCCTTCGTCACCCCTTCCCGCAGGCGCACCGTCGCAAACGTCGACTCAATCGGGTTGGTGGTCCGCAGGTGCTTCCAGTGTTCGGCCGGATACTCGAAGTACGCGAGCAGCCGATCCTGATCGACGGTCAGCGAGGCGACGGCCTCTGGATACTTGGCGCTGTACTCCTGCGCAAAGCGCCCGATCTCCCGCTCGGCGCTCGCGCGGGTCTCGGCGTACATGATCGCGTGCAGCGCCTGCTTCGCCCGCGGGAGGATAGTCAACACTAGCCCCCTCCGGCCGCGGTCGCCCCCCTCGTGGCCCCCGTCCGCGTGACATAATTGCCCATACTCAGACGCGGGCCCTACCCAGGAGCCGATGCCACAGCAGGGGCCCCCGCCCAATGGGTTTCACTCCCTCGTTGGTCTAGCTAGAACTCGGGTTTCCGTAGTTTTCTGTCTCACCTAAGTGCCGTTGCGTGCTGCTGATCACTTGCCAATGGTGATTTTCCAGACCCCGCCTTCTCTTATCAGTGGCGTGTCGTCCTGTTCGATCTTTCCGCCCTTAAGATGAAGCTTCACGTGAACAACAGCCCCATCACCTCTGATCTCCTCTTTTATTACTTCCACTTTTTCTATTGTCCCGTTTCTTGTTGCTTTGTCTAATATGCTTTTCGTCCCTCCACCCATAGCACCCAAGGGGCCACTCAGAGCGTTTAAGAAGTCAGATGATAAGTATTTCTTTGCCTCATCATACTTCCCTCTATTTGCAGTGTCATAGAACGCTTTTGCGGTTTTTGATGGTGACGAATCATCTGCCGCGCCACAACTCGTAGTCAGTACTGCAAGAGCCAAGGATGCTACCAAAACCATTGGAAAGGACTGATTCATGTACGCTCCTATGTTTTATGTCAGCCCGCAATGAGCACGGACCTTTGTCAGACCCCCAACAACAATCCCCTGTTCCGCGCCGGGCGTTTGACCCGGCCCAATGGCAACCCTGACGCTCACCCTCAGTGCCGACGCCGACGTCAGGCACGAGTTGTTGCAGTACCTCTGTGGCATCGGCTCCTGGGGCTCCTGGGCGGCCAGCGTCCGACAATGGGCGATTGGGTCGTCGGGACGTGGGCCACGAGGGGGGCGAGCGTCGCCGGAGGGCGTTTGTGTTGACTATCCTCCAAGGCCACTGTCTAGTCGCATGTTGGACTATGGTTCCCGGCGCGCACTTGCGCATCCATGAAAGCACTACATCCTCGCCGACTCACTTGATAATGGTACTCGGATGCCAGGTTACGGCAGTTTGTTCTGCTTGACGCCCGGAAGGGGCCGGTTAATGTCGTGTCACAGGTATCGTTCAGAAGCGACAAGAGACTGAGATCACACTGTGATTTCTTCGTGCCGTTGCTGCTGTAACAACTATCGTGTCCGCGACAGGCTTCTCCAAAATACACTGGCAGGTAACCGATAGGCCGCAACACACTGCAGGCCGCGTAAGGAAGAGTGCCTCCATCAAGGCCAAAGCAAACGTACTCTGGCAACCAAAGTTGCTGATTTACACTCGAGCCACACGTTCCCAGTATCACTGCGTTTTGTAGAGCGTCGGCCGTTTCAGTGGCTCCCAGGCAACGCAAAGCGGCGACTCGACCGTAATGATGGACACCACCAAGAGCGACCGCCAACTCCGTGGGACTCATTCCCGCCCGCGCATGGTCTTTGATCGTGCAGATCATGATGTGGCGGGAGTCGAGGTCAGAGCCCAAGATCAGGCCCAGGTCATCACCGGTCAGGCCGGTCTTGATCCTCGGTTCCAGGCAGCCGAGAGCGACGATGCGAGCGTATCCGGTTAGATCACCGAGGGTGGCGGCCACTTCGCGAGCCTCCAGGCCCGCTCGGGGTCGCTCCTTCAGCCTGCAGATCATGTGGTGGCGGGAGTCGAGGTCAGAGCCCAGGATCCGGCCCAGGTCATCACCGGTCAAGCCGGTCTGGATCCTCGGTTCCAGGCAGCCGAGAGCCCAACTGCGGCTGTAGCCCGACAAATCACCAAGCATCGCAGTCACCTCAGCCGCACTCAGTGCCTTCTGTATGCCGCTTGACCATCGACAGATGTCGGCGACAGTGCCCCCTGATGCAGAAACGGGAAGGATCGCCGCAATCAGCAAGGCAAGAAATATGAGCCTGTTTAGCAGCGAACCTGTCTCAGTCTTCATCTTGGTCATCTCGGCCACGCTGTGGCATCGGCCGGGCGCGGCCAGTGTCTGGGTATGGGAGGTTCGGTCACGGTGATTGGGGCCACCGACAAGGCGACCGCCGCCGAAGGGCAGCGATCTGTCCGGACACTCGCAGAAGTACCTCGACCGGGTTGCCGAGGAGCTGAACGGACGCCCTCGACAAACGCTCGGTTGGAAGACACCATCCGAAGCGTTCGCCCGTGTCCTTGCGATGACCGCGAGAGACCGCCATCCTATTTGTGGGCATCAAGAGCTTTTTGAACGCGATTTAGAGGAAATTCCTCGTCCGCGCCGGCGTTATCGGTGGCAATGAGCTTCCACTGGCTGCTGAACTGGTCGAACTTAAAAAGGGCACGAAATTTCCGACTGCTAGCAGGTACGGCCTCACCTTTGAGACGAAGAATTTGCTCGAATTCTGGTGCCCATTCGGCCTTATGGAGTCCAAGGACTAAGTGATAGCGGTCGAAATCTTTCTTCAGTGCTTCATTGCTTATTATCTTTGTTACCCGAAACGATCCCAGCGGAATGTAGACGGCGTTGGTGTCTCCGGATAAATTCAACTGGCTGCCTTGCTTGGTAAGGGTGATCGAGATCTCGCTACCGACACCGCCCTGGGTGAGTTTGAACCAATCGTCCCAGCCAGTGAACTCCTTCGTTAGATTTTTCAGCTCCTCGATTCTGATTATTCCAGCGCGTTGCCAAGCTTTGAAGGATTGAAGGTCTGCCTGATTGAATCGTCGTTGAGCAGGATTACGATCTGTGGTTAGGCCGTGCGAAATCGCCACCTTGCCCAGGGGAATG
>CAZYTR010000247.1:0-13216 GCA_964650365.1 uncultured Alcaligenaceae bacterium | reverse complement strand
CAAATTTGCGAATTGTCGTTTGCGAAATATACTCTGTGCCCTCGTTGTTCTTCTCTGTGCCTCTGCGTTGGGTGTTGATCTTTATTACTCCGGGCGCATTTGCGGGAACAGAATCACGTCCCGGATCGAGGGACTGTCGGTGAACAGCATCACCAGGCGATCGACGCCGATGCCTTCGCCCGCGGCGGGGGGCAAGCCGTACTCGAGCGCGCGCACGTAATCGGCGTCGTAGTACATCGCTTCCTCGTCACCGGCCTCCTTGGCCCTGGCCTGCTCCGCGAACCGCTCGGCCTGATCTTCAGGGTCGTTCAGTTCCGAGAATCCGTTCGCCATTTCGCGTCCGGTAATGAACAGCTCGAAGCGGTCGGTGACCGCCGGATTGGCATCGTTGCGGCGGGCCAAGGGCGAGACGTCTGTCGGAAAGGCGACGATGAAGGTCGGCTGGATGAGCTTGTCCTCCGTAGTCTGCTCGAACAGCTTGAGTTGCAGCATTCCCAGGCCGTCGGTAGGGAAGACCTCGACTTTGAAGGCATCGAGCGCCGCGCGCAGGTAAGCAGTCTCGCCGAGTTTTGCCAGCAGGTATTTCGGGTTGTGCTTGGCGATGGCCTCGGCCATGGTCAGCCGGTCGAAGCGTTTGCCCAGGTCTATGGTCTCGCCCTGATAGCTGAGCGTGTTCGTGCCGAGCACCTGCTGCGCGACCTGCCGCAACAATTCCTCGGTGAGGTCCATGAGGTAGTTGTAATCCTGGTAGGCCTCGTAGAACTCCAGCATGGTGAACTCCGGGTTATGCCGGGTCGAGATGCCCTCGTTGCGGAAATTGCGATTGATCTCGAACACTTTCTCGATTCCGCCTACCACCAGCCGCTTGAGGTAAAGCTCGGGCGCGATTCGCAGGTAGAGATCCATATCGAGCGCGTTGTGATGCGTGACGAACGGCCGCGCCGCCGCGCCGCCGGGGATGGGCTGCATCATCGGCGTTTCGACCTCGAGATAATCGCGCGCCACGAAGAATTCGCGCATCGCCTGAATCATCCGGGAACGCGTCTTGAACACGCGCTGTGTCTCGGGATTGGTGATCAGATCGAGATAGCGCTGGCGATATTTGGCTTCCTGGTCGGCCAGGCCGTGAAACTTCTCCGGCAAAGGCCGCAGCGACTTGGCGAGCAGGCGCACGCCAGTGGCCTTTACCGTGAGTTCACCGGTCTTGGTCTTGAACAGCGTTCCGCTCGTGCCGACGATGTCGCCGAGGTCCCAGTGCTTGAATGCGGCATGAACCGCTTCGCCGGTCACGTCGTTGGTGACGTAGATCTGGATGCGTCCCGACATGTCCTGGATGGTGGCGAAGCTTGCCTTGCCCATCACGCGCTTGAGCATCATCCGCCCGGCAACCGTCACTTCGATTTTTAGCGGTTCCAGGTCTTCGTTCGACCTGGCGCCATTGTCGCGATGCAGGTCGGCGGCGAGATGGCGGCGCCGAAAGTCGTTGGGAAATGGACTTCCCTGCGCACGCAATTCGCGCAGCTTGGCGCGCCGCTCCTCGACGATCTGATTGGTATCGACTGCAGGCTGTTGGTTTTTGTCTTCCATGTCCTTAGGTCTTTATTGGCGCGCCCGTCGAAACTGTCGTAACTATCGCGGAGACAAGGCGCGGCCAATGGTTCGCTTGTTGCGAGTCACGTTTGTCACGATCGTCACGATAGTCACGGTCTCAAACGCCTTGTTTCAGGCTGGCCTCGATGAACGGATCGAGGGCGCCGTCGAGCACCGCCTGGGTGTTGCCAATCTCGACGTTGGTACGCAGGTCCTTGATACGCGACTGGTCGAGCACGTAGGAACGAATCTGGTGTCCCCACGCGATATCAGTCTTGGAATCCTCCATGGCCTGCTTTTCCTCGTTGCGCTTGCGCAGTTCGAGTTCATACAGGCGCGCTTTCAGCATTGCCATCGCTTCGGCCCGGTTGCGGTGCTGCGAGCGGTCGTTCTGGCACTGCACGACGATGCCGGTGGGCAAATGGGTGATTCGGATTGCCGAGTCGGTCTTGTTGATGTGCTGGCCCCCAGCGCCGCTGGCGCGAAAAGTGTCGACGCGCAGGTCCGCGGGGTTGATCGCGATCTCGATGGTGTCGTCGACCTCCGGATAGACGAAAACGCTGGCGAAGGAAGTATGGCGGCGCGCGTTGGAGTCGAACGGTGACTTGCGCACCAGGCGGTGAACGCCGCTTTCGGTGCGCAGCGTGCCATAGGCATAGTCGCCGGTGACCTTCAGCGTGGCGCTCTTGATTCCGGCCACTTCGCCCGAAGACTCCTCCAGCACCTCGACCTTGAAGCCCCGGCGTTCGCAGAACTTGAGGTACATGCGTTCCAGCATGGATGCCCAGTCCTGGGCCTCGGTGCCGCCCGATCCGGACTGGATGTCCAGGAAGCAGCTGTTCGGATCCATGGGATTGGAGAACATGCGGCGAAATTCCATGTCCGCCACGGTCTTCTCCATGACGGCGGCGTCGTCGGCAACAGCGTTCAGGGTGGCGTCATCGTTTTCCGAGCGCGCCATCTGGAACAGCTCGCGTGCATCCTTCAGCCCCAGATCGAGCTTCTCCAGGGTCGTGACCACCGATTCCAGGTTCTTGCGCTCGCGCCCGAGATCCTGGGCGCGCTTGGCGTCGCTCCAGAAGGCGGGGTCTTCGGTCAGCTTGACGACTTCGATCAGGCGATTGTGTTTGCCATCGAAGTCAAAGATACCTCCGTAGTTCGCTCGCCCGGGTATCGAGATCTTCAAGTTGTTTTTCGATGGCGTTGAGTCGTTCTGCTTCCATTTGGAATTCCGATGCGGGGGTTGAGACGAAGGCAAGTAGCGGGGCATTTTAACCGATGTCGCGGGCGGGCAACCGTTCCAGTTCCGTGCCCTGCAGCCAGAAAAAGTCCACGCCCACCTCCTTAATTGCTGTCCGGCTGCCAGTGATCCAGCACCAATTGCACCGAGCGCATGCCGTTGAACTCGTTGACCTGCACACGGTAAACCGCGGACACGCGCGGGGGAAGGGGGTCCTCGCGGCCGAACAGGATGGCGTTGTACGCCGTTTCGGCCGGTTTGCGGCGCAAACGCAGCTTAAGGTGCCGGCCGCCGACGATTTTCTGCTCCGCCACTTCGAACTCGTCAAAGAACGAAGGGGGTGCGAATCCCTGGCCCCAGACCTGAGTGGCGAGCAACTCCGCAAACGGCAGGCTGACGTCGTCCGGTTCCAGCCCGCCGTCGGTTTCGATCACACGCTCGAGGTCGGCAGGGGTCAGCAGTTCGCGTACGACCTGTTCAAACGCATTCTCGAACGCGGCCATGTCGGCGCTGCGCACCGTAAGCCCCGCGGCGGCGGCATGGCCTCCGAAGCGCAGGATGAGTCCCGGATGGCGCTTGGACACCAGATCGAGGGCGTCGCGCAGGTGCAAACCCGGTATCGAGCGGCCCGAACCTTTCGCCTCGCCATCGCCGCCGGGTGCGAATGCGATAACCGGCCGATTGAAGCGTTCACGCAGGCGCGCGGCCAGGATACCGACCACGCCCTGATGCCAGGTTTCGTCGTACAGGCTCAGGCTGCAGGAGTCCGCGGGCGCGATGCGTTCCATCAGCGCCAAGGCGGTCTCCTGCATCCCGGCTTCGATGTCGCGGCGTTCACGGTTCAGGGTGTCGAGCTGCGCCGCCAGTTCTGCGGCGCGGCCGCTATCGCGTGCCAGCAGGCACTCGATGCCCACGCTCATATCGGCGAGCCGGCCGGCGGCGTTGAGCCGCGGACCGAGCACGAAGCCGAGATCGTAAGCAGACGCGCGCGCCGGATCACGGCCGGCCATCCGCAACAATGCTGCAATGCCGGGGCGGGCGCGGCCCGCGCGGATGCGCTTCAGGCCCTGGTCCACCAGGATGCGGTTGTTGTCGTCGAGACGCACGACGTCGGCAACGGTTCCGAGCGCAACCAGGTCCAGAAGGTCCGCGAGGTTTGGTTCATGGCGGCTGTCAAACCAGCCGCGCGCGCGCAACTCGGCGCGCAGCGCCAGCAGCACGTAGAACATCACGCCCACCCCTGCCAGGTTCTTGCTCGGGAAATCGCAACCTGGTTGATTAGGATTGACGATGCAGGCCGCGGCGGGCAGATGCGCGGCAGGCAGATGATGATCGGTGATCAGCACGCTGATACCGAGCTTGCGCGCTGCCTCGACGCCGTCGACGCTTGCGATGCCGTTGTCGACGGTGATCAGGAAATCGGGCCGGCGCGCCGCTGCCAGGGCAACGATTTCCGGCGTGAGGCCGTAGCCATACTCGAAGCGGTTGGGCACCAGATATTCCACCTGCGCGCCGAGGCTTTGCAGGGCGATCATCCCCAGCGCACAGGCCGTGGCGCCGTCGGCGTCGTAGTCGGCAACGATCAACAGGCGCCGCCCGGCGGCGATCGCATCGGCAAGCAGTCGCGCCATCGCCACGCAGTTTTTCAACCGGTCGACCGCAGCCAGCTCTTTGAACGAGGTATCGAGCTGCTGCGGTGTGCTCACGCTTCGCGCGGCATATACGCGAGCCAGCACCGGATGTACGCCGGCGGCGAGCAATACCTCGAACGCCGTCTGCGGCACGCTGCGGGTGACGATGCGCGGAGTGCTCATGCGAGCCGTGCCGAGTCGCGCGGGCGCAGGATATTGCTGGCGTGGCGAGCCAGCGACAGTGGCCTCTTCCATATCTGCCAGCGAGCGCCACGCGTGACCGACCACTCGTGGCTGCGGCCATCGGCGACGGTCGCGACCACCGCCTTGCCGACCCTGCCTGACCGCAACCAGTCGAAAATCCGTGCGAACCACCGCGTTTCCAGTGATTCGAGCGCGTCTCGCCAGCCGGCAACGTTGCCACGCATGAATTGGCGTTCCGCGTCCCGAATATCGATAAGCGTATTGATCCCGGAGACGAGTCCGCCGTCCACGGGAAGCGGGGCAGCAACAATGTCCGCGAGCTTTGCCAGACCCACGGCAAGAGGATCGTCGCTCTGAACCGCATCGAAGGAGTTGCTGGAGACAGGCAGGGTGCCGCCGCCCCAGAACCACAGGCTGTTCACCACCGCAACAGCGCGATTCTCGCGTTTTGTGTTGACCGGATGGGCGTGCAGCAGCATCTGTACTTCATTGAAAATACGGTGCCAGTGCAGGCGCTCGTCGCCTTCGGGGAGCAGACGGTTGACATCGCGGCCGATCGCCTGGGTCAGGGCGACGGTGCGGATTTTCGGAATTCGCGGCATCTTCAAGTACCAGCGTCGCGGGTTCGGCGCGTGAAAAACGAAGCCGTCCGCCTCGAACTGGCGATTGAGCGCCGTGGTCAGATCGTGCGATTCGTCTTCGGTGATCTCCAGGGTTTCCGGGGCCAGCAGGATCAGCCCGTCGTTGTGCACGCGCAGGTGCACCGGATCGGCGCGCAACCAATACCCGGTACCGGGTTCTCCGCCCTCACCGGCAAAGGCGAGCGGTGCGACCGGCCAGTCGAGTTGCTTCCGCACCCCGAATCTCTCGCAGAGCCAGGCAGGCTCGTCTTCGCATACGCGCTCGGTCGCGCTGCCACGGCTCAAGATCGTTTCCAGCGCCGGCAGCCTTAGTCCGGAACAGGAATCCGGAGCGCCCGTTTCGGGCCAGAACAGGGAAGGAACAAACAGGGTGACGGTACGCACGGGAGAGGTGACTGGAACTGCGCCGA
Organism: uncultured Alcaligenaceae bacterium; assembly: GCA_964650365.1. GTDB lineage: Bacteria > Pseudomonadota > Gammaproteobacteria > Burkholderiales > JACQAP01 > JACQAP01. Next base: position 7,500 of record CAZYTR010000247.1, on the reverse strand, counting down.
GTTTAGCACGCGACATCTGTGCCGCCGCCGGTGGCGCAGTGCAGGGCGCTTAGTCATTGGCGCCGGAATGTGGCAGACTTTGCCTCGCCACTCGACCACGCCATCCCGCTCATTTGAACATTTCATGCTGACGCCGTACGAGCTGTTTGTCGGGCTGCGCTACACGCGCGCCAAGCGGCGCAATCATTTCATCTCCTTTATTTCCATAACCTCGATGATGGGCGTCGCGCTGGGCGTCGCCGCATTGATCGTCGTGCTCTCGGTGATGAACGGATTCCAGAAGGAACTGCGCACGCGCATCCTGGGAGTTGCTTCGCACGTGCAGATCATGGGACTGGACGGCAAGCTCTCCGACTGGCGGAAAATCGCCGCGCAAACGCAAGGCCATCCGGAAGTGGTCGCGGCTGCGCCGTATGTCTCGGCGCAGGGGCTGATTTCGCATCGCGGAACCGTACAGGGCACGCTGGTACGCGGAATTCTGCCCGCCGCCGAAGCTCAAGTCGCCGACGTAGGCAAGCACATGCGCTCCGGCAGCATCGATGACTTGAGGCCCGGGCGTTTCGGCATCGTTCTCGGCATCGATCTGGCGATGAGCGTGGGCGCCCGCGTAGGTGACAAGATCGTGCTGATCGCACCGCAGGGACAGGTCACCCCAGCGGGCATTCTGCCGCGCCTCAAGCGGTTCGAAGTGGTCGGCATTTTCGAAGTGGACATGGCCGAATACGACGCCGGCCTTGCCTTCATGCACCTCGAGGACGCGCAGACGCTTTATCGCCTCGAAGACAAGGTGTCGGGGTTGCGGCTCAAGCTCCACGACCTGTTCAAGGCGCCTCTGGTGGCACGCGACCTGATGCGCACGCTGAGCGGCGATGTCTATGCAACTGACTGGACGCGCAGCCATGCGAATTTCTTCCGTGCGGTTCAGATCGAGAAGCGGGTGATGTTTATCATCCTGGTGCTCATCGTCGCGGTAGCGGCATTCAACATCGTTTCCACGCTGGTGATGGCTGTCACCGACAAGCGCGCCGACATCGCTATCCTGCGCACGCTGGGCGCTGCACCAGCGGAGATCATGCAGATCTTCATCATTCAGGGTGCGTTGATCGGCGCGGTCGGCATGATCGCCGGGGTGGTCGGCGGCGTGCTGCTGGCGGCGAACATCGAGGTCGTGATCCCGGCAATCGAGCGCGTCCTGGGCATCCAGTTCCTCGCCAAGGACGTGTACTACATCAGCGATCTGCCCTCGGATCTGCATCTCGAAGACGTGGTCGTGATCGGACTGACCTCGTTCGGGCTGAGCCTGTTGGCGACGATTTATCCCAGCCTGCGCGCATCGCAGGTGAGTCCGGCCGAAGCCCTGCGCTATGAGTGAGGTCGTTCTCTCCTGCCGCAACCTGCAGAAGACCTTCCGCCACGGCGAGTACGCGGTCCCGGTGTTGCTGGGCATCGATATCAGCGTCGCGCGTAGCGAAACGGTGGCGATCGTCGGTGCATCGGGCTCAGGCAAAAGCACTCTGCTGCACTTGCTCGGCGGGCTCGACGCTGTGAGCGCGGGAGAGGTCACGGTGCTCGGCCAGCGGCTGGACTCGTTGAACGAGAAGGAAAAAGGAAGGCTGCGCAACCGCGCACTCGGCTTCGTCTACCAGTTCCACCACCTGTTGCCGGAGTTCACAGCCCTGGAGAACGTGGCGATGCCGCTGTTGATCCGACGCCTTGATCCGGCAGATGCCAGCAAGCGCGCAGCCGGGATCTTGCAGAGGGTCGGCCTGGGCGCACGCATGACGCACACCCCAGGCGAACTTTCCGGGGGCGAACGCCAGCGCGCGGCACTGGCGCGCGCGCTGGTCACCGCACCGGCCTGCGTACTCGCCGACGAGCCCACCGGCAACCTCGACCGTCACACCGCGGAAGGCATGCTGGACCTGATGTTCGACTTGAACCGCGATTTCGCCACCAGTTTCGTGGTGGTAACTCACGATCCGACGATCGCGGGGAGGATGCAGCGAACGCTGCGGTTGGAGGATGGAAGACTCCGTGAAGCGTGAGGCGTGAGGCGTGAGGCGAAAGGCGTGAGGCGAAAGGCGTGAGACGAAAGGCGTGAGACGAAAGGGCAAGAGACGGAAGCCAGAAGCCAGAAACGATACCGTTCTTCTGGACTCTGTCTTGCTACTTAATTTTTTCCTCTCTCCTCTAGCCTCATGCCTCTCGCCTTCTATTCGAAACGGCTTGCCGTCTTTATTTTCTTGGTGCCAAGCTACGCACGCGCCGGCGCTTTTTCCACGACAGCATGACGTGCACGCGCCACGCGGCGATGACCAGAAAATAGCCGGCAACAGCGAGAATCAATGCCAGCAGGAACAGGCCAAGAACAAACGGCTTGCCCATCGCAGCCATCCAGTGGAGCAGCGCCGGCATCCATTCCACGATCGGCAGCTCCAGCAGATCGGGATCGCCGCCGGGAAGGACATGCCCGCTAGCGCCGGTGACGAACATGCCGAGCTTGTAAGCGATGTAATAAAGCGGAACGATGGTGAACGGGTTGGTATACCAGGTGAGGATCACGGCCACGGGCAGATTGACGCGGAACAGTATCGCGAGCAGCGCGGCCGAAAGCATTTGCAGCGGCCCCGGCACGAGGCCGCAGAACAGTCCGACGGCCGTGCCGCCCGCCACCGACTTGCGGTTCAGGTGCCACAGGTTGGGGTGATGCAACGCCGCGCCGAAAAAACGAATGTGCCGGCTCTGGCGGACGCTCTCGTGGCTTGGCAGGTACTTACGGAAAAACTTGCGTGGCATGAAGGTCACGAATTGTACCGGAACCGCTCAGTATGATTGTTAATGTTGCCGCCCTGATCGCGGGCGCCTGGTGGTTGCATCAACAGCCCGCTCTCCCTGATTTGACCGGCACGGCGGTACTGGTTCCTTTGGCGGCGCTGTGGCTGCTCGCCGGGCGCAGAAAGGGTGCGGTCGCAGGAATGGCAGCGCGCGCCATTGCCGTGGCTGCTTTCGCGATCGGCGGGTTTTTCTGGTCGGCCGCGATGGGGCACTGGAGTCTTTCACAGGCACTGCCGGACTCATGGGAAGGGCGCGATATCGAGCTTTCCGGGGTCATCGCCGCAATGACCCAGCCTGCCGGGCGCGGCGTGCGCTTCGTCTTCGACGTCGAAAGGGTGCATACGCCGGGTGCCGAAGTGCCCTCTCGGATTTCCCTCACCTGGTATCAGGCGGGCGACGCCGCGCTCGTTCCAGACCTGCGCGCGGGACAACGCTGGCGCCTGAGCGCGCGCCTGCGTCGTGCCCATGGCAACGCCAATCCGGGTGGCTTCGATTTCGAGGCGTGGATGCTCGAGCGCGGAATACGTGCGGTCGGATACGTGAGAGCCGATGCGCTGCCGGCCTTGGTCGCGGCGCGGGTGAACCGTCCTGCATATGTTCTGGAGAGAGCACGCGAAGCGGTGCGCGCCAGACTGCTGCGTGCGCTCGACGACCGGCCTTACGCCGGAGTGATCGTTGCCCTTGCGGTGGGCGACCAGCGCGCCATTCCGCCGTCGCAGTGGCGGGTTTTCACGCGCACCGGCGTCAATCACTTGATGAGCATTTCCGGGCTGCACATCACCATGATCGCGAGCCTGGCATACTTGCTGGTGTTGCGATTGTGGCGCCGGTCGGAAACGCTGACCCTGCGCCTTCCCGCAGCGCGCGCGGCTGCTGCCGCCGGCCTTGCGGCTGCGCTCGCCTACGCGGCACTGTCCGGATTCGCGGTGCCCGCGCAGCGCACCGTTTTTATGCTGGCGATCGTGGCAGTCGCGCTCTGGCTGGGTTGGATGACGCGCCCGCTGGCAGTTCTGGCAGCCGCGGCGGCGCTGGTGATCGTCGTAGATCCCATGGCGGTGATTTCCGCCGGGTTCTGGCTGTCTTTCGGCGCGGTCGCGGTGATCATGCTGGCCGGTGGCGGTCGCATTGGCCGGTTTTCGTGGCTGGGCGCGTGGGCGCGAACCCAATGGGCGGTCACGCTGGCGCTGGTGCCGCTGCTGCTGGCGATGTTTCAGCAGATTTCGCTGGTGTCACCGGTCGCAAATGCGGTTGCGATTCCGATCGTGAGCCTGGTCGTGGTGCCGCTCACGCTGCTCGCCGCCGCTGTGCCGCTCGATTGGCTTGCGTATGCCGCGCACGCGGTCATGGGGCTATGCATGAGCGTGCTGGAAACGCTGAACCTTGTACCCGACGCAGCCTGGCAGCAACATGCGCCGCCATACTGGGCAGTGCCGCTGGCGATCCTCGGCGCGCTTTGGATGCTGCTGCCCCGGGGTTTTCCAGCGCGTTGGGTAGGTGCCGGACTCCTGCTGCCGCTGTTCCTGTGGTTGCCGTTGCGGCCCTCGCCCGGCGAGCTGTGGCTGACCGTACTCGATGTCGGGCAAGGGTTGGCGGTGGTCGCGCGCACCCGGGAGCACGCGCTGCTCTATGACACCGGGCCGGCATTTTCCGATCAGGTGAGCGCCGGCGAACGCATCGTGGTGCCCTACCTGCGCGCAAGTGGGGTACGCCGACTGGACAGCGTCATCGTAAGTCACGACGACCTCGACCACAGCGGCGGCGCGCTGGCGGTGTTGCAGGCGATGCCAGTGCAGTGGTTGTCCTCCCCGCTGTCCGAGCTTCATCCGCTCAGCCAAGCAGCCGCACACGCACGGCGGTGCAGAGCCGGAGAGAGCTGGGAGTGGGACGGCGTGGCCTTTGAAATGCTGCATCCCGATGTGGAAAGTTATAATGAAATCGATATCAAGGACAACGATCGCGGTTGCGTGCTCCGGATCGTTTCGCCCTACGGCGCCGTGCTGCTGCCGGCCGATATCGAACGACGCAGCGAAATCAGGTTGCTGCGCGATTCCTCCGCGCGTTTGTCTGCCGACGTGCTGATCGCACCCCATCACGGCAGCCGCACGTCCTCCACACCGGAATTCGTGCGCGCGGTGGCACCGCGGCTGGTCGTCTTTGCGGTCGGATACCGCAATCGTTTCGGCCATCCGCACCCGGCCGTGGTGCGCCGTTACCGCGAACAGGGCAGTGAGCTGGTTCGCACCGATCTGGCCGGGGCGGTGCTGGTCAAAATGAGCAGTTCGGGGATTGAGACGTCGGGCTGGAGGCAGCTCGAACGGCGTTACTGGCAAGGTCGTTGATTTCGGTTAGCGGTATATGGTCAAGGTGAGGGAAATCACCCGCGACACGGCATCCGCCGAATGGATGGAGGCGGTGACCGTACGCCTTTCGCAGACTGAACGCGAACTGGTGGCACGGGCCGACCACTGGGCGCAGGAGTACTACGCCGACAGCGTGCATCCGGCGGGTACGCGCTGGATCGAGCACGCGCGTGCCGCCGTCGGCGTACTCAGCGCGCTGCGCATCGACGGGGAAGCCATAGCAGCGACGCTGTTGCTTGGTGTGCAAGTGTCGACCCGTCCACAGCGCGAGGCCCTCGCGGCGCACTTCGGCCCGGCGATTGCAACGCTGGTGGAAGGCGTGGCGAGCATGGCGCAGATCCAGGTGCTGCGCGGCCGGATCGAGTCAGGCCCCCGCCAGGCCGACCGGGCGGCGCAGCTCGAGTCGTTGCGTAAGATGCTGCTGGCGATGGTTCAGGATGTGCGGGTGGTGCTGATCAAGCTGGCCGATCAGGTGCAACTGCTGAGGGAGCTGGCTGCAACTGGCGACGCGCAGGCTCGCGAGAACGCCGCCGGCGATACCATGGACCTGTTCGCGCCCCTCGCCAATCGGCTCGGCGTGTGGCAGATCAAGTGGGAGCTGGAAGATCTTGCATTCCGCTGCCACGATCCGCAAACCTACAAGAATCTCGCGCGCCAGCTGGACGAGAAGCGCGTGGATCGAGAGACCTACATCGCCAACGTGGTCCAGTTGCTGCGCGCGGAACTCGCAGCCGCCGGCATTGCCGGCGAAGTCGCCGGGCGGCCAAAGCACATCCACAGCATCTGGCGCAAGATGCAGAGCAAGGGTGTGGGCCTGGAAGATCTGTTCGACGTGCGCGCCGTGCGCGTGCTGGTGAGCGACGTCAAGGCGTGCTACGCGGTGCTCGGCGTGGTGCATAACCTGTGGACCCCGGTACCGCGGGAGTTCGACGATTACATCGCCAAGCCGAAGTCCAATGACTACCGGTCGCTGCATACCGCGGTCGTGGGACCGAAAGGTAATGTGCTGGAGGTGCAGATCCGTACCCACGAAATGCACCAGCACGCCGAACTCGGCGTCGCCGCCCACTGGCGTTACAAGGAAGCGGTCAAGGGCGACGCCGCGTTCGACGATCGCATCGCCTGGCTGCGGCGGATCCTCGATTGGCGCGATGGACTCGCGGACGCAGGCGAGCTGGCTGAGTACTTCAAGACAGAACTCTTCCAGGACAGCGTCTACGTCGTGACCCCGCAAGGGCGGGTGATCGACCTGCCGCGCGGCGCCACGCCCGTCGACTTCGCCTATCACCTGCACTCCGAACTCGGCCATCGCTGCCGTGGCGCCAAGGTCAACGGCCAGATCGTGCCGCTGACCTACGCGCTGTCCAACGGCCAGCGGGTGGAAATCATCACCGCCAGGGAAGGCGGCCCGTCGCGCGACTGGCTCAATCCCGCGCTCGGCTACCTCAAGAGCAACCGCGCGCGCGCCAAGGTTCGGCAGTGGTTCAATACGCAACAGCTCGAGGAGGCGACCACCCACGGTCGCGCCGTACTGGAACGGGAGCTGTATCGTCTCGGCAAGACCCGCCAGAACCTCGAGGAACTGGCGGCGCGGTTGAACTTCGCCAGGGTGGAAGAGTTGTTTGCCGCATTCGGCCGCGCCGAGGTGACGTCGCGACAACTTCAGTCCGCACTCGGCACAGACGAAGTCCCGGTTGCAACGCCAGCCGAGGCCAAGGCGCCATCGCCGGCTCGGCCCGGCGCCGGCGCAATCCTGATCGTCGGCGTAGACAAGCTGCTCACCGTCCTGGCGCGCTGCTGCAAGCCCGCGCCACCGGATCCTATCGTCGGTTACGTCACCCGTGGACGCGGGGTGACGGTGCACCGGCGGGATTGCAGGAACGTCGCGCGCCTGGCGGCGGAACGCGTAATCGGGGCCGATTGGGGAAAGACCGGGGAAGCTCGCTTTCCGGTAGACCTGGAGATCATCGCCGGTTCTCACCCTGCGCTGCTGCGCGACATTCTCGATATCTTCACGCGCGAGAAAGTGCGGGTCATCACCAGCAAGTCAGTGGGCCGCGATCTCAACGTCAGGATCGCGTTCACTCTGGAAGTGGAGGGCTTGACGCAACTCAAGCGCCTGCTCGCGCTGGTCCGGGACGTTCCCGGCGTGGAGTCGGCGCGGCGCCGATAAGAAGTTTGAACGGGCTTATCCTTTCGGCTAGAATCCGCCCTTCATTAGGCGCGTAGCTCAGCTGGTTAGAGCATCACCTTGACATGGTGGGGGTCGTTGGTTCGAGTCCAATCGCGCCTACCAACTTCCGCG
>CAZYTR010000246.1:0-8728 GCA_964650365.1 uncultured Alcaligenaceae bacterium | reverse complement strand
AATCTAACCGGATTGGGAAGAAGCCTCTCGGCCCCTGTCTCCCGAACCACCGCTCATACGGGTCACGTATCCGGCGGCTCGATGAATTGAATTCCTACTGTGGTGTGAAAATCCGGGTCAGGCTTGGCAAATTGCATATCGGTTTTCTCTGCAACACGTGAGACTGAGTTACTTATGCAATTAGCCAAGCCTGACTCCATTCGCCTTTCCATTCGCGTTTCCTATTCGACTTTCATTCGCGGTTTCCGGCGGCGAGCAGCACGGCTACGACTTCGGGACGACCACCTTGTACACGTCATCGTTCTCGCGCGCGTGTTCGGTCACCTTGATGCCGATCTCCTGCCGCTTGCCGGCTTCGGTAACCGGCTGGTGTTCGATCTGCATGGAATTGACGCGCTGGCGGAAGTCGCTCGTGTGTCCGAGGATGCGGATCGTGTCGCCGACACGAAGGCTGCCCGTTTCGATCCGTATAGCGGCGACGGAAAGATGGCCGAAGTAGTGAGTCACGACACCCACCCGCTCTTCGCCCGCCAGGGGTTCGCGCTTTGCCGATTGAGCGGGCGCCGCTGCGGGACGCGGCTTGGGAGATGGCCGCGCGGCGGGCTTTGGCGCGGCGGCCTTCGCCGTCGGCTTTCTCGCCGGAGTTTTTTTCAGCGCAACTGATTTCTTGCGGACCGCCGGCTTTCTCGGCGGAGTTTTTTTCGGCCCACTGATTTTCTTACGGACCGCCGGCTTCTTCGCTGCGGTTTTCTTGCGTACGACTTTGGCCTTGCGTTTCTTTGCGGCTGCCATGGCGCCCTCCGTCAGGTGTGCAGGTGGCACTCCCCAATCCTAGTCGCGCAGAGAGAACATTTCAACGTCGCGATCTCTCGATCAGCTCGGTGAGCCCGCTCCAACTCCAGAATGCGCCGACGCGCTCGACTACCTGGAACATAGTGACGGTCCAGCGCGAAGAACGGCGAAGAACGGAACGGGGTCGGGCCTGCATAACTGCATAATTAATGCAATTATGCAGGCCTGACCCTGGTCCAGACCCTGGTCCAGGGTCCTGGTCCATGGTCCTCTGCGCCCTCAAGGTGAAACACTTATGGCTGACGCTGCTGCGTCAAGCGCTCTTGGCGCGCTAGCCCTCTTGGCGCTAAATCTCGGCCGGCACCGTGGCTGGCGCAACACACTGCTGTCGGATCGCGCGCACTGTCAAACCAACGAGTACGTCCATCGCACAGTAAAAGGCCCCGGCCGCAATTGGCGGGTTGGCGCTGTTGAATCCGAGATATGGCACTTCGGCATGCCACACCCAATTCCCGACCCAGGTGCCGTACACCTCCGCCATCAACGAGGCGACGAACATCACCGAGTACAGGCGCCGTCCCTCGGGCTGCAGCATGCACAGGATGAACAGCACGATCAGCGGAATGCTGATTGTGTCAATACCATTGATCCACGCGAACGCCGCGTATCCGACCGCGGCCGCCGGCACCAGCGCCACGAAAGCGCGCGGCACCCGCGGCGCCAGAACGAGCCCAAGATAAAATAGCAGCCCGTGTCCCGGCGGAATAAACAGCGGGATGTTCCCCAGCCGGTAGGTGTACAACCCCCAGATAAGCGACAGAAAAATCTCGCCCGTGGTTGCCCACACCAGACACATGTAAAAAGGCAGCCGCCATTCGCGCGGGCTCGTCCGCAACAACCAGAAAAACACTCCCCAGGTCCAGACACTGACGACAAGCTGGCCGGCGAGCCCGGCGTGCTGATCAATGATCAGGCCGAGCGCGAACGTCAGGATGACGAGCGCGAGATTGAATCGGTGCTGTGTGCTGAGTACTGCGTGCCGGGAAAAAACGGGACTCAGAACTCGGGGCTCGGGACTCAAGGAACCCCCAAGTTGGTATACCTCTCCTTTGTGCGTTGTTGTCATTCCTTCGCGTTCTCTCTTTTCACCTTTTCGTCATGAAATCCGTGACGATCGTGACGACGTGACGGCGTGACGTCGGATAAGGACAAAAAAGAAAAATATTAAAGAAAAAATAGAACGACTCAAAAACCTTGATCCTGGTTCTTGTCACGATCGTCACGTCGTCACGGCCGTTCTCAGCCAATGGCCACGACGGCCTCGATCTCCAGCAACAACTCGGGTTCGACCAGTTTGTCCACGCCAATCATCGTTGCGGCGGGCGGGTTCTTGTGGGAGATGTAGCGGCTGCGCACTTCCATCACCGCCTTGCGCTTCTCCTGCGTCAGCCCGACGATGAATATGGTGAACTTGACGATGTCCTCGAACGTCGCGCCGATGCCGCCGAGCGCAAGCTTGAGATTCTCGAATACCTGCACCGCCTGCGCCTGGATGTTTCCCGCACCGACCACCTTGCCCTGCTCGTCCATCGACACCTGGCCGCTGATGAAGGCGATGCCGCCGCCCTGCACCACTGTCACCTGCGAGTACATGCCCAGCGGCTTGAGCCCGGGCGGGTTGATGAATTTCTTCGTCATTTGTCCCTCCTGAAAAAAAGACTCTCTCTCACCGCAGAGGCGCGGAGGATTCATTTCAATACCTTCTTTTCTATACCCGCTCGACGGGGTGCCCTCGAGGGGTACGCAGAACTCCGCACTCCCTCAGCACTCAACCCTCAGCACTCAGCACTCCACACTCCGCACTCAACATTCAACACTCAACACTCAACACTTTTTTTCAAGCTGCCTGGCTTTTTTCCACCAATGCGAGGACGTAGTCCTCGAGTTTGCGCGCATCGGCGTGGAATCGGCCGATGCCCTCGGCGAGTTTTTCGGTCGCCATCGCGTCTTCGTTGTGCAGCCAGCGGAAGGTTTTCTCATCCAGCGCGACTCTCTCGACGCTGCTCGCCTTCGCGGCCTCGACCGTAAGCCTGCGCACCACTTCGCCCTCGGTTTTGGCCATCTTGTCGAGCAGATCGGGAGCAATGGTGAGCAGATCGCAGCCGCCAAGCCAGACGATCTGCTCGACCTTGCGGAAGCTAGCGCCCATCACCTGGGTCCGGTAGCCGAACTTCTTGTAGTAGTAATAAATGAGCGTAACCGACTGCACGCCGGGATCGTCTCCAGGGGCAATGTCCTCGACCTTGCGTTCCTTTTTGTACCAGTCGTAGATGCGGCCGACGAAAGGCGAAATCAGCGTCACGCCGGCGTCCGCGCAAGCCACGGCCTGCGCAAAGCTGAACAGCAGAGTCAGGTTGCAGTGGATGCCTTCGCGCTCCAGCTTCTCCGCAGCCTTGATGCCCTCCCAGGTACTGGCCACCTTGATCAGCACGCGCTCGCGCGACACACCGGCCTGCTGGTACAGCTCGATCAGCTGCCGTGCTTTGGCCAGCGTGCCTTCGATGTCGAAGGACAGGCTGGCGTCCACCTCGGTGGAAACGCGTCCCCCGACATGCTTCAGGATCTCGCAGCCGAAGTTGACCGAGAGCTTTTCCATCAGTGCTTCGGCCTTGGCGGCGCGGTCACCCCTGGAATTCATACCGAAAGCGAGCGCCTCGTCCACCAGCGGCCGGTAAGCCGGGTTCTGCGCCGCCTGGTAAAGCAGCGATGGATTGGTGGTGGCGTCCTGCGGCTTCACCCGCGCGATGGAGTCGATGTCTCCCGTATCGGCCACGATGATCGAATGTTGCTTCAGCGATTCGAGCAGGTTCATGGTTGCTTCCTTTTCAGGTTTCCCACTTCCAGTTGCGGATCTCTGGCATGTCTTCGCCGTGTTCGGCAATGTAGCGCTTATGCTCGGCCCGCTTGTCGCGCATCGCCTGCTTGAGTTCGGCAGCGCGTTGCGCGATCTTCGGCAGCCGATCCACCGCGTCTATCACCAGATGGTAACGGTCGAGGTCGTTCATTACCACCATGTCGAAGGGCGTGGTCGTCGTCCCTTCCTCCTTGTAGCCGCGCACGTGCAGGTTGCCGTGGTTCTTGCGCCGGTAGGTCAGCCGGTGGATCAGCCATGGGTAGCCATGGTAGGCAAAAATAATCGGCTTGTCGGCGGTGAAGATAGCGTCGAAAGCGCGGTCTTCGAGCCCGTGCGGATGCTCGCCGGAAGGTTGCAGCGTCATCAGGTCCACCACGTTGACCAGCCGTACCTTGATCTCCGGCGCGAGTCGCCGCAGGAGATCAACAGCCGCCAGCGTCTCCAGCGTCGGCACGTCCCCCGCGCAGGCCATTACCACATCCGGATCTGCGCCCTGGTCGTTGCCCGCCCACTCCCAGATACCGATGCCCGCGGCGCAATGCCGGATCGCGGCATCCATATCCAGATACTGCGGCGCCGGTTGCTTGCCGGCCACGATCACGTTGATCATGTTGCGGCTGCGCAAGCACTGGTCGGTGATGCAAAGCAGCGTGTTCGCGTCCGGCGGCAGGTACACGCGAATCACGTCGGCCTTCTTGTTGACGACGTGGTCTATGAAGCCCGGGTCCTGATGCGAAAAGCCGTTGTGGTCCTGGCGCCAGACGTGCGACGTCAGCAGATAGTTGAGCGAAGCGATCGGCCGCCGCCACGGCACTTCCCTGCCCGCCACCTTCAGCCATTTGGCGTGCTGATTGAACATCGAATCCACAATGTGGATGAACGCCTCGTAGCAGGAGAACAGTCCGTGGCGGCCGGTCAGCAGGTAACCTTCGAGCCAGCCCTGGCAGGTATGCTCGGAAAGAATTTCCATCACCCTGCCCTCCGGCCCGAGCAGATCGTCTTCCGGAAGCGTCTGCGCGAGCCAGGTCTTCGCGGTCGCCTCGAAGACCGCCCCGAGCCGGTTCGACGCGGTTTCGTCGGGGCCGAACACGCGGAAATTGCGCTCGTTGGCGTTGAGTTTCATTATGTCGCGGAGCAGTGCTCCCATCACCCGCGTTGCTTCGGCCGTGGTCTGCCCCGGTTTGAGCACGCGCACCGCATACTCGCGCAGATCGGGCATGCGCAAGTCTTTGAGCAGCGCGCCGCCGTTGGCGTGCGGATTGGCGCCCATGCGCCGTGGTCCACGCGGCGCCAAGGCCTTGAGTTCGAAACGCGGGTGGCCGCTGTCGTCGAACAGTTCCTGCGGCCGGTAGCTCTTCATCCACTTGTCGAGCATCGCGATGTGCTCTTTGGTCATCTCGCTGATCGGCACCTGATGCGAGCGCCACGAGCCCTCGGTCTTCTTGCCGTCCACTTCCTTCGGCCCGGTCCAGCCCTTGGGCGTTCGCAGCACCACCATCGGCCAGCGCGGGCGCTTCGCCACGCCACTTCTGCGCGCCGTGTCCTGGATTGCGCGGATCTCCATGACTGCAGTCTCGAAAGTCGCCGCCGCCTGCTGGTGTACCTGCATTGGGTCGGTACCCTCGACGAAGTGCGGCTGGTAGCCGTGGCCGAGGAGCAGGCTCTGCAGTTCTTCGCGTGGAATGCGCGCCAGCAGCGTGGGATTGGCGATCTTGTATCCGTTCAGGTGCAGGATCGGCAGCACGGCGCCATCGTGCGCCGGGTTGAGGAATTTGTTCGAGTGCCAGCTCGCTGCAAGCGGTCCGGTTTCCGCCTCACCGTCGCCGATCACGCAGGCGACGATCAGGTCCGGGTTGTCGAACGCCGCCCCGAACGCATGCGAAAGCGAGTAGCCGAGTTCGCCGCCCTCGTGTATCGAGCCCGGCGTTTCCGGGGCGACATGGCTGGGAATTCCGCCAGGAAAAGAGAACTGCCGGAACAGCCGCTTCATCCCGTCCTGGTCCTGCGAAATCTCCGGATAGAACTCGCTGTAGCTGCCCTCCAGCCAGGTATTCGCCACCAGCGCCGGGCCGCCGTGGCCGGGTCCGGTGACATAGATCATGTTCAGGTCGAATTTACGAATCAGCCGGTTGAGGTGCGCGTAGATCAGATTGAGCCCGGGGCAGGTGCCCCAGTGGCCCAGCAGGCGCGGCTTGACGTGGTGGGACTTGATCGACTCGCGCAACAACGGATTGTCGAGCAGGTAAATCTGGCCGACGCAAAGATAATTGGCGGCGCGCCACCAGGCGTCGATCGCACGCAGCTCGTCTGCCGGCAGAACCTGGGAAACGGCTGGATCGTTCATAGCGCTCGGGCTTGGTCTGATGGGGTCCGGACTGCGCCGGTACAGCGGCAGCGCATCCAGTGTAAATAAGCAGCGGCGGCCGGTCTACCGCATCCGCTGACATGATGATAACGCTTTGATCTAGGGAAGCTCTGCATACGTGCCACGCGAGACTGTCGTCATCCGGCGTCATTCATCGCGGTGAATTCGCCGCATATAATGACTCTGTCGGAACACGCGGAGTGCCTCAATGATGCGTAGTCTGTTCCTGTTGATCGAACAGTCGCTCGGCCCCTTGCTGGCCACAGTATCCGCCGTCGTTTATTGGGCGGCGATCATCCTGCTCGCACACCGCATTCTCTCGCCTGCCCTGCGCCTGCGCATGGAGATGGCAGCAGCGCACCTGCGCATGGAAGAGCGCATGGTAATGGAGTGCCCTCACTGTCATCGCGAGACTGTCATCGCCGATTCCCAGTGCGCATTCTGTCGTCAGAGCCTGGCCACGCCCTGGGACCTGAGGGTCTGGTATTTTCTGCGCTTGTGGCACCAGCCCACGTGGTTCCGCTGGACGCGCTGGAGCTGGGACATCATCGGGCTCACGATTTTCATCGCGCTCACCGTCGCCGGGTTCGCCGGCCTGCGTGCGTGGGCCTGGAGCGGCCCGTTGCAACAACTCTTCCTGGGCGTGGTGATCTTCTGCTGGGCCGCAATCGGCTGGCTGGTCGCGCGCGTTCTGCACGTCGGACCGGGAGGACCGTTCGCGAGACTGCGCGACCTGGTGTTCTCGTTTGCAGCCGCCGGGGTACTGGCGATCGCCGTGTTCTTTGCCGGCGAATCCACACCGGTGACCGAAGCGGTGATATGGCGCATCCCGATCGGCGAAGGCGGCATCGCCAAAATCGAAGACAGGGCGTTGCTGTTGCCGCAGGGAATGATCGCCTTCGAGTACCTGCAGGTGGACCACGACCTCATCGGCTACCACCGCGTGATCCCGATCGCCTTCCTGGGAAACGAGCGACTCGAGGTCAATCACGGCGGGATGGAGAAGTGGTTCCTCGACAACCTGTGGAAGCACATGCACGGCTACTCCGAGCGCGGGCTGTCGGTACGCAGCCGGGTCGAGCAGTTCCTGGTGGTGCCGAATCAGGAATACGAAGTGGTGGACCGCGAAAAGCAGGTTTACTTTCGCCCGGCCGTGCAGTGACGCCGCATTCTGAAGCCAATTCGCAGAACAGCGGCAAATAGCGCAGGAACGCCTGGGTCTTGAGCGGAGTGAAAAGCACGGCAATCGCCCCCGCGGCGCCGGGAGCTGCTATTGTCTCCGCGCGATTATCGGCCTTTCGCGGCGGCTTGAGAACCGCGGCGACGCTCAGGCCACGATTCCGACCGGTCCCTTGGTGGCCTCGTCCTTTGCCGGCGGCGACTCGACAATCCGGTGTCGAGCAGCGCGTGCCGGTCGGGAGACATTTGACTCAAGTCAAATCGTGTACGGCGCACCCGGCTAAGGTGCCGGCATGGGCAACGAGAATGCATTGCGGACCAGACTTAGAAAAATGCACTTCGGCAGAGCGACACCATCCCTGTAGTACGGCCGCCCGCCGCACGACTCGTCGGCAAAAACGCTCACACCTCGGTACCGAAGTCTGACCTGCGTCAAACGCGACCGGCGTCGGCGGACCTAGACTTTGCACCAAGGAAGCCCCGGTGAAGGAAGCGGTGGTTGTGGGCCGCCCTGGATCGGCCGCCACATTCCTCGCTCGCCAACTGACAGTTGAACCATGGGAGATTACCAAGTGAAACGTCTCGTCTGCTACGCAGCAATCGGATTGACCGCAATAATCACGGCGTGTGGCGAAAGCAAGGACACCGGTGGATCGGCGGCCGGCGATTTTGGCCCTCCCCAGGGCGAACCGATCAAGGCGGTGTTGACCAGCCCACCCGACGTGCCGCCGCCGGTACAGCGCAAGCATCCGGCCAAAGTAATCGTCGATCTCGAAGTACGCGAGATCGAAAAACCGATGGCCGAAGGCGTCACCTACACGTTCTGGACCTTCGGTGGCACGGTTCCCGGTTCCTTCATCCGCGTGCGCCAGGGCGACACTGTGGAATTCCACCTCAAGAATCATCCCGACTCGAAGATGCCGCACAACATCGACCTGCATGCGGTGACCGGTCCGGGCGGCGGCGCCGCCTCGAGTTTTACCGCACCGGGGCACGCATCGCAATTCACGTTCAAGGCGCTGAACCAGGGCCTCTATGTCTATCACTGCGCCACGGCGCCAGTCGGCATGCACGTCGCCAACGGCATGTACGGCCTGATCCTGGTCGAGCCGCCCGAAGGTCTTCCTCCGGTGGACCGCGAGTTCCAAGTGGTGCAGGGTGACTTCTACACCGTGGGCAAGTATCGGGCGAAGGGCTTGCAGCCCTTCGACATGCAGAAGGCGATCGACGAAAACGCGTCCTACGTCGTGTTCAACGGTTCCGAGGGCGCGCTGGTCGGCGACAAAGCGCTGATGGCAAAGGTCGGTGAACGCGTGCGTCTATACGTCGGCAACGGCGGACCGAATCTGTCGTCGAATTTTCACGTGATCGGCGAAATCTTCGACAGGGTCTACTCGGAAGGCGGGTCCCGGTATCAGGAGAACGTGCAGACCACCACCGTACCGGCGGGCGGATCGGCGATCGTGGAATTCAAGCTG
>CAZYTR010000245.1:0-3709 GCA_964650365.1 uncultured Alcaligenaceae bacterium | reverse complement strand
GAGGGCGAGCGCCCAGGCGAGGTCTCGCGGCGCGTTGGCGAGACCAGCGAACATCACCACCAGCGCAGCCGCAGCGGCCGAAGCGAACACCCAGCGCCGGTTGACCTTCCAGATCTGGGCGCGGCGGCCTTCGAATGTCGTATCCAGGATTCGTTCCATGTGCCGGTCCGGCTGCTCGAGTGAACCTGCCGATGTCCTCATTCTCCGACGTTACCCGCGCGTTCTCAAGGTCAGAGCTTCCTTGGCGGGTCAGGGAGGTCCGGGTCCGCGGCCGGCACGCGCGACCAGCAACACGTTGGCGAACGGCGTTCCCTCGCTCATCGGCTCTGCCTCGACCGCGAAGCCGAAGCGGTGCAGCATCGCGGTCCAGTCCGCGAGCGGGCGGTGATGATGCGGCGGGACCCGCCCGCCTCGCATCATCGCAAGAAACCGGTCGGCGACGCGGGTGAACCCGAAGCGCAACCCGGCGGCAATGTCGGCGACCCGCATGAACAGCGTGCCGCCGGCCCGCAGCGCATGAGCCACCTTCTCCAACAGGCGTTGTTGCGCCTCCGGTTCGAGGTAATGCAGTACGTCGAGAATGAATACCGCGTCGGCGTCGGGAATCACGGCATGGCGCAGATCGCCGGTCTGCACGGAAGCACCTCCCGCAAGTGCGATGCGCGCCCAGCTGGCTGGGTGCTCCTGCAACTCGATGCCGTACAGTTGCGTCGTTGACGGTGGGGCAGGCCAACCGACGGGCCAAGAACCGGCTTCATATTGCCGGCGCGCGGCGATCAGCAGCGCGGCAAGCAGACCCTGTCCGCATCCCAGATCCAGAATGCGCGCGCGGTCCGCAATCCCGCCGCGGCGTAACAGTGATACGAATACCGGGTCGTAACGGAGTTTGCCGCGGGCGAATAAATAGGGATAGAGGCCAGCCGCCAGATAGGGGCGCGCAGCGATCCTCAGGAGCGCGCGAACCTCGGCCTGCATCAGCGCAACGCCATCGCCAACGATACCGGCCGCAGTGCGGCCGCGGAAAGCTTCTGCAGCAGCGCCGGCAGAACGGCAAGGACGATCGGCTCGCCATGTACCGACGGGCGGTCGTGTAGCAGAAGAATGTCCCCTGCTGCCAGGCCGTCGCTCAAGCGCTCCAGTACAACCGCGGGATCGCGGGAAATCGTGTCGAAACCGCGCCGTGTCCAGCTCACGTAGTGAAGTCCGAGCCGTGCCATCACCGGATCGAGCAGCGGATTTCTGATGCCCATCGGCGCGCGGAAGAAACGCGGCACACGCCCGGTAATGCCGCCGAGCACGGACTGCGCCGCACCGATGTCGCGTCGCAGCGCGGCCGGTCCGTAAAGACCGAAGAAACCGGAGTGGCGCATGCTGTGATTCTCGATGGTGTGGCCGCGTCTCACGATTTCCCCGACGATGTCGGGATGTGCGGCGGCCTTCTCGCCGACGCAGAAGAAACTCGCCTTGGCACCGCAGCGATCGAGAATGTCCAGAACCTGCAGCGTGACTTCCGGATGCGGGCCGTCGTCGAACGTGATGGCAATTTCTCCGCGGCGCGCCGCCGCGTCGGGCAGCCGCAGCATGTTGTCGCCGAGCAGCCGGCTCCTGGGCCACATTCCGATCAGGGCCAACGCCAGGTGATTGGCAACCAGCGCGGCCACGACCCACGGCCACCACGCCGGGCGGGCAAGCAGCGCAATCACGGCGGCGAGATGAAACAGGAAGGTCAGCCGTATCGCGATGCCCGGCCGCCACGGCCGGGCCGGGCCGGAGAGAGGGTTCTCTTGTGCAGCCTCGCGCGAAGAGTCGGCCATCTTAGGCGCCTGTGCGGTGTCTGCGCGGCGGCAGCCGGACGGCGTGGAGGATGACGAAACGCTACCGCACCGCAGCCGCGGCTTCTCTCGGCAGGCGGGCCGCCTGCGCGATCTCGGCAAGCGATTTCTCGATGATGGCGAGACCCTCGTCGAGCACGGCGTCGCTTACGGTGAGCGGCACCATGATGCGGATGCCGTTGCCGTACAAGCCGCAGGAAAGGATGATGAGGCCGTTCGCCAGCGCTCGCGCGGTGAGCGCTTTGGCTGCATCGGCGTCGGGCTCGTTGCCGGTGCGCGTCTTCACCAGGTCGAAAGCCGCCATACCGCCGAGGTTGCGGATGTCGCCGATCGGGGCGGTATCGCTGCGCGCCTTCATCTGCTGCAGGCGCGAGACGACCCGCTCGCCGATCCTGAGGCTGCGTTCGTTCAGTTTTTCCTCCTCGATCACGTCGATCACCGCCAGCGCGGCGGCGCAGCCGATCGCGTGGCCGGCGTAAGTGCCGCCCAGCCCGCCTGGCGCCGGAGCATCCATGATCTGCGCGCGCCCGATCACGCCGGACAGGACGAATCCGCCAGCGAGACTCTTGGCCACGGTAATGAGGTCGGGCGACACGCCTGAGTGTTCGATCGCGAAGAACTTGCCGGTGCGCGCGAAGCCGCTTTGCACCTCGTCGGCCACCAGCACGATGCCGTGCTGGTCACACAGCGCGCGCAGGCGGCGCAGGAAGTCGAACGGCGCGACGTAGTAGCCGCCTTCGCCCTGCACCGGTTCGACCACGATGGCGGCGACGCGCGCGGGTTCGATATCGGCCTTGAACAGCTTCTCGATTCCGGCCATGGCGTCATCCACCGATACGCCCTGAGCCACCATCGGGAAGGGCGCGTGGTAGACCTCGGCGCCGAAGGGGCCGAAGCCGACCTTGTACGGCACGGTCTTGCCGGTCATGCCGGTGGTGAAAATGGTGCGGCCATGAAAGGCGCCGGAAAACGCGATCACGCCGGGACGCCCGGTGTAGGCACGCGCGATCTTTACCGCGTTCTCGACTGCTTCCGCCCCGGTAGAGAAGAGAATGGTTTTCACCTGGCCCGGTATCGGCGCGAGCTTGTTGAGCCTCTCGGCGAGCAGGACGTACGAGTCGTAGGGCACGACCTGGAACGCCGTGTGGGTGAAGCGCAGTAACTGCGCCTGCACCGCTTCCATGACCTTCGGGTGGCGGTGGCCGGTGTTGACCACGGCGATCCCGCCTGCGAAGTCGATGTAACGCCGGCCTTCGACGTCCCACAGTTCGGCGTCCTCCGCGCGATCCACATAGATCGCGCAGGCGTTGCCCACACCGCGCGGCACGGCGGCATTGCGGCGATCGATCCACTGCTGATTGGTCGGCTTGGTCTGCTTCATGTTTTCCTCCACCACTTTAGGCTCATCCCTCGGCACGATGCTGAAGGGATGCTACGTTGCCTGCTTAGTCCACGAATCGCGCAAAGTGACCGAGCGGTTGAAAACCGGTACACCGGCTTTTGAATCCTTCAAATCCGCGATGAAGTAGCCGTGGCGCTCGAACTGGAAGCGCTCCTCCGGTTTCGCGTCCCTGACCGCGGGTTCGCAATAGGCATGGATGACGGTCTTCGAGTGCGGATTGATGTCGGCAAGGAAGTCGCGTTCCGACCCGGGGTGCGCCACCGCGAACAGGCGGTCGTAGAGCCGCACCTCAGCCTTGCAGGCATGCTGCGCCGATACCCAGTGGATGTTGCCCTTCACCTTGTATTTGTCCGCGCCCGGCGTGCCTGACTTGGAATCCGGGTAGACCTCGCAATGCACCGCGGTAACCTTGCCGCCTGAGTCCTTGTCGGCGCCGATGCACTTGACCACAAAGCCGTAACGCAGCCGCACCTCG
>CAZYTR010000244.1:0-1711 GCA_964650365.1 uncultured Alcaligenaceae bacterium | reverse complement strand
GCGGCGCGAAAGATCGGTTATATGCCGGAGTATCCCCCGCTCTATGACACGCTCGACGTCTCCCAGTACCTGCAATTCGTCGCCAGGGTCAAGGGCGTACCCCGAACCGAAGTCGCCTCGGAACTCGAGCGGGTCACGAATGCCTGCAGGCTGGAGGCAGTGGTCAAGCGCGAAATCTACAAACTTTCGAAAGGGTATCGCCAGCGCCTCGGGCTCGCACAGGCGCTGCTCGGCAAGCCGGAAGTGCTCCTGCTCGACGAACCGACCGCGGGCCTCGACCCGGGACAGATCCAGGAGACCCGCGAAGTCATCCGTGCCTTCGGTGCATCACATGCTGTGCTGTTGAGCACCCACATCCTCCCCGAGGTCACGTTGATCTGCCGGCGGGTCGCCATCATCGATCACGGGCAATTGCTCGCCATCGATTCTCCGAGCGGCCTGCAGCGTGCCTCCGAGCAGACCAACCGGGTAACCCTTACCGCCACGGCACCGGCCGATGCGCTGTGCGCGGAACTGTTGGCGGTGTCCGGGGTCATTGCCGTTAGCGCGCACGACGTGCCGGGAAATAAAGGCATGCTCAATGTCGAGTGCCAGACCGATGTCCGCGAGGGCGTCGAGGCTGCGATCGCCCGGGTAGTAGCCGGCCGCTGGGACCTCCATCGTCTCGAGCGCCAGCAGCCAACGCTGGAAAACATCTTTCTGCACTATGTGGGCCAGAAGCCGGCGGGGGGATCGTCGAAATGAATGGCGTGCTGGCTGTCTACAGGAAAGAACTGCTGACCTACTTCCGGTCGCCGATCGCCTATTTCGTCGTGGCCGTGTTCCTGGTGGGCACGGGCTACTTCTTCACCTACAACATGTTTCTCACCGGCAGCGCCTCGATGGACGAGACGTTCCGCAACATGGGTATCCTGATCCTGACACTGCTTCCCCTGGTGTCGATGCGCCTGTTTTCGGGCGAATACAGCGGCCGCACCATGGAACTGCTGATGACGCTGCCCCTGAAGACCTGGGAGATCGTGCTCGGCAAGTTTCTCGGTGCCGTGACGATCCTGCTTCTGATGACGGCCGGCACATTCATCGATCTGGTGCCGCTGTACCTGTTCGGCAACCCACAGACGACCACGATCGTCGCCGGCTACATCGGATTCGTGCTGTTGGGAACGGCCTGCCTCGCGGTGGGCCAGTTCTTCTCCGCCCTGACCCACAACCAGATCGTTGCCGCCCTGATCGCGGTACCGGTCCTTCTGAGCTTCTGGTTCATCGGACATCTGCAGACCTTTCAGGTTTCCCACACGTTGCGCGGCCTCTTCGGCTACCTTTCGTTCGCGCTTCACTATGCGGATTTCGTCCAGGGCCTGATACGGAGCGAAGCCGTGCTGTTCTACCTGATCGTGAGCGCCATCGCGCTGACGTTGAATGCCAGCTACCTGCAATGGCGACGCTGAAATGGACAATTTCTTCCGATCCGGTCTGATTCTCATCTTGGGCGTTGCGCTGCTGGCGACTGCGGGTGCAATCCATGCGATTCTTCTGGAAGGAACCCTGTGGACTGTATTGACCGCCGCCGCCGGCCTTGCACTTGCAGGATGGGGCGCTTACGCCTTGCGCTCCGACCTTGCGGGCATGTTCCGGCAGCGGCGCGGCGAGATCGTGCTCTACACCCTGGGCGTGGTGGGCGTGCTTTGCGCGATCGCGTACCTGACGGTCC
>CAZYTR010000243.1:0-7289 GCA_964650365.1 uncultured Alcaligenaceae bacterium | reverse complement strand
GATCGAAGCCGATACGCCGACGATATTGGCGATGGTTGCGGTCGGCGCGATCGCCAGGCAGTTGGAATTGCGCATGCCGAACTGCTTGATGCGCGCGCGCAACGGCTCCCAGTTCATGCTCGAAGAGGTGTCCACCTCGAGGTAGCCGCCGCGCTCCTCGGCCAGCAATTTGAGCGAATCCTGCGGCAGGATGCCCCTGGACCACAGCGACCCTTCATAAGTGGAGTAGCGGCCGCGCTCCTCCGCCAGTTCGGTCGAGGCCCAGTAGGCGTAGTAGGCCACCGCTTCCATGGAACGGTCGGCGAAGTTCACTGCTTCCCCGGAAGCGTAAGGCACGCGCATCTCGAGCAGGCAGTCCTGAAAACCCATGATGCCCAAGCCGACCGGACGATGTTTGAAGTTGGCGTTACGCGCCTTGTTGACCGCGTAATAATTCACGTCGATCACGTTGTCGAGCATGCGCATGGCGGTGGACACCGTCTGCTTGAGCTTGTCGTGATCGAGCTTGCCGTCCTTCATGTGCGCGACCAGGTTGATCGAACCCAGGTTGCAGACCGCGATCTCGCTGTCCGAAGTGTTGAGCGTAATCTCGGTGCAGAGGTTGGAGCTGTGCACCACCCCAACGTGGCTTTGCGGGCTGCGGATGTTGCAGGGGTCCTTGAAGGTGATCCAGGGATGCCCGGTCTCGAACAACATGGTCAGCATCTTGCGCCACAGCGTCAAAGCCGGGATGCGCTTGAAGAGTTTGAGTTTCCCGGCCTGCGTCTCGCGCTCGTATTCGGTATAGGCCTTCTCGAACTCCCTGCCGACCTTGTCGTGCAGGTCGGGCACATCTGCGGGTGAGAACAGCGTCCACTCGCCGGCTTCCATGATCCGCTTCATGAACAGGTCCGGAATCCAGTTGGCGGTGTTCATATCGTGGGTGCGGCGGCGGTCATCCCCGGTGTTCTTGCGCAGTTCGAGGAATTCCTCAATGTCCAGGTGCCAGCTCTCCAGGTAGGAGCACACCGCCCCCCTGCGCTTGCCGCCCTGATTTACCGCGACTGCGGTGTCGTTTACCACCTTGAGGAAAGGCACTACCCCCTGCGACTTGCCGTTGGTTCCCTTGATATGGGAGCCCAGCGCCCGAACCGGAGTCCAGTCGTTGCCCAAGCCGCCGGCAAACTTCGACAGCAGCGCGTTTTCCTTGATGGCTTCGTAAATGCCTTCCAGGTCGTCTGAAACCGTGGTCAGGTAGCAGCTGGAAAGCTGCGAGCGCTGCGTGCCGGAGTTGAACAGCG
This sequence comes from uncultured Alcaligenaceae bacterium, assembly GCA_964650365.1. GTDB lineage: Bacteria > Pseudomonadota > Gammaproteobacteria > Burkholderiales > JACQAP01 > JACQAP01. The sequence continues at coordinate 6,009 of CAZYTR010000243.1, read as the reverse complement.
TAGGCGTCGAGGACATGAAGTCGAAGCTCGACAGCACGTTGTAGAACTCGATGGCGCGGGCCTCGCGCTCGACTTCGTTGATGGCAAGGCCCATCGCCACACGCATAAAAAAGGCCTGGGGAAGCTCAATGCGTTGACCGTGCACGTGCAAAAAGTAGCGGTCATAGAGCGTTTGCAGGCCCAAGTAACCAAATTTCAAATCGTGGTTGGCCTCCAGCGCCGCGCCAAGCGAGCGCAGATCGAAACGGCCGAGCCGCTCGTCAAGCAATCCGGCGTCGATGCCCCGCTTGATGAACCCCGGGAAGTATTCAGCGTAGCGGGAATGCATTTGCGCCTGGGCGACTTCCTCGCCCAGGACCTCGTAGCGGACACTGTTAAGTAAGAGGCGCGCAGTGACGTAGCTGTATGCCGGGTCCTTCTCGATCAGCGACCGGGCGGCAAGGATGGCGCACTTTCGCACCTCGTCCATCGGCACGCCGTCGTACAGGTCCTTGAGCGTCATCTGCAGGATCACGGCGGGATCCACGGCGCGGCCGAGGCCTTCGCAGGAATCCTTGATCAGGCCGGTCAGCCGCTCCATGTCCAGCGGGTGAGTCTGGCCGTGCTCGATGACGTTGATGGCGTGCGCCGTGGCCGCCGCTTGCGTCTCACGATTCCTGGCGCGCTCGCGCGCCCGCTCCTCGCGATACAGCACGTAGGCGCGCGCCACTTCGTGCTCGCCCGAGCGCATCAGGGAGAGTTCGACCTGGTCCTGGATGTCCTCAATGTGGAAGGTCCCGCCGTTGGGCTGGCGGCGGATCAGCGCGTTCACCACGGTCTCGGCAAGCTTCTCGACCAGCTCGCGAACGCGCGCCGAAGCAGCGCCTTGGCCGCCGTTGACGGCCAGGAAAGCTTTGGTCACGGCAACCGAGATCTTGCCGGGCTCGAAGCCGACGACGGCGCCGTTGCGGCGGATGACTTTGTACTGGGCGTAACGCTGCGGATCCCGGTCGACTGTGCCATCTACCGTGGAGTAATTGCTTACCGGAAGAGCCGCGGTCAGATTGGTGGCAAGTTGCATTTCTTCTCCCTTGAATATTCTTGTCGCCTGGAAGCAACAACCGGATGTGCTCTTGTCTGAAACCGCCGTTTGTCTGATACCACTATATGTTGTGCCTTGGCTATACCGACATGACTAATTCTAGTAGCACCACACCCCCTGTCAAGAATTTTTTACATTTAAAAATACAATGCTCGGCGGCGCAGTTGAGTTGCGCGCGAAGTGACGAAACGCGTCAGCGACTGCGCGTAATTGTCGGCGTGGAAGATCTTCATAAGTACCGTGACGCGTGACGATCGTGACGACGTGACGACGTGACGCGAGAGTCCGGCCGCAGCTCGGTGCCGCCGAGTGCCGGTTTTGGAGTTCGAAATCCCGATTTCTCCCGAGGCTCTTGCTCTTACCCGTCACGCCGTCACGCGTCACGGCCTTTCGAGCATCGCGCGAAAGCGCGCCCAGTCGAACTGCGGTCCGGGATCGGTCTTGCGACCAGGTGGAGTGGCGATGTCCGAATGCCCGACGCAGTCCTGGATCGGGTAAGCGCGTTTGAGCGTCCGGGTCAGGTCCGCCAGTGCCGCGTATTGGGAATCGGCGAACGGCTGGTTCTCGGCCCCTTCGAGTTCAACGCCAATCGAGAAGTCGTTGCACTGGCTTCGGCCGCGCCACTCGGACTGCCCGGCATGCCATGCGCGCAAGCCACAAGGGACGAACTGAATCAGTTCGCCATCGCGGCGTATCAGGAAGTGGCTCGAAACCTTGAGGCCCTGGATCTCGCGGTAGTAAGGGTGGGCGGCCGGATCCAGGCGGTTGGTGAACAGCTCGACGATGCCAGGGCCGCCGAACTCGCCCGGCGGCAGGCTGATGTCGTGAATGACCAGGAGCTCGATGTTCACGCCTCCCGGCCTGTCATCGCAGTTCGGTGACGGCACGTAATCGGCCGCGGAAAGCAGGCCGGAAGCGTCGAGCTTCCAGGAATCCGCCCGCTTCCCGCCTCGCGCCTTTCGCCTCACTAGTTCAGACCAAGCCGTTCCATTCTGTAGCGCATGGAGCGGAAGGTGATGCCGAGGAGCTTGGCGGCGGCCGTGCGGTTGTAGCGGGTTTTCTCCAGCGCCTCGAGGATGGCTTCCTTCTCGACCCGGTCGAGATAGTCCTGCAGCGGCGCCTTGCTGTCGCCGCCGGTGGCAACGACCTGCTCGGGCAGGTCCTGTGGGGTGAGTTGCAGGTCGTCGGCGGTGATCTTGGCGTCGCTGCACAACGCCATCGCGCGTTCCAGCACGTTTTCCAGTTCGCGCACATTGCCGGGGAAGTCGTAGCGCTTGAGTTCTTCAAGCGCCTCGCTGCTTACGTCCGGTTTTTTCGTCGCGGCATTGCGGGCCAGCTTGTCGAGCAGCGAGCCGACGAACTGCGGGATGTCTTCGCGCATTTCCCGCAGCGCCGGCATGCGCAATTCGATGACGTTGAGCCGGTAATACAAGTCGTGCCGGAACTTGCCCGCCTCGACGCATTCGCCGAGTTTCTGATGGGTGGCACTGATGATGCGCACGTCCACCGGCTCCTCCTGGGTGGAACCCACCTTGCGCACCTTCTTCTCTTGTATCGCGCGCAGGAGTTTCACCTGCATCGCCAGCGGCAGGTCCGCCACTTCATCAAGAAACAGGGTGCCGCCATTGGCGGCCTGGAAAAAGCCGTCGCGGTCGGCGTCCGCGCCGGTGAACGCACCCTTGCGGTAGCCGAAGAATTCGGACTCCATCAGATTCTCGGGGATTGCTCCGCAATTGACGGGCATGAAGGGCTGGCTGCGGCGCGCGCTCTGCTCGTGGATGAGCCGCGCCGCGAGCTCCTTGCCGCTGCCGGATTCGCCGCTGATGTGCACCGGCGCCTCGCTGCGCGCCAGCTTCTCGATCAACTCGCGCACCTGCTGGATCGCACCCGACTCGCCGAGCAGGACATGCCCGGTCACGGCCTTGGGGGCGGAGGCCTGCGGAAGTGACAGCGCGGATTTCACCAGCGTTCGCAACTGTTCGAGCGACACCGGCTTGGCCAGGTAATCGAAGGCGCCCGCCTTGAGCGCTGCGACTGCGTTCTCGGTATTGCCGTGGGCAGTGATCACCGCGACCGGCAGGTCGGAAAGATTGTCGGAGATGAACTGCACCAGCTCGAGGCCCTCGCCGTCGGGAAGCCGCATGTCGGTGAGGCAAAGTTCGTAGTTGCCGGACTGGACCTTCTCGATCGCCGATTTCACGGTGGTGGCACGGTCGACCTCCAGGCCCATGCGCAGCAAGGTAAGCTCGATGAGCTCGAGGATGTCTTCCTCGTCGTCGACGATGAGCACTGAGCGGGAGATGGCGCCGGCCTTCTGCTCCTTGCGTTTCACGCTCATACTCCTCTACCGATCAGGGTGAACTCCGCGCCAACCGGACGATCCACGTATTCGAGCGTGGCGCCGTTGGCTTCACATATCTCCCGGGCAATGTAGAGCCCGAGACCGGTGCCGCTGGAGGCCGTAGTGAAGAATGGCTCGAACAGGTGCCCGCGCAATGCCTCCGCCACGCCGGTTCCGTCATCTATGACACTCAAGCCTATCGTACCCTGTCGCGGACCCGGCCGCACGCGCAACAGAATGCTGCCGGGTTGCTTTCTGCAGTATCGCAGAGCGTTCCGGCACAGGTTCCACATCACCTGATTGAGATGGCTGCGATCGAATGCCACACTCGGGTCTCCTTCGATGTCGATAAGGATGAGACCGCCGGGAATCTTCTCGATCTCGGAGAACTCGGAAACAAAGGTGCGCAGGTACCCGCCCAGATTGAATTGCTCGCGCGTGGCCTGGTCACGCCGATTCAGCTTGAGAACGTCCTGCACCATCCGGTCCAGCCGCTGGGTGTTGTCGTGAATGATCTGCAGCATCCGCGCATGTGATTTGCTGCGCAATCCCGTCTCCTCCAGCAGCAACTCGGTAGCGTGGTTGATTGCCGACAAGGGGTTGCGGATCTCGTGGGCGATATTGGCGGTCAGCCGGCCAAGTGAAGCCAGCTTCAGCTGCTGCGCCTGCTGCTGGATGCGCGAGAGGTCCTCGAGGAAAATCACCACGCCCACGTTGCGGCTGATGCCCACCGCCACGAATCGGGCAGCGGTTGGTTTGTGTGTAAGCACGGTGCGCAGCGGCTCAAAGTCAGCCTTCGGATCGCGGCGCCACTGCTCCAGCCGCGCGGCCAAGGTGGGCGCATAGTCCGCCAGTAGCACCTCGCGCAGCTTGCCGCGCAACGGTCCCAGGATCGCTTCGGCGCGGCCGTTGATCTGGCGAATGGCGCCGTGCTCGTCCACCACCAGCACCCCGTCCTGCATGTCCTGGATCACCAGCTGATTCACCTGCGCCATGTTGGCAAGATCCACCTCGCGCTGTGCCGCAATCGCCTCGATCGCCACGGCGCGTTTGGCAAGCGAGTGCGCAAGCCAGCCGGTGGCGAAGAATCCGATGCACAACAGGCCCGCCTGCGCGAACTGGGACGTCGATCCATACAGGAACACCACTTGGTAGGTGTGTTCGGCAAGCACGGCGATCGTCGCCAGTGCGGCGAAAAACAGCGTCAGGCGCCCGCGGCTGATCAGGCCAACTGCGGCCAGCGATGCGAGCAAAAGCAGCCCCAGGCCGCTGCCGACCCCGCCGCTCGCATGCATGAGCAGGACGATAAAGAGGATGTCCGCGCAAATCTGCACCGTAAGCTGCACGGTGAAATACGGCTTGCGCGGGATGACCGCCGCAAACGAAAGCAGGCTGAATATGATGTACGCGATATTCGCGTACAGGAAGGTATTGCGGCTGTAGGAGCCGAAGGGGATGTTCTCGCCCAATATCATCACCGACGCTATCAGCGTGATCGCTACGGCGAGGCGATAGACATTGAAATAGAACAGCGAGCGCCAGAACGCGTCGCCATACTTGCGGCGCTCGACCGACGGAAGCTCGGGAAAGGAGAAGACGCTGCTCATCGGCGCGGCCACGCGCGGGTCAGCGGCCGCCTTCCCGGTCGGCCAGCTGGAGATGTTCCTTGCTGCAATAGAATTCGCCGCGGGAGGTGACGGCTTCGCTCTTCGGCAGATGCACCCCGCAGATCCGGCAGCGCACCATGTCCTCTCCGTGCTTTGCCGCGGCCGCCGGCGGCGGAGCCGCCTCGACGCGCCTGCGATAGCTGCGAAGAAACAGATACACCACGATGAAGACAGCGATGACTAGGAGGAACTTGGCCACGCGGGCTCCGGTGTGGAGTGATGTGAAATGGTCGGGGTGAGAGGGTTCGAACCTCCGACTCCTGCGTCCCGAACGCAGTACTCTACCAGGCTGAGCTACACCCCGACGGTGAGCCTCGATAATGCTTCAGTAATTGCGGGTCACCGCAAAGGCCGCCAATTCTAGCAAACAATCCTTGTATTTAGAATGCGGCAGGCCGGCAATGGCTTCGCGCGCGCGCCGCGCCGAGTCTTCCGCCTGCCCGCGCGTGTATTCGAGCGCACCCGTTTCCTCAATCGCCTGCATCACCGGCCCGAAATCGCTCAACCCGCCCTCAACGATGGCCTTGCGGATGAGAGCGCTCTGCGCGGGACCGCCGTTGCGCATGGCGCGAAGGAGCGGCAGGGTTGCCTTGCCCTCGGACAGATCGTCGCCAAGATTCTTCCCGGTGCGCGCCAGATCGCCCGAATAGTCGAGGATGTCGTCGACCAGCTGGAAAGCGGTGCCCAGGTGCATGCCATACTCCGCCAGGTGATCCTCCTGCGCGCGCGGCACGCCGGCGAGGATGCCGCCCAGACGTCCGGCAGCCTCGAACAGCTTAGCCGTCTTCGAGCGGATCACGCGCAGATAATCCGTCTCGGTGACGTCGGCGTTGTGAACGTGCAGCAACTGCATCACCTCACCCTCGGCGATGGTATTGGTGGCATCGGCAAGCACCTCCATCACGCGCATGCTCTGCACC
>CAZYTR010000242.1:0-12972 GCA_964650365.1 uncultured Alcaligenaceae bacterium | reverse complement strand
ATGTCGGATCTGCGCGAATCGGGGGCGCTTGAACAGGACGCGGACGTGATCCTGTTCATCTATCGCGACGAAGTCTACAACCCGGACTCTGCAGAGAAGGGCAAGGCCGAGGTCATCATCAGCAAGCAGCGTAACGGCCCGATCGGCACCGTGACTCTGGTGTTCCAGGGCGAGTACACCCGCTTCGCCAATTTCGCGGACCCCGGCCGCTTCTGACGGCGGCGCACCGCGTCGGCCTGCCTACGATCCCTCGCCCGGGAAGTTTCTTTTGAATTCACGCGCCGCGGCGGCGAGTTCGGAATCCATTTTTTCCTGGCGGTAGATCGCCATCATCTTGATCCACGAGTCGCGGTCCTTGGGATCCTTGTGGACCTGGAACTGAAGCAGGCTGATGGCGTTCTGTGTGCGCCCCAGCGCGATAAACCGGTCCACATCCGTGAACATCGAGCGGGTGTTGTCCAGGGCCTGGTCCATTTCGATCAGGACTTTGCTCGATAGTCCTACCGACTGCGCGGCCGAGCTGCTTGCCATTTCCAGGTTCACGGGGGCGTCAGGCTGAAACACCGGGGCGGCCGGCGCCAGGGCAGGCTCCTCCTTCGGGGGCTCGCGCTGTGCGAGCGGTTTGGTCACCACATCTGGTGGGCGAGGGGGCGGAGGCTGCAGTTTTGTTTTCGGCGACGGCGGCTCGGGTCGTGCCGCAACGCGTTTGGGCGCCGGCGCCGGTTGGGCATCCAGATCGCGTATCGCGGTCGCGGCGGAGGCCAGCATCGCATCAAGGCGTTCGTCGGTCTCGCTCAGGGTTCCCGCGTACGTCTGCCTGCGACCGAAGACAAACCCACCGACCGCGAAGGCCACGGCGATCGCCGCGAACCCCGCCCAGTAATACCACGGCAGCGGCTCGGTCTTAATCACCGTGCGGATTTCGGGCTTCGGCGCTGGCGCAGGCGGCGCGGGCCGAGCCGGCGCCTCCGCGATTTTCTGCAGCGCCACCAGCGACTGCTCCAGCCTGGCGAGCTGGCTCACTATGCTCTCCTGCTTCAAGCGCAGTTCCTGCATGCCGGATTCGAGGCCGCGCGCTTTTTCCTCGAATGCGGGCGGGGCCACGCCCAGCGCCTGCTCGACCCCGCACAGCGGCAGAAGGAACCGGCATTCCTGGGGCCCCGGCCTCTCGCCAAGCTCCAGAGCCCGGCGCAGCCTGATTGGTTCGCCAGGCTTGGCGCCGACGGTTCGTCGTTTGACGGGCCGTTTGACTGGGGCTGCGGCTTCGGGAGCGGTTCCGGCATCAGGCTGCTTCGCCGCGGTTGCCCGCCGCGCCCGTGGTACTACGCTGCGGCCGCTCGACGCCAGCTTGCCGGCGCGTTCGGACAGCCCGCGAAGCTCGGGGAAAAACAACACCGTGCCCGCCGCGACCGGCTTGAGCTTCCCGTCCGGAAAAACTTGCGGATTCAGATTGACGACCTCCTCGACCAGCAGGTGGCGTGGCTTGCGGCTGTGCGGGAAAATCGAGACGGCGAGGCTTTCGACCGATTCACCCGCGCCGACTCTCAGCGTGAATGCCCGTGGCGGCTGTCGAGGCGACGCCTGCGTTGCCTTCGGGGAAGGCGGGACCAATGCCTGCGCTGCCTTCGGGGCAGGCGGGATCAATATCGTGAAATGGCGCGCGTAAAAAAAGCCCCCTGGACACTGGACCCGAAGGACCAGCGCCAGGGTGGGGGAGGAAACGGGGGCGTCGGTGGAAATTTCAACTGCGTCGCCGGCTGCGTTTAGCGTGAGGCGGGCGGCGCTAAGGAACGGGGCATCGGAGCCGGGTGCGTCGCTCTCCGGCCCCATGGAAAGGCATTCCTGGCTAATGCGCTCTTCGGGAAGCGCCTGCAGGGTGGCCACCGCTCTGAGCGGCTCACGCTGGTGGGAGCGGACAGTGATGCGCCACAGGTCTACTGGATCGGCGAGCGCGGAAACAAGAGTGAATACTCCAGCCAAGGCCGTTATCGCCTGCCACGCCCAATGTGGTGGTGGGATCGGTCTATGCACTCGCTTTAAATCTATATGTTGTAGGGTTTCAGCGCATACGCACCATATGTAGTGCCCGGGAGTTTAGTCGGTTAGTGGATGCTGTGCAATGCCCCGCGCCTTGCGGCGGGTCAGCCGGCCGATGGCCGGCGTCTAAGACGTTCGACGCAAAGAGCGCAAAGGAAAACGAGAGGCGCAAAGGAAAAGCGAATGTTCTCGATGGGTGATTACCGGTTGCGACCCAAGTGCTCACCATGACCAGGAAACGCCCACGGCCTTTGCGTCGTTTGCGCCCACGAGGTAAGGAACAGGACGCCCTGCAGAGGGTCAAAGTATCTCGGCGGCGTGGTCGGCCAGCCGCGATCTCTCGCCGCGCATCAGGGTCACGTGGCCGCCATGGACCCAGCCCTTGAAGCGATCGACCACATAGGTCAGTCCGGAACTGCCCTCGGTCAGGTAGGGCGTGTCGATCTGGGAAATGTTTCCGAGGCACACGACCTTGGTACCGGGCCCGGCGCGCGTGATCAGCGTCTTCATCTGCTTCGGTGTGAGGTTCTGCGCCTCGTCGATGATCAGGAACTTGTTGATGAAGGTGCGCCCGCGCATGAAATTGAGCGATTTGACCTTGATGCGGGAGCGGATCAGGTCGCGGGTGGCCGCGCGCCCCCATTCGCCCGCCTCGTCGTCCGTCTTGTTGAGCACATCGAGGTTGTCCTCCAGCGCGCCCATCCAAGGCGTCATTTTTTCCTCCTCGGTGCCGGGCAGGAAGCCGATGTCCTCGCCCACCGGCACGGTGACGCGGGTCATGATGATTTCAGAGTAGACCTTGTCCTCGAGAGTCTGCATCAGCCCGGCGGCGAGCGTCAGCAGCGTCTTGCCGGTGCCGGCCTGGCCGAGCAGGGTCACGAAATCGACGTCCGGATTCATCAACAGGTTGAGCGCGAAGTTCTGCTCGCGATTGCGCGCAGTGATGCCCCACACGTTGTTCTTCTGGTGGGTGTTGTCCCTGATGGTCTGCAGGACCGCGGTCTTGCCGCTCTGTTCTTTTACCTGCGCGTAGAACGGTTTGCCGGTTTCGTGGTAGATGAATTCGTTCACCATCAGGCTTGCGCACAGGGGCCCGCGCACGCGATAGAAGGTACGGCCTTCCTGCTGCCAGGATTCCATTTCCTTGCCGTGCTGGTCCCAGAAGTCGACCGGCAATTCGCGCACGCCGGTGTAGAGCAGGTCGGTGTCCTCCAGCACCTTGTCGTTGAAGTAGTCTTCGGCCGCCAGGCCCAACGCACGCGCCTTGATGCGCATGTTGATGTCTTTGCTGACCAGAATCACTTCGCGTTTGTCGTGCCCCTCCTGGAGATGCTTGACTACGCCTATGACCTGGTTGTCAGCCTTTCCGGCGGCCAGCCGTGCCGGCAGCTCGCCGTTGATCGCCTCGGTCTGAAGGAACAGGCGTCCGGTGGCTTCCTTGGCGCCGGCGTTTTCCAGCGGAATGCCGGCGGAAATATCCGCCACGGCCTTGGAGACAATCTCGTCGAGAAAGCGGCTGGCCTGGCGGGCGTTGCGCGCGACCTCGGACATGCCCTTCTTGTTGGAGTCCAGCTCCTCCAGCGTGGCCATCGGCAGGTATACGTCGTGTTCCTGGAAGCGGAACAAGCTGGTGGGATCGTGCATCAACACGTTGGTGTCGAGAACGAACAGCTTGGTGAGGGGTTGCAGCTTGGTGACTAGCGTGGGACCGGGCTTTCGCTGGATCATGGGCGCCTGCAGTGCTTAGTTTTGAGTGTTGAGTTTTGAGTGTTGAGTTTCGAATGTTGAGTGCTAAATCAAACACGCGAATCAAGAGTTCCAATTCAACACTCAACACTCAACACTCAACATTCAAAATTCAACATTGGGTTACTTCAGGGTTTTGACGAATTCGAGCACCTCCCGGGCGTGGCCGGGCGCTTTCAGCCCGCGCCATTCCCTGCGAACTACGCCTGCCTGATCGATGACGAAAGTGCTGCGTTCCACGCCCCGCACCTGTTTACCGTACATGTTCTTCATCTTCATGACGCCGAACAGGGTGCAGACTTTTTCGTCGGGATCGGACAGGAGCTCAAAGGGAAAACTCATTTTGGCCTTGAACCCCTCGTGTGACTTGATGCTGTCGCGCGAGACGCCGTAGACGGCGCAGCCGCGGCGGGCGAATTCCCCGTACAGGTCGCGGAACTCCTGACCTTCGGTGGTGCAGCCGGGGGTGTTGTCCTTGGGATAGAAGTAGAAGACCAGCGAGCTTCCCGGCGCTGCCGAGAGCTTGAACGTCCGGTTTCCGGTCGAGGCAATCTCGAAATCGGGAACCTTGAGACCCACCAAGGTTGATTCCATTCCTGCGGGCTATGTTTACCGAAACCCTGACCGAATGCAATACCAAAATGAGGCTTTACGCCGTTTAACGCAGAGGCGCCGAGAAGAACAAGAGAACGCAGAGTAAGACAGATTTGTACGGTTCCAGGAGGATTTATTTTCTGTCGATGCCTCCCAGAAATTGACTGCACCTGACACGCGAACTCGCTATGGTTCCTCCCGTAATTGCACTTCTCTGCGTCCTTTGCGTCCTCTGCGCCTCTGCGTTGGGTGTAGGTTGGAGCATAGGCGGAATCAGGCGCCGGCGAGAAACGCCCGCCCCTGCAGCGCCAACGCCCCGAGGCGCCCCGGAACCGGGCCTGCCGAAATCTCATGGGGCGGCAGGTCCCGGGTCGCCAGCGATTCCAGGTAGTCGTGCAGCGAAGTCAGTTCGTAGCCCTGCGCATGCCAGCCCTCCAGCAGCTTTTCGAACACAGGGGCAAGCCGCCCGCCTTCGAACTCCGCCTGCGCTGCGTACACATGGCCGGTTTCTGGCGGTTCGAGCGTCAGTTCAAGCAGTCGCTTGGCCACGTTGCCGGCGGTCACGCCACCTGTTCCGATCATCTCGTCCAGCGTGGGCAGGGTGGTCGGCAGTTGCGGACAGGCAATGATTTCCGCCTGATAAATCGGGAGAAAAGGTCCGCTTCCACGGGTGTCCGAACAGTAGTTGAAGCCCAGTCGCTGGGTGAGGCGATAGGCTTAGCGGTTCATCTGCCAGCCCGCGGCCCCGTGTACCCTGGCCGGCTCGCCGAAAATCTCTTGGAATCGCGCGCAGGCTAGTTCCATCTGCTGGCGCGTCCACTCCGCGTCGGCGCCGGCAGCCCGGCGCTGCCAGAGCACGCGGTCGTAGCCGTGAATGCCGACCTCGAAACCCGCATCGCGAGCCCGGCGCATGATGTCGGCGCATTCCGTGCCGATGTCCGGCGCCGGTAGCAGCGTGCCGTAGAAAAGCGTCCTCAATCCGTAATTGCGGACCGTCTGATTGCGCCACGCCCTGGAAAACACGCCGGGATGAAACAGGCGCCTGAAGGCGCGGCCGGAGCGGTCGGGACCGAGCGTAAACAGGAAAGTGGCGCCAGCGTCGTACGCCTTGAGTATGTCAATCAGCCGCGGCACGCCGTCGCGGGTGCCGAGATAGGTGTTGACGTCGATTTTCAGTGCCAATTTCATTGGGAAGCGTTAACACGAAGGTACACGAAGGAAATACGATGGCACACGAAGGACAAGCAAAAAAGACACGACATAAAAAGAAGATTGTGAGTTTTCATAGTGAAAGGGTCGGCCAATAACTTTTCCCGTGGAACTTTCCGATTCTAGGTTCGCAACTTGAAAGCTCCATCACATCACGAACTATTTTTGTGTCTTACTTCGTGTTCCTTCGTGTTTCCTTCGTGACCTTCGTGGTGAGACGGGGTCAATTCGTCTCTGCGAGAGCGGGCTCGAGCAACGAGCGCGCGGCGCGCTCGAAGTCCCCGTCGCTGCCGTCGGTCAGCCGCAGGCAAGTGGCGCCATCGAGCCTGGGATAGTTGCGGGCGATGGACTTGACGTACGCGGGATCATAATGTTCCTGGAGAAGCTGGGTCACGAAGTCCGGCCACTGGGCTTTGGCGACCTTGTCTTTCCAGTCGCTGATCTTTTCGTGCCCGTGCAGCTGCAGCAGGCAATCAAGTTTTGCGCAAAGCGCCTGCGCATCTTCGGTGAAGTGGCGGTAATCGCGCAATAGCAGCGCCACGCGTACTGGCGCGGCTGCTTCCAGCCAGACGCATTCGCTCTGCCACATGCGCTCTATCAGCGGCTCCGGCACCCTGAGGTTGCCGACCTTGCGGCTTTCCGACTCGATGAACACCGGCCGCCGCGAATCCAGGCTCTTGAGTTTCAGCCACAGCCGGCTCTCGAACATCTTCTGCGAAGGCTGCTGCTCCCCGGGCAGATCCCCCAGCAGGGAACCACGGTGTGCAGCCATCTTCTCCAGGTCGAGCGTCTGCGCACCGTGTTTTTCGAGATGCAGCAGCAGCATGGTCTTGCCGGAACCGGTGAGACCGCAGATCACTCGGTAGCGAAGCTTCCCGGCGGTGGCTTCGATACCGGCGATCACCGCGCTGCGGTAGGACTTGTATCCGCCGGCCAGCCGCTTCGCGTCCCAGCCGATTTCGCGTATCACGTGGCTCATCACGGCGCTGCGCTGCCCACCGCGCCAGCAGTAGATCAGCGGCCGCCAGTTCTTCGGCTTGCCGGCGAAACCCGCCTCAATGTGCCGGGCGACGTTGCGCGCGACCAGCGCCGCACCGACTTTCCTGGCGGTGAAAGGCGAGACCTGAACGTAGAGCGTGCCGACGCGTGCGCGCTCTTCGTCATCGAGTACCGGACAATTGATCGCGCCGGGAATGTGATCCAGGGCGAACTCGGCGGGCGAACGTACATCCACGATGTCGTCGAATTCGGCAAGCTGTGCTACCGTGACCGTGTCCTGGTTCATGCTCCGAAGCGCACTACCCGGGATGTGCCCGGGATGCGGGAAGCATCAGTTTACACGCCCGGTCGCCGGCATTTTTTTGCGCCCGTCAGGTACGCTTCGGCACAAGCAGGGCACGCAGGCGCCGGTAAATGTTGTCGAGTATGCTGGGCTGAGCTTGGACGGCGGGATGGATTCCGTCGGACTGGAACCATTCGCGTTTGTCGGCGAAGCCCTGAAGCATGAACGGAACCAGCGATGCGTTCTGCTGTCTAGCCACCTCGGCGAACAGCGCTTCGAAGCGCCGTGTATAAACCTGGCCGTAGTTGGGCGGAATGCGCATTCCCACCAGGAGCACCTTGGCGCCGGACTTGCGCGAGGCTTCGACGATGGCAATGAGATTACGGCGCGTTTGTTCGATTGAATTGCCACGCAGGCCGTCGTTTGCTCCGAGTTGGACGATGACGACCGCCGGCTGGTGCTCCGCGAGCGTAGCGGTGATGCGATTACGGCCGCCGAGCGTGGTCTCGCCGCTGATGCTCGCGTTGACGACGGCATAGTCGAGGCGGTCGCGCTTGAGCCGGTGTTCCAGCAGGCTCACCCAGCCGCTGCCCTGCGGCAGACCGTAGCCCGCCGACAGGCTGTCGCCGAAGACCAGTATCGTCCGCGCGGCATGCGCAGGCGCAACCGCAGTCAAGACCAACAGCAGAATGAATCGCAGCCACATGTCTCAGGAACCTTTTCCGCCAATTGTGAAGGCGGTCGGATTGACGAAGCAAGTCTCCACCGGCGCCACCACGCTCACCATCCTCCAGGATGTCTCGCTGGAAATCGCGGCCGGGGAAGCCTGCGCGATTCTCGGTGCGTCCGGCTCCGGCAAGACTACACTGCTTGCGCTGCTTGCGGGACTGGACGTGCCCACCGCCGGAGAAGTGCACATCAACGGCTGCAACCTGTTCGCGCTCGACGAGGACGGCCGCGCGCGCCTGCGCCGCAACCAGGTCGGCTTCGTGTTCCAGTCTTTCCAGCTCCTGCCGGCGCTGACCGCGCTGGAAAACGTGATGCTGCCGCTTGAACTCGCCGGTAACGATGGCGCGCGCGAGAAGGCCGCGGCGTGGCTGGCGCGCGTGGGTCTGGCCGAGAGGCTCGCGCATTATCCGCGGCAGCTTTCCGGCGGGGAGCAGCAGCGCGTCGCGGTGGCGCGCGCTTTTGCCACCGAACCGCGATTGCTGTTTGCCGACGAGCCGACCGGCAATCTCGACTCGGTCACAGGCGAGGAAATCATCTCGCTCATGTTCGCGCTCAACAAGGAAAGCCGCACCACATTGCTGCTGGTGACCCACGACGAGGCGATTGCCAGGCGCTGTTCGCGCCAGCTCAAGCTTGCTGCCGGGAGGCTGACCAGCGATGAGCACCGTTGATCGCTTGAATGCCGGCGCCGTGCTGCGCCTGGCAGCACGTATGCTCGGTCGCGACTGGCGTGCCGGTGAGCAGCGTGTGCTGGCAGTGGCGCTGATCGTCGCGGTGGCAAGTCTGACGACGGTGGCCTTCTTCGCCGACCGGGTGGGGCGCATTCTCACACTCGAAGCCAACCAGTTGCTCGGAGCCGACCTGGTCGTGGTTTCCGACGCGCCGATCGCGGAATCGTTGCGCAGCGAGGCGAGGCGTCTCGGGCTCACGGTCACCGAAGCCGTGCGGTTTCCCAGCATGACGCAGGCAAAAAATCGCGCGCTGCTGGCCGAAGTGAAGGCGGTGTCGGCGGGTTATCCGCTGCGTGGCAAACTGCGCATCCGCGAGGCCGCGGCCGGGCCGGACTTCGAACCCGCGCGCATTCCGGCGCCGGGAAGCGTCTGGGTGGACGATCGCCTGTTGCGCCGGCTCGATGTCGGCATCGGCGATCGCGTTGCTCTTGGAGAGCGTGAATTCAAGGTGGCCGCGATGGTAAGCGAGGAACCGGAATCGAGCGCCGGATTTCTCAATCTTGGCCCGCGGCTGATGTTCAACATGGACGATCTCGCTTCCACTGCCCTGGTGCAGGTCGGCAGCCGGGTTTCGTACCGCCTGTTTGTGGCCGGCGACATGCAGGACGTGGCGGCATTTCGCAATTACGCGGCGCAGACGATCCGCCCCGGGCAGCGGGTCGAAGACATCCGCGACGCGCGCCCCGAAATCAACTCGGCGCTGACGCGCGCCGAGCGCTTTCTCGGCCTGTCCGCCCTGCTGACGGTCATTCTCGCCGGCGTTGCCGTGGCGCTCGCGGCGCGCCGCTATCTTCAGCGGCATCTGGACGCCTGCGCGATCATGCGCTGCCTGGGCGCGAGCCAGGCGCTGATTCTCGCGTTGCACGTGCTGCAGTTCACGATTATCGGATTGATCGCCAGCGCGATCGGCTGCGCAATCGGTTTCGTGTGCCAGTACCTGCTTGCGGCGCTGCTCGCGCCCTTTGTCTCGGTAAGCCTGCCTGCGCCGGGCTGGTTGCCGGTGCTGCAAGGGCTGATCGCGGGGTTCGTGCTGCTGCTCGGCTTTGCGCTGCCGCCGCTGATTGCGCTCAAGAAAGTGCCGACTTTGCGGGTACTGCGCCGGGACCTGGGTGCGCCGGACTCGTTCGGGCTGTCGGCTTATATGCTCGGTGGCGCCGCGATGGTGGGCCTGATCCTGTGGCAGGCGCAGGATCCGAAACTCGGATTGTATGTGCTTGGCGGCATGCTTGGCACCATGATGGCGTCGGCTGCTCTGACGCTGCTGGTGCTGCGCATGTTGTCGTCGTTCAGCCGCGGTGCGGGACTCAACTGGCGCTTCGGGCTCGCCAACCTGCGCCGCCGCACCATGGGCACGGTGATCCAGGTGATCGCGCTGGGTCTGGGGATGATGGCGTTGATTCTGCTCACGCTGGTGCGTTCGGACCTGCTTGAGAGTTGGCAGAGAAGCCTGCCGCCCGATGCGCCGAATCGTTTCCTGGTGAACATCCAGCCCGACCAGGTCACGGAGATCACGGACTTCTTTGCTGGCCGGCAATTGCAGCCGCCGGCGCTGTTCCCGATGATCCGGGGCCGCCTGGTGGAAGTGAACGCAAAGCCCGTGTCCTCCAAGGATTATGTCGACGATCAGGCGCGCCGACTTATCGACCGCGAGTTCAACCTGTCGTGGTCGGAGAAGATGCAGCCGGACAACGTGATCGTCGCCGGCCGCTGGTTTGCCGCCTCCGATGCCGGCAAGCCGCTGCTGTCGGTAGAACAAGGCATCGCTGAAACGCTGGGCCTGAAGCTCGGGGATGACCTGACCTACGACATCGGTGGGTCGCGCCTGACGGCGAAGATCAGCTCGCTGCGCACGGTGGACTGGGACTCCTTCCGGGTGAACTTCTTCGTGATCGCACCCCCGGGCTTGCTGGAGCGCCATCCCGGCAGCTTCGTGACCAGCCTTCACCTGCCGGCATCGCGATCGGTCGTGATGGACGAAATCGTGAGACAGTTCCCGAATCTGCTGGTAATCGACGTGGCGGCAATCCTGGGGCAGATCCAGCGCATGATGGACCAGGTGGTGCGGGCGATCGAGTTCGTGTTCCTGTTCAGCCTCGCCGCCGGACTGCTGGTACTGTACGCCGCGGTGAGCAGCACCCACGACGAACGCGTGTTTGACGCGGCGGTGATGCGCACGCTCGGGGCAGCGAGCGCGCAAATGCGGGCGGTGCAGGCGGCGGAGTTTCTGCTGATCGGCGCGCTGGCCGGATTACTCGCCGCAGTGGGCGCCAGCGCGGTGGGATTCGTGCTCGCCAAACAGGTTTTGAACGTGCCCTACGAAATCGATCCCTGGATATGGCTGGTGGGATTGGCCGCTGGCGCGATCGGCGTGGCGATCGCGGGTCTGCTCGGAACGGCGAAAGTGCTGCGTACGCCGCCTATGGAAGTCTTCCGCGCCAGCGCCTAGGCAGATCAAAATCCTTCACTGCGGTGAAAGTGGTTTTTCGACGGCAAAGAGAGAAATTTCAATGAATTGAAACGATGCCTGTGGTACACTGCGCGACCTTTTTTCTGCACACTGCATTACATGAGCCGCAACGTTCGCAACATCGCCATCATCGCCCACGTGGACCACGGCAAGACCACGCTGGTGGACAAGCTGCTGCGCCAGGCAGGCACCTTTGCCGCCCACCAGCACATCACCGAGCGGGTGATGGATTCGAACGACCTGGAACGCGAGCGCGGCATCACCATCCTCGCCAAGAACTGCGCCGTGCAGTATCAGGGCACCCACATCAACATCGTCGACACGCCCGGCCACGCCGACTTCGGCGGTGAAGTCGAGCGCGTGCTGTCGATGGTGGACAGCGTCTTGCTGCTGGTGGACGCGGTCGAAGGGCCGATGCCCCAGACCCGTTTCGTCACCCGCAAGGCCTTGGCGCAGGGACTCAAGCCGATCGTGGTGGTCAACAAAGTGGATCGCCCCGGCGCGCGTTCCGAATGGGTGGTCAACCAGACCTTCGATCTGTTCGACAAGCTCGGCGCCACCGAGGCGCAGCTCGATTTCCCGGTAATTTATGCCTCCGCACTGCTGGGCTGGGCATCGCTGAAGCACGACCAGCCGGGCCAGGACCTGCGGCCGCTGTTCGATGCCATTCTCGAAAATGTGCCGGTGCGCGAAGCCAATCCCGACGCGCCGCTGCAACTGCAGATCTGTTCGCTCGACTATTCCAGCTTCGTCGGCCGCATCGGCGTAGGGCGCGTGGCGCGCGGGCGCATCCGCTCCGGGCAGCAGGTCGCCGTGATGCATGGACCGGAAGCCGAGCCGGTGATGGCCAAGATCAACCAGGTCATGATGTTCAAGGGTCTGGAGCGCACCGTGGTCGAGGAGGCGCAGGCCGGCGACATCGTGCTGGTGAACGGCGTGGACGAGGTCGGCATCGGCGTCACCATTTGTGACCCGGCCACACCCGAGGCATTTCCCTTGCTGAAGGTGGACGAACCCACGCTCACCATGAACTTCCTGGTCAATACCTCGCCGCTGGCGGGCAGGGAAGGCAAATTCGTCACCAGCCGCCAGATTCGCGAGCGCCTCGAACGCGAACTGCAATCGAACGTCGCGCTCAAAGTGGAGTTCACCGCCGATTCCGACACCTTCGTGGTGTCCGGGCGCGGCGAACTGCACCTCACCATCCTGCTCGAAAATATGCGCCGCGAAGGCTACGAGCTGGCGGTGGGCCGCCCGCGGGTGGTGATGAAGACCATCGACGGCGAGAAGCAGGAACCGTACGAACTGCTCACCGTGGACGTGGAAGACGCGCACCAGGGCGCGGTGATGGAAGAACTCGGCCGCCGCCGCGGCGACCTGCAGGACATGCAGTCGGACGGCAAGGGCCGCGTGCGTCTCGAGTACCGCATTCCCGCGCGCGGGCTGATCGGATTCCAGGGCGAGTTCCTCACCATCACGCGGGGCATGGGGCTGGCCAGCCACATTTTCGACGACTACGGCCCGGTGAAGGGCGAGATGGAAGAGCGCCGCAACGGCGTCCTGATCAGTCAGGACGATGGCGAGGCTGTGGCCTACGCCCTGTGGAAGCTGCAGGATCGCGGCCGAATGTTCGTTTCGCCGGGCGATGCGCTGTACGAGGGCATGGTGATCGGCATTCATTCGCGCGACAACGACCTGGTCGTCAACCCGATCAAGGGCAAGCAGCTGACCAACGTGCGTGCGTCGGGTACCGATGAAGCAGTGCGCCTGGTGCCGCCGATCGAACTCACGCTGGAAAAAGCGGTGGAGTTCATCGCCGACGACGAACTGGTGGAGATCACTCCAAAATCCATCCGCATCCGCAAGCGCCACCTGAAGGAGCACGAGCGCAAGCGCGCTTCGCGCGACAGCACGCCTGCGGCGGCTTGAATACACCCAACGCCTTGTATACACCCAACGCCTTGTATACACCCAACGCAGAGGCGCAGAGGACACAGAGGCCGCAGAGGCAAGATAGAGAGAATTGCGAATTCTAAGTGGTGCAAGGAAGCGGCGATCTTCCGGCACCGACGTACGCGCCCTCGGCCTCGTCCCAATCCCAATCCTGGTTTTCTCTGCGGCCTTTGCGTCCTCTGCGCCTCTGCGTTGAGGTTTTTCCCCTTCTTTCCGCCGCTGGA
>CAZYTR010000241.1:0-4427 GCA_964650365.1 uncultured Alcaligenaceae bacterium | reverse complement strand
GTGGCCACGATGATCAACTGGTTCTGGGCGTACCTGACCTACGGTGGCGGCATCCGTCTCATCACGGGCCGCAGCGGCGGCGCGTCTCTGGAAGTGCCCGCGATGCGGGCGGATGATGCCGCTGCGCCGTAAGTGCTAACTGCCATATTGGTCCCGCGACGGCAAAAACGACGGTAATCCCTGTGACGAGGATCGGAACATCCAACAATCACGCGGGCTCCCGACCCTCGGAAACCATCGAGTGGGAGTGAGGGTTCATTCGCGGACTATCGGGATCTATCCAGATCTATCGCGAATCGAACCCGGAATCCAGTTTCAGCGGGCGCGGGGAATTGGGGTGTCAACGCAACGCCGGACGGGCGCGATCTTGCTGATGCCGAGTCTACGCTCTCAGGTCGAGTTACGACTCGCAAGAGCAGCGGCGAGCCGCTCGTAGTCGGCGGCGCGTTTCGCGGCCGAGCGTTGACCAAGGTTGGCGAGCTTGCGACGCACACCGGGCAATTCCGCGGCGTGCGAAAGACCGATAAGGTCGAAGTCGGGCGCTTCGCGCTCGACAGATTCGAGGAACGCGCGCGATGGCGCATCGAGCAATTCGGAAATGCGCTGCAGGAGCCGTGTCCGCACATCGAGTAGCGAAGCGGCGGTCACTGGCGCTGCGGTCATGCCCTGAAAATGCGCCGTGAACGTCTGCTCGAAATCGCGAGGTTCGTGCGGTGCCAGTATTTCTGCAGCGGGCTTGGGGCTGCAGGTGAGATACACGAGAAACGTTCGCCACAGGCGTTCATCCAGGCGCCCCTCATCCAGTAGCGGCTGCATGTCAAAAAGGTCGCGAGGGTGCTGGCGCGACAGCGCAGCGGAGAGCTTGCCGGCATAAAGATCCGCGAAGTCGAGCACCTGCATCTCGGCGAACCCGAAGTCGCGCTCGACGCCAGGGCGCACGCGCAGTGTCCGCACCGGATGGACGGTGCCGCGCATGACCGGCGTCGTCTCGATCTGTACGCGCGAACGGTTGCGGCTTGCAATCAGCCGATGGACGCCCGCCGCTTCGGTTCCGCTGGTCTGCACCTTCAATTGCAGCGGTCCGGAGCGCAGTCGCTCGCCGATGGCTTCCAGCGCTGTGGAGATGTCCTGCGCGTCTTTCGCAAACTCGCCGACGGGCAGCCATGTCAGGTCGATGTCGACGGAGAGGCGCGGTAGATCATGCTCGAAGAGATTGATGGCCGTTCCACCTTTCAGCGCGAAGCGCTTCTCCTCCGCGAGCGTTGGCAGAATCTCCACGAGGAGCGTCACGCGCTCGGTGTAACGGTTATCCCAGTTGTTCATCGAGGTCAGCGGGTAACGTGATCTGATATTTGGTGTTCAGTTTGCCGCCTTGAACAAGTACGCGCTTGCCGCGCCCGAGGTCTACATTCTGCAGGCTCACATGCGGCAGCCACGCGTGACGATGGCGATCTGCGAGGGCGAGGAACATTCGTTTGGCCTTGATGCTGCCGCAGCGCTGCAATAACGAGCTGACGAGTTGCGGCCTGAGGGTGGCGAGTCCCTGCATGATGGCATTCACTTCGTGCACTAGGGCGCTGTCCGGTTTCTCGTCGCACAGTTCCAGTATTGCCCGCTCCGGGCTAGAGAAGACGGCGCTGGCCGCGCTCGTGTCGTCCGCCACGCGTTCAAGTCCCTGCGCATTCAATGTCGCGTCCAGCGTATCGGCGCTGAAGGAAAGTGGCGGCCAGTCGAACGGGCCGTTGCCGCATGCCTGCACACGCTCGCGGAGTGGCAGCTTGCGCGCCCAGGCCGGCAACCGTGCTGGACCGTACAGAGTCAGCGTCGCGGACTCGCCCAGCCGCAGGTAGTGTTCATGACCTTGGCGGGCCAGTGCGAATCGACCGCCGACGTGGAGGGGGAGCTGCTCTAGCAACTGCAGGGTGTGCAGGAGGCCTTCCCAGGTCGGTTTGCCACTCTTGCGGAGGTAGACCCCGCGCGCCGGCGACTGCAGCCAGCCGCTCGCCATGTAGCGGGCAACGAGGTTGCTGGGGTAGCCGTGGGCGCGCAGCCACCGGCTGGAGACGAGGGTGGTGTCCCCCAGGGTCTCCAGAAGCCGGTTTAGCTTTTCGTTCTTTGACTCACCCATGGTGACTAAAATAGGCAATCCGTAAACTATTTACAAGTCGAGGTTTATGAAGTGTGATTTATAGTCACTATTGGTGACTATTTGGCGCGGCAACCGAACCGGGGGCAGGCATGGCGCAGATTCATCCCGCATTGAGCGCATCGGCCCGCATGACCTGGAAAGTCGTGTATTTCCCGCACATTGCCGGCCTGTTTCTGCTGAAGCCGGCCGCCTTCTATAAGCGGCATGGTTTGACGGTCAATCTGACGGTAAAACGGCATGATGATTTTCGAGAAGCTCAGCGATCACAGCTACTTAGCTGGCTCGACAATAATCGAGTGGGAGTGACTCGATGTCGTTCAGGGACTATCGAGTACTATCGCTAACGGCTGCGTTTTCTCCAGCACGGCGATGTCCTGCCAGGCGACGATCAACACCGCGCGCCTGTGCTAACTTAGACGCGTGATGCTTATTAGCTTCGGCAGCGCAGCAAGCAGGCCAGGGCGCACAGCGTGGGTGGTTGTGCTCGTGCTCCTGCACCTGTTCGTCGCGCCCTGTGCGACGGCCATGATCCTGATGTCGGCCGACGTCGACTGCGATCACTGCCAGGTGACCGACGGTTCAGAGGCCTGCATCGTTGCCAGCCAGGTCTCGAATTCCGTCATCGGGAATGTGGCGTTCGATTCCGGCCGGGCCGATCCGCCAATTCCGTCCGGGACGCCGGCTCTGCTGTTGCTGGCGAAAATTTCTACCCCGTTGCCGCGTGCGCTGACGGCGGAGTTCTGGTCGCGCTCCTTCGCGACTCGTCACAGCGGCGATCCGCCGCTCTATCTCCTGCTCGGGCAGCTCCGTATCTAGCGATCTCTCCGCCGCCCCGTTGAACCGGGCCTTAAGCCCGTGGCTGGCGAACCAGGAGATCTACATGACAATCCGAAACGGGCAGGACGCCCGTCCTTCTCCATCTTGCATGGCAGCCGCTGACCCGGGTCGGCGCCGCTTTGTCATCGGCGCCAGCGCCGTTGGCCTCCTGGGCGGTCTCGGTGCCTGGCGGTCTGCCCGGGCGACCGACAGTTCGCGTGGCCCGACCGACCTTAGGGGTTCGGAGTTCGACCTCACCATCGGACAACTCCCCGTGCGCATCACCGACCGGGAGCGCCTGGCCGTGGCGGTGAACGGCTCGCTGCCTGCTCCCGTCCTCCACTGGCAGGAAGGTGCGACGGTCACGCTGCGGGTGACTAACCAACTGACTGAGCCGACGTCGATTCATTGGCACGGCATTCTCCTGCCCACCGGCATGGACGGGGTCCCTGGTCTCAGCTTCCCGGGTATTGCCCCCGGCGAGACCTTCACCTACCAGTTCCCGGTCCGCCAGTCAGGCACCTACTGGTACCACAGTCATTCCGGGCTCCAGGAGCAACTCGGCCTGTACGGCGCGTTGGTGATTCACCCCAGGGACCCGGAACCGATGTCCTTTGACCGGGACTACGTCGTGCTGCTGTCCGACTGGACCGACGAGAACCCTGCTCGCGTTGTCGCGAAACTCAAGAAGCAGTCCGACTACTACAATTTCAACCAGCCGACCGTCGGTGATCTGTTCCGCGACATCCGCCGCGGCGGCCTGCGCACCGCGCTGGCCGAACGGAAGATGTGGGGCGAGATGCGCATGAACCGCACGGATCTCGCGGACGTCAGCGGCTACACCTACACCTACCTGATGAACGGCCAGGCGCCCGCGGAGAACTGGACCGCCGTGTTCGAACCCGGACAACGGGTCCGCCTGCGCTTTATCAATAGCGGGGCCATGAGCTACTTCGATGTGCGGATTCCCGGCCTGCGGATGACCGTCATCGCGGCGGATGGCCAGCCGGTCAAGCCCGTGCCGGTGGAAGAGTTCCGCATCGCGCCAGCCGAGACCTTCGATGTGCTGGTGACTCCCGAGCGAAATGAGGCGTACACGATCTTTGCCCAGTCGATGGATCGCACGGGTTTTGCCCGGGGAACGCTGGCGCCCCGGGAGGGCATGACTGCGATGGTTCCAGTGCTGGATCGTCCCGTAATGCTGACGATGGCCGACATGGGGCACGACATGGGCGCCATGCCGGCTGAGTCTGGCCCAACCGCCGATCCCCATGCGGGTCACAACATGGCCGACATGCCTGGAATGGACATGAGCGGGGCTGCCGGGGCCGCTGCGGTCAATCACGCGGCCACCGAGACTGGGCCGGGCGTCGACATGCTCGCGATGAACCCCACCAGCCGGCTGGCTGATCCCGGTGTTGGCTTGCGCGACAACGGCCGTCGTGTGCTCACCTACGCTGAT
>CAZYTR010000240.1:0-1782 GCA_964650365.1 uncultured Alcaligenaceae bacterium | reverse complement strand
TGGGGGCCGGGGACGCCGAAGTCGCTATCTGCGAGATCGGCGGCACGGTGGGCGACATTGAGTCCCTGCCGTTCCTGGAAGCGGTGCGGCAGATGAGCATCCACCTCGGCCGCGGCAACACCTGCTTCATCCACCTGACGCTGGTTCCGTACATCCCGTCGGCAGGCGAGATCAAGACCAAGCCGACGCAGCACTCGGTGAAGGAGTTGCGCGAGATCGGAATCCAGCCAGACATCCTGCTGTGCCGCGCCGACCGCGTGGTGCCGGTAAACGAACGCCGCAAGATCGCACTGTTCACCAACGTCGAGGAGGAAGCGGTTATTTCGGCGGTGGACGTGGACTCGATCTACAAGATTCCGGGACTGCTGCATTTACAGAAACTCGATGAGATCGTCTGCCGCAAACTCGATATCAAGGCGCCGCCGGCAGACCTGTCACAGTGGGAAAAGCTGGTGCAGGCACGCGAGCACCCGGCCCACGAGGTCAATATTGCGCTGGTCGGCAAGTACGTGGACCTGACCGAATCCTACAAGTCACTCTCCGAGGCGCTTGCTCACGCCGGCATGCACAACAGCACCCGGATCAACATCCACTACATCGACTCCGAAAGCATCGAAACCGACGGCATCGGCGCGCTGGCGAACATGGACGCGATCCTGGTCCCTGGCGGCTTCGGCAAGCGCGGAGTCGAGGGCAAAATCAACGCGATCCGCTACGCCCGCGAAAACCGTGTGCCTTACCTCGGCATCTGCCTGGGAATGCAGCTCGCGGTCATCGAATACGCGCGCCACGTCGCCGGGATGGAAGGCGCGCACAGCACCGAGTTCGAACCCAACACGAAGTATCCGGTGATCGCACTGATTTCGGAGTGGCGCGACAGCAGCGGAAAACTGGAGCAGCGCAGCGAGACTTCGGATCTCGGCGGCACCATGCGGCTGGGAGGACAGGAATGCCTGCTGATGCCAGATTCGCTGGTGCGCGGCATTTATGGTGCCGACAGGATCGTGGAGCGGCATCGCCACCGTTACGAGGTCAACAACGGCTACGTGGCGCGGCTCAAGGAGGCTGGAATGCGCATGAGCGGGGTCTCGCCCAGTCACGAACTCACGGAAATGATCGAGTTGCCCGGCCATCCCTGGTTCGTCGGCTGCCAGTTTCATCCCGAATTCACCTCCACCCCGCGCGCGGGCCATCCGCTGTTCTCGGCGTTCATCCGGGCGGCGGTGTGCAACGCCGAGGGCGATGCCGCAGCGCCGGAACGCGAATTAGCGAAGCTCAAGAGCATCGCCTGATGCTCAGTCTATGAAACTCTGTGGATTCGAGGTCGGGCTGGATCGGCCGATGTTCCTGATTGCGGGGAGCGCTGCAGCGCAGAGCAGGGGCCCCTTCGGGGATGCGACCGCGGAAGCGCTCGTGAGGGGCCCGCGCAAATGAGGTCCGCGTGAAGCTCTGTGGATTCGAGGTCGGGCTGGATCGGCCGATGTTCCTGATTGCGGGCCCCTGCGTTGTCGAATCCCGGGAAATGGCGCTGGATACGGCAGGAAAGCTCAAGGAAATCGCCGCGGCGGTCGGCGTGCCCTTCATCTACAAGTCCTCGTACGACAAGGCCAACAGAAGCTCCAGCAAGTCATTCCGCGGCTTGGGCATGGACACCGGACTGCAGATACTTGCCGAAGTACGGAAGCAGATCGGCGTGCCGGTGTTGACCGACGTGCACGCCGAGGGGGAGATTGCCACGGTCGCGGCGGTGGTTGACGTGCTGCAAACCCCGGCGTTCCTGTG
>CAZYTR010000239.1:0-3426 GCA_964650365.1 uncultured Alcaligenaceae bacterium | reverse complement strand
GGCATTTCGATGTGTTTCACGCCCAGCGGTCGCAGAGCATCGATTAACGCATTGATCACAGTCGGCGTGCCTCCGACGGTGCCGAGCTCACCGACCCCCTTTGCGCCGAGCGGGTTGATCTTGCACGGCGTCGATTCGTCGGTGTGGGTATCGAACTTCGGCAGGTCATCGGCGCGCGGCAGGCAGTAATCGAGCAGCGAACCGGTGATGAGCTGACCGGACTCGGGATCGTAACGCGCATTTTCCAGCAACGCCTGTCCGACCGCCTGGGCAATTCCGCCGTGCACCTGGCCGGCGACAATCAGCGGATTGATCACCCGCCCCACGTCATCGACGGTGGTATAGCGCACGATCCCGGTGACGCCGGTTTCCGGATCCACCTCGACTTCGCAGACATGGCAACTGTTCGGCCACGAGGGTCCCTCGACTTTCTGATGGGTGCTAATGGCAATGCGACCTTCGGGCTGTTTGCCCGCGAGTTCGAACAGTCCGATCCCGACATCGGTCCCGGCCACCTTGAAGCGGCCATTCTGATATTCGATGTCGCCGGCGGCCGCTTCCAGCGCTTCAGAGGCCAGTTTTTTCCCGGTCTCCACGGCCTGCTTTGACGCCGTCAACAATGCCGACCCGCCGATGTAGAGCGAACGGCTGCCCATACTGCCCATGCCCTGGGCGATATCACTGTCACCCTGCACAATAACAATCGAGTCCGGATCGACGTCCAGCGTCTCTGAAATGATCTGGATGTAGCTGGTTTCGATGCCTTGCCCCATCGCCTGCATCGCCGTGTACACCACCACGCGCCCGTCCGACTCGACGTCGAGCCGCAGTTTTTCCTCGAAGACGGCGCCGGTCCATTCCAGAAACGTCGAAATCGCCCGTCCGCGCAGCAGGCCACGCTTGCGGGACTCCTCGCGTCGCGCCGGGAAGCCTTTCCAGTCGGCATGCTGGAGAATACGGTTCAGCATATGGGGAAAATTGCCGCTGTCGAATTTCTCGCCCATCGGCGAGGTATACGGCATGGCGCCGGGCTGGATAAAATTGCGCCGGCGCAACTCCGCCGGATCGATTTTCATTTCCGCGGCCGCCTGATCCATCAACCGCTCGATCAGGAAGATCGCTTCGGGGCGCCCGGCGCCGCGATACGCACCGACAAGGTTGGTATTCGTCAGTACCGCCGTGCTGCGCAAGTGCAACGCGGGAATGTGATAGACGCCGGTGATCACCTTGGGCCCGACCGCCACCACGATCACCGCACCGGGACCGCTGGCATGCGCACCGATGTTGCCGACGATTTCGACCCTGAATCCGAGGATTTTGCCCTCTGCATCGAACGCAAGTTCCGCGTGATCGATCTGGTCGCGGCCGTGATTGCCGGCGAGAAACTCCTCGCTGCGGCTGGCGCACCAGTGCACCGGCCGTTCGAGCTTGCGCGCCGCCCAGGCGCACACAACGTCTTCGGGGTAAAGCTGGGTCTTCATGCCGAAGCCGCCGCCGACATCGCCGACGATCACACGGACCTTGTCCTTCGGAATCTTCAGTACGGCATCGGCGAGCGTTCCCTGCAATCCAGACGGATTCTGGCAACTGGTGCGCAATGTTACGCGTCCGGTCTGGGTATCGAATTGCGCAATACTCCCGCGCGGCTCCATGCTCACCGGGACCAGCCGCTGATTGTAGAGCGCCAGCTTGGTGACGTGTGTGGCCCTGGCGAAGGCCGCGTCACAGGCGGCCTTGTTGCCGAATTCGGTTTGCGCCGCGATGTTTCCCGGCGCATCGGGCCAAAGTTGCGGCGCGCCCTTGGCGGTGGCCGCCTCGATTGTCACGACCGCCGGCAATTCCGCGTACTCGATCAGCACCTGTTCGGCGGCGTCCTCCGCCTGCAGACGGGTTTGTGCGATGACGGCGGCCAGCGGCTCCCCGACGAAGCGAGCCGTGTCTACGGCAAGCGCGTAATGTGGCGGGCCGCACATCGGTTTGCCGTCGGCGCGTTTCAGCCCCTGTCCGTCAGGCAGCGGGCCTATGCCATCGGCCTTGAGGTCCGATCCAGTCAGCACGGCCACCACGCCGGGCATGTTCCGCGCGGCCTTAGCGTCGATGGAGACGATGCGGGCGTGCGCGTGCGCTGAGCGCATGAACACAACAAAGACCTCGCCGGGTAGCGACAGGTCATCGACGTACTGACCTGCCCCGTAGAGCAGCCGCTGGTCCTCGCGCCGCACCATTGCCTGGCCGATACCGTACTTTGCCATTCGAGTGATCCTGTTCTTTGGGGAAAAAGGGTGCCGCCGTTTACATGCCATCCCGGGCTGCGGCTCGATACCCGACTCCAGGATCGCCGTCTCTGCAACGATCTCTGGCTGGCACGGTAGCTTGTCAAAAAACCTGAAAAAAAGAAAGCCCTGAGCGTCGCCGGACTTATGCAGCGCTTCCCTAGCGCTCGCCAGCGGCATAGACTATTGTCAGAGCTTGAGGTTTTCTCGCACCTCGGTGGTTGTCTTGCCAGAATAGGTCGTGAATAAATATTCGGGGGCCGTTGCGAGAAGGTTCCCGTTCGGAGGAGTTCTCATGTCCATCAACATTTCAATGACAGTCAATGGGAAACCCGTCACCGCGGCAGTCGAGCCGCGAACGCTGCTGGTTTCCCTGCTTCGCGATCAATTGCGCCTGACCGGCACGCACGTAGGCTGCGACACGGCGCAGTGCGGGGCATGCACGATCCATATGAACGGCAAGGCGGTCAAGTGCTGCAACATGCTGGCCGCCCAGGCGCAGGGCGCGGAGATTGTCACCATCGAGGGCATTGCCCGCGCCGACGGGACCCTGCACCCGATGCAGGAAGCGTTCCGCGATCATCACGGCCTGCAGTGCGGCTTCTGCACCCCGGGAATGGTGATGAGCGCGATCGATATCGCCAAGAGCCACAGCAACCTTACGGAAGAAGTCGTCCGTGCCGAACTGGACGGCAATATGTGCCGTTGTACCGGTTACCACAACATTGTCAAAGCCGTGCTTGCAGGCGCGCAAAACATGAGGAGTTGAACCATGGCCGACATGAACTTGATCGGCGCTTCGGTGAAGCGCAAAGAAGACTACCGGTTCCTGACCGGAGCCGGCACCTATACAGACGACGTCAGGCTCGATCGGCAGAGCTACGCGTATTTCCTGCGCTCGCCACACGCGCATGCCACGATCCGCAGCATCAATACGGACAAGGCGAAGAAAGCACCCGGCGTGCTCGGCGTATTCACCGGGCAGGACATCGCCGCGGCGAAGATCAATGGTCTGCCCTGCGGCTGGCTGATTACCGACGTCAACGGTCAGCCGATGAAGGAGCCGCCGCACCCGGTCCTGGCACAAGGCAAGGTGCGCTACGTCGGAGACCATGTCGCCGTGGTGATCGCCGAATCGTACTGGCAGGCGAAG
>CAZYTR010000238.1:0-2253 GCA_964650365.1 uncultured Alcaligenaceae bacterium | reverse complement strand
TTCAGAACGAGATGCTCAACGGCGAAGTGATCCGCCTGGACGGCGCGATCCGGATGCAACCGAAATAAATTCCCTCCCGACGCCACCCCCCATGCAGGCCAGCCAGCAAGCCCAGTTCGTGCAGTGGTTCCGTGCCGCCGCGCCTTACGTGCACGCGTTCGGCGGACGCACATTCGTCATTGCCTTCGGCGGAGAAGTAGTGGCGGACGGCCGCTTTATCGCGCTCTCACATGATCTGAATCTGCTGGCGAGCCTTGGAGTACGTCTAGTGCTGGTGCATGGCGCGCGTCCGCAGATCGACGCACAGATCAAGGCCGCCAAACTGAAGACGCAGTATGTGCGCGGCATGCGCGTCACCGAGGAGAAGGCGCTCGCCTGCGTGAAGCAGGCCAGCGGTCAATTGCGGGTTGAGATCGAGGCGCTGCTGTCGATGGGTCTGCCGAACTCGCCGATGGCCAACGCCGATATCCGTGTGGCCTCCGGCAATTTCGTCACCGCGCGCCCGCGCGGCGTGGTGGACGGCGTGGACATGCTCTACACCGGCGAGGTGCGCAAGGTGAACGCCGATGCGATCAATACACGCCTGGATGACGGTGAATTGGTGCTGCTCTCCCCGCTCGGCTATTCGCCCACCGGGGAGATCTTTAATCTGACGCTGGAGGACGTGGCGGCCGAGACGGCCATCGCGCTGGGCGCCGAAAAACTCGTGTTCCTCATGGATGAACCCGGGCTGAAGAGCAAGAGCAACAAGCTCTTGCGCGAACTCACCGTGTCGGATGCGGAGAAACTGCTGCGCAAGGATCGCTTGCTGTCGGACGATGCCGGGCTGTACCTGCCGCATGCGATCAAGGCGTGCAAGGGCGGGACCGAGCGCGTACACCTGGTGAGCCGCCACACCGACGGCGCGCTGCTGCTGGAGGTGTTCACCCACGACGGCGTGGGCAGCATGGTCACGCGCGATCCGCTCGAACAGTTGAGCGATGCCAGCATCGAGGACGTGGGTGGGATTCTGAAGCTGATCGAGCCGCTTGAAGCCGACGGCACGCTCGTCAAGCGCCCGCGTGAACTGCTGGAGATGGAAATCAACCGCTTCTGCGTGCTCGAGCACGATCACGTGATCGTAGGCTGTGCCGCGCTCTACCCTTTTGCAAACGAAAAATCGGCGGAGCTCGCCTGCCTGGTCGTGCATCAGGACTATCGCGACGCCGGCGCCGGCGAGCAATTGTTGAAGTGGATCGAGGAAAAGGCAAAGAAACAGCGGATCAAGCGCCTGTTCGTGCTCACCACGCGCGCCGCGCACTGGTTCATCGAGCACGGTTTTGCGGAGGCCAGCGTGGACAAGCTGCCGAAGCAGAAACAGGCGTTGTACAACTACCAGCGGCGTTCCAAGGTTCTGGTCAAACCGATCTGAAGTCTTTCGGCCGGCGTCGTAGCGTGAGCAGGGCATATAATCATCGGAAATCTTCCGCGATGAGGCTGTCACATGGCTGTAACCACACGGCCCGGAAGAATCTATAACCTGTTGATAGTAAAAAAACATGGCAAGAACAGTGAAGTGCGCGAAACTCGGGCGGGATGGCGAGGGGCTGGATTTCCCTCCTTTTCCCGGTGAGCTGGGCAAGCGCATATTCGAGAACGTTTCCAAGGAGGCCTGGAAAGGCTGGCTCGAGCACCAGAAAATGCTGGTGAACGAAAACCGGCTCAGCCTCGCCGACCCGAAAGCGCGCAAGTACCTAGTGGAGCAGACCGAAAAGTATTTTTTCGGGGCCGGTGCCGACGCTGCAGCGGGTTACGTTCCACCTTCGAAGGGTTAGCAGCACTGTAGCGCGCCGGAAGGCACGGCGCAGCCCTTCCCTGTTCGTCGCCGATCGCCCGGGAGCCAAAAAATTAACAAGGGTACGCAAATCAAGGCCGAGTCCGCCGACCGCGCGGCCACGCTCGCGCCGGAAAAGGCCGCGAAGAAGCGGGCCGCTCTGGTCGCCGACAAGTCGCGCAAGAGCAAGCGCTCCAATCCGCAGCTTTACCTGAATCGGGAACTGGCGCAGATCGAGTTCAACAGGAGAGTGCTGGCGCAGGCCGAAGATGCGGACGTGCCGCTGCTGGAGCGGCTGCGCTTCCTGTGCATCGTCAACAACAACCTGGACGAATTTTTCGAAATCCGGGTGGCAGGCCTGAAGGCGCAGATCGAACTCGGCGCCGATACCACCGGACCCGACGGCGCCACCCCTTCGCAGGCTTTCAAGGAAGTATCCT
>CAZYTR010000237.1:0-1519 GCA_964650365.1 uncultured Alcaligenaceae bacterium | reverse complement strand
GAAGGGGATGCGAAAAGCCTGGGTCAGCGCGGCCAGCACCCAGACCAACGCTTCGCGTGGCAGCACGGCGCCAAGCGAATCCCTCCCTTCTGAGGCGTCCGGTCCCTGCAACGAGGACCGTACCGCACCTGAGCGCATTCGGGCAATCTCGTTGTTATTGGTCTTGCCTCGTCGCTCCAAGCCAGCAAAGCGACGTACATGATGGACTTATCGGCCAGAATGGCAAACTTGTCAAATCTATCAAAGTGTTAGGTTTGACCGAGGCGGGCACAACATGCGCAAACAATCATCGACTTATATGCCGTCCTTGTGGTGTTTTCGGGCGAAAGCGTGAGGAAAAAAACCAACAATACGGTGCCTCCGACAGGCCAAACGCGAGCCCGGAAGGGTGAGAAGCGCTTCAGGGCGTTCGGTGTTCGCGGTATCGGTGCCAGCGGCGCTTCGGACGGGCCGCCGGACAGGAAGCCAAACCCCCGGGGAGGGTGATCGTTTCGGGCGTCTCGAGGCGATCTATCCGCCCGCACAGGCAGTTTGTTTCGATCTTCGGAACGTTTTTCTGTTTCGAAGCATCGCTGTGCAAACTTTCAAGCTTATGGATCGACAATCCCGGGATGAGGCTGAGGCGCCGGACGGCGCCCCCCACCCCCGGGAAAGCTGCCTAGGTTGGCAGAAGCGGCGACAAAATATCCGCCTGATGCAGTGCATGATTGACTCCGCACTGCGATACAGGATTTAATTCCGTCCCCGCAGCGATTTTCCTGCCGGGATAAACCGCGCGATGAGACGCGGCGCCGACCGGATTTCGATGCGGGAGGCAAGCAACGGAACATTCGCCGGCGCAGCATTAGGCGGCGGCGAGCAAGGAACTCTTGGCCACACGCCGGGGGGAGGAGGAATCAGAAAAGCGCGGCGGCATTTACCCTTGTCCACTTCGTCATCTGGTTCAATAATAAAGACGACGGCCTCATCAGCGGAAACCAAAAGCCTTCCGCCGATGGGGCCGCGTCATTTTTTGGACTTCGAATGCCGCGTCAGAAGCCCAGGTTGACGAGCGCGTGAAAGCGCCTATTGGCCACTACGGACGGGCGCCCACTGATTTATCAACGGCGCGTCAGGAAACCGATACCGCAAGGGATGGCCAGACGACGTAGCCGAGATACTGTTCGGGCTCGATCAGCACCACCGCTTTGTCGCGCAGTTCACGCGCCGATGGCGTGTCGCCGGCCTTGAGGTAGTGCTGCATTACTTCGATCGGATCATCGCCGGGCTTGCAGTCGAGCGAACGGCCCTGCAATTCCACCCGCCTGCCCTCGTAGGCCTCGGGACTCACCGGGTCCTGGCCAAACCTGGACCTGCCGAAATCGAGCTTGGCAATGTGCTGGAACGGAAACGGCGCTTCGGGATGCTCGGCGTAAAAGGTCCACACGTTGAAGTCGCTCACGCCGGTCGTGCCGTTGAGGTAATGCAGCGCCGCCCCCCGGCACAGCGCGGTGCAGACAATGCGCTTGCGGTACAGGAT
>CAZYTR010000236.1:0-2124 GCA_964650365.1 uncultured Alcaligenaceae bacterium | reverse complement strand
TGCCAGGCTAGACCGAGATCGTCAGAGAATGGCCAAGTGCTCGACGTCCCTGCGGTCGAACTCATACGCATTACTCATCATCTGCCACACCGCGGCTAGAGGCGCCGGGCTCACGTTCACCACTAGCCCAATGGTCATAGCCGCCTGGACGCAGAGAATGTGAATTCTCGTCTTTAACTCAGATACGTCGCACGTCCAAAGTTCTAAGTCCTTTGGACTTAACACGTCGTTGCCCGCCAACAGAGCTTGGAACCTAGCCTTGACCCGACTATCTTTGGATGAAGCAACTGACATGCCCCGCTGGACTATGGACTGCCATAGTGCCATGAAAATGTGCCAATCAAGAAAGCCCTCACTGCGCAGCGAGCGCACGCAGGATCGTACGTCGTCTCTACCGCGTAGCATTTCGGCAACGGGTAACAAAATCCTAGTGCAGGCGTCATAACGTCTGCGAATCAACCCATCTAGCGTATCCGGATTGACGGTCGGCAACCAACTGGCACTTGTCGCTAGGGTGCTCTTGGCGGCCTTGCCAACCACCCACGGCGCGTGAGAAGTTGGCAATTGTTGAACCGGGCAGATGGGTGACAGTTTAGACCGGGCGCATGGGTGACACTCGTTCCTTGTACTTCTTGCCTTTGCTGCATGCACGTGCGCTTCCGCCGATCTGCTTCATCTCCTTGGTCCGTTCGTCGTAGGTCGCCAGCTCCAATCCCGCAAACTTCACTCGCCACTCTCCGTCCGCTACCTCGACCATGCCCACCAGCTCGTTGCTGAGTGCCTGGCTTAGGTACACCTTCACCATTCTGAATTTCAGCAGGCCATTGCTGCTGACCCTGCGCGTTTCGTAATGCCCGGGGTACTCGGGATCACCGACATCTCCCGGATATTCGCGCTCAGACAGCTCGTAGGCCGAGGCGGGCGTCTGCCCGTCCAGGGCTTCGTGCGGGCGCTCAAAGTTGAATTCTTCTACCCAGCGATCGAAGCGCGCCTGTTGCCTGCGCATGTTCGATGCCGGTGGATTGGCCGTTTCTGCTTTCAGCGTGCGGTGCATGCGTTCGTGACGGCCGTTCTCCTGCGGCTTGCCCGGCGTGATGCGCTGGAGTTCTATGCCCAGCTTCAGCCAGTGCACGCTCAGCGCTGTCAGGCGTCCAGCGCCGATGCTGGCGAAGGGTGTGCCGTTGTCGCTGCGGATGGCGCGCGGCACCCCGTACTCTCTGAACACGAATTCCAGAGTTGAGCTTGCGTCGGCATCACGAGGGCCGGGGTGGCCTTCGCAGCACAGGATCATGCGGCTGTGGCCGTCGGTCACGGTCAGCGGGTAGCAGATCTGGCCGTCGCCCAGCCTGAACTGTCCCTTGTAGTCGATGCACCAGACACTGTTGGGCCCGTCGTAGGCCGCGACGTTCCCCTGGCCGCCCCTCAGGCGACGGCCGCGGCGGCGGGGCTTGACCAGGCCGGCGCGCCTGAGGATGTCGCCCATGGTGCTGGCGGCCGGCAGCTTCGGGTGGCGCCGGATCAGCCAGTCACGCAGCTTGTTCGGACCCCACGTGGAATGAGCCTTGCGGGCGGCGATGACGAGGTCGGCTGTCTCGGCGTCGGTGGCGTTGGGATGGCTGCGGCAGGCCCTGCTGTTGTCTTCGAGACCGCTTTTGCCGTGTTCCTTGAAGCGACGGATCCACTTGCAGCCGGTCTTGCGGCTGATGCCATAGACCTCGCACAGGCCGCTGATGGAGCCGCGGCGAGTCAGCCAATCGTTTACGAAGTTGAGTCTCTCGGACATGGGACAGGTCTCTTTCCAGGGCATCGGCAGCCTCCTCGCCGATTACCCTACCTGTCACCCATGTGCCCGGTTTAGCGTGTCACCTATGTGCCCGGTCTGTACCCCAGCCCGGCAGACTGTCCCGGACGACGAGTTTTGACATGTAGTGCAGTGAAGCAGGCAATCCTGCCTGTGGTCACGGCGATTCTGCCGCGACTGATTGGGCTTCGCTTCGTTCAGCCCCACCGGCAAGATTGCCGGTGCCACTACTTCAACCAGTTTCGCAGCAGGTCGTGCCCGTGCTCGGTCAGGATTGCTTCGGGGTGGAATTGCACGCCCTCAATCGGCAGCGATTTGTGCCG
>CAZYTR010000235.1:0-1637 GCA_964650365.1 uncultured Alcaligenaceae bacterium | reverse complement strand
TCCCTTCAGCGCCACCATCCGGGCCGTACGTTGCGGCCCGATTACATCATTCAACATTTTTCGAATTTAGCTTGCGAATGAAAAGGCGTCAATGCTGCAACGCAGCAAGCAGTTCTTGATTTCCGCGCGTTGATTCTCAAGATTCAGTTTGATTTATCCAGCGCAGCAAGTCTCACTGCGGCGACCACTTCGGGTTGTCGGTAAACAGGCCGTCAACGTAGCCGATGTAGTAAATCAGGAACAGTCCGAAGCCCAGTGACAGCAGCCCGGAGGCAACGCGCAGATAGGCGTTGAAGCGCGGAAAGCGGTCGATCGAATAGGAGAACGGCACGGCGATCGCCACGGTGATCAGCATCATGCCGGCAATCGTGCCGACGCCGAACAGCATCAGGTACACGGTGCCCCATAATGGATCCTTGATCGCAGTAAGCACCAGCAGCGCCACCGCTGCCGATCCGGCCAGCCCGTGCACGACGCCCACCACCAGCGGGCGCACTATCTGATAGAGCCCGATTCCACCAAGTTTCTGGTCCAACCAAGCCTGCGGCGTACGGTTCTCCGGGTGCCCGTGGTTCGCCTCGCCATGGCCGTGCGTGTGGGTGTGCGCATAGTCGCCATGGGCATGGGTATGGGCGTGAAGGGAGCCGGAACCCGGCGCCACGTTGTCGCGGATCCATTGGTTGAGGCCGGTAAGGTTGAGGAAGCCGAGCACGACCAGCATCACGCCTACCGCAAACTCCATCGCCAGCCCTGTACGCGGCGGAATAACGACGGAGAAAAGAATGATCGCCCCGCCGACGATTGCCACCGTCAACGTGTGGCCTACTCCCCACAACGCCCCGATCAGCGCGGCACCGCGCAACGAGCGCTGGCGACTGACGATAGTCGAGATCGCGATTACATGGTCGGCATCGGTGGCGTGGCGCATGCCTAGAAAGAAGCCGACTGCAAGCAGCGAGAGCGTGGTGATCAAGACGGGAACAACCTTATTGATTTGGTCTTGTGGGGCGTGAACCTACTCCCGGCACGACCGGGCGTCAAGCGACGCCATGAGCAGACGCCTGACCGCACCCGCACCCGGCCTCGCCGCGTTTACGCAAGTGTCATCGACGGCTGGCTGGATTAGCGCGATACGCGCAAAGCTGTTCTCCGGCAACTTCGAAACTTTCCTTATGTTCGGCTGAGCGGGCGACGCCGACAGCCGGGCCGCGCTGTTTTCGTGTTTAATATGGCCTGGGAAAGCTCTGATCGGGTTGTGCGCACGTTGCGCCCGGCAGAATTTCCAAGAGCAAGCCAGCCCAATCGCGGCACGCCTTCGCGGAATTCATCGGCGTCGCAGTATACGTGCCCCGGCCGGGCAGGCACGCACCTTTCTAACCTCCGACATGCGACGGCCGACGCCGCCTGCGAGTGAAATAATGGACATCCGCAACAAGACTCTTGGCGACGTGCTGGTGGTCTCCCCCGAGGGCCGGATCGACCACGCCAACAGCGAGGAATTTCGCCGTGCGCTCGAGCCGCTTATCGAACGCTGCAGCGTCAACGGCGAGCGCCTGGTGCTGGACCTCGCCGATGTGGACTACGTCAGCAGCGCCGGACTTCGTTGTTTCATGCTGGCGGAAAAGCAGGCCAAGTCC
>CAZYTR010000234.1:0-1915 GCA_964650365.1 uncultured Alcaligenaceae bacterium | reverse complement strand
CCCACGCATACGGCGTGCGTGGTCAAGTCCTTGGAATCGTAGAGCAGCAGGTCGGGCTTTGCCGTGCGACTGGCCAGATCGTACTCGCGCCCCAGATAAAACGCGCCCAGTTTTTCGAAGTCGTGCATCGGCCGAAACACTCCCAGGCGCATTGGTCGTGCGACTCGGCACGGCCGGCGGAATCTTGCCCCGAATTGGCAATCGCGCGAAGTGAACCTTAGCATGGCATTTGTATGAAGCAAGAAGTCAAGTGGGTCCCCCAGCGGGACGCGCTTATTTCCTCGGCTTCTTGAGGGGCGCCTTGTTCGGTGGCATGACCAGTACGTCGTAGCTTCTGTTGGGCGAGAGTCAGGAAGTCACATGCCGCGGGTCTTGAGTTTGTCGCGGTGAATCAAAATGGATCTTCTAAATCGGCCCATCTCCGTTAAGGAGTCGCCTACGCATTTGTCGGGGACTCTTCCCAAAGGGAGGTCCATGAAGATCTGCGGGCGTAGCAAAAAAGGGGCGGCGGGTTCATTCACCCAAATCGAGACTCAACGCCTGAAGGCGAGGTCTATGCCATGCTTCGGAACTCCGCCGCGCCCGAACGTGATTCTACTACGACAAGGCCAACGTGTCTGCGATCTTCCCTCCTGCCGCCACCAGCTGCGGTCGATACGGGCTGCCGTTTTTCCACATGCCCCACAACGTCGCCGCCAGGCTGCGGGCCACATTGCGACGGGCGTTGCGGGTCGAAATTCCTTCCTCCTGGGTCCAACGCTGATACTGATCGTAAAACGGGTTGTCGCGAACCGCGATCACCGTCTGGGCCGCTCCCAGCAGCACGCCGCGCAGTCGTCGATTGGCGTACTGGGCCACACACACCCGGGTCGGACCGCTGCCGCTGTGCGAGCGTTCCAGCCCGATGCCCGCGTACTTCCACAAAGCCTGTTTGCTGCCGAATCGCCAGGGCGTGTCCACATAAGCAAAAAACGTGGCCGCTCGAATCCAGCGAATGCCGGGGACTTCTGCGAATTGACGAATCATCGGCACGCGTCGGGCCGCTCGTTCCAAACTAGCCCGCGCCACTTCCGCTTGCTCGACATGCGTGTCGTAACTCAGCCACAGCAATTCGAGGTCCTCGCGCAGCAAGCGACTCGTAGGCAACTTCCGCAGCAATTCCGGGCGGTGGTCGCTATCAGCCATCTCTCGCTCCGAGGAAAACACGCCGAAGCGACGCAGTTGGGCCAGAATCAAATTGCTCATGCGTATTCGGTCTCGAACACTGTCGTGGTACAGCCCGACGTGTTGCTTGAAGATCGCTCTCTCCAAGGATTCTGCCTGATGCACGGGTTTGAGATACCCGCCGCGCAGCAGTTGGGCCAGCTTCTCGGCATCGATGGCATCGTCCTTGTCCGAGTCCTTGGCGATCAGATGGTTCCGCCGCGCATCGCAAACCAGGAGCTTATCGGCTCGACCTTGCAAATCGCGATACAACCAGCCGGCCATCGGCCCTTCCTCGAACGTCAACCAGCGTGGCCTGGGTACTTCCTCCACGGCCGCCGCCAAGTCCCGAATCCTCGTTGCCATCCGCTGTCGCCTGCACACTCGGCCAGACGAACCGATCACCACCATCTCTGTGAATGCACAATGAACATCAAACGCGATATAATGAGTTTTCATCGGGGCCTCCCAGCCGTTGAGAAAAGTGGTCGCTTCCACAAACCACCATACTCAACGTCTCATTGGGACGCCCCGTCTTCATAGATCTTCACCCAGCCCATGGTCACGACCCCCGAGTGCGAGTCTTTGCTGCAGTGCCGGCTTTTGGTCGAGGGCGCGGACTCTGGCGCGCGATTGATGGCCGAGGATGAAGTGCTGCTCGAAACGGCCTCCCTCGGACGCGCCACGTTGCGCTTCTACCAGTGGTCGGAGC